>JAWVYQ010000072.1:0-17346 GCA_033722615.1 Promineifilaceae bacterium (SeqCode)
ACCGAAGAGGTCGGGGGTTCGAGTCCCTCAGCGCCCATCCTCTTTCCTTGATCTCGTTATAGAGTTTGTTATAATCCCTTTCACCATGTTTTGTGATAAAAAGCACACAATTGGCGTGACGACCGTCCCCTTTTTTGTGCAATAATCACTCACACGTAAATACGTCGCACTAATCCAGTTTCGCTTCGAACAGGAGAAGAAATTATGGCAGAAGCAACAGCCAGCAACGGAGGCATGACCCGGCGCGAGTTTCTCTATTATATATGGGGCGCGTCCATGGCTCTGGCTGCTGCGGAAGCGACCGGCCTTATCATCTGGTTTTCCATTCCTCGCTTCCGTGAAGGGCAGTTCGGCGGCACGTTCTCAGTTTCGGCGGATAGACTGCCCGATAAAAATGCCCCACCCGTTAATTATCCTGATGGCCGCTTCTGGCTGGTCAACCTGGATACGACAGTTGACCAGGGTGAGGAGAGAATGTCGCTGGCGCCAGACGAAGAAGAACCCATTGTCGGCGTGGCCGCCATCTACAAGGTTTGTACTCATCTTGGTTGTATCTACGACTGGAATGCCGCCAATGAGCGTTTTGAATGTCCGTGCCACGGTTCCAAATACCGTCTGGACGGCCGCCGCATTGAGTCCCCCGCCCCCCGCTCCCTGGACCGCTTTGAACTCTCCGCTCTGGACGAGGCCGGCCAGGTGTTGGCCACGGCGCCGGTCAGCGACCAGCTCGGTTTCTACGAAGCCCTGGAGTTGCCGGCCGGCACGACCACGATCCGGATTGATACCGGGGCGCTCCTGGACGGCCCCAGCCGGCAGTTGATTTGTGAATTCCGTAACAGTTGCCCCTGATAATTGTCTGGAATTATTTCCCCGCTTTTCCGGAAGCGCTTCTGGGAAGGTGACGACGGGAGCGGTTCCTGGACAGCAGCCATTCAGCGCGAGGAGGAAAGATGGCTACCTTTGTTGATCAAGTAAAAGAGATGGGGCTAAAGCGGGCCTCTATCGCCAAAGCGGATGAGGCCGTCGAACGCCTGACGGCCGGCCTCAACATTAATGACATCCGCGACATGTTGCGCGGTGAAGAGCCTCGCCGGCCGAATCCGCGCCTGCGCCCCCACGCCGACGGCTTCTGGCTCCACATCATTCCCAGCTTTTATCATACCGAAGTAACCCATATCTATCCCACTTTCCGCCTCGGCTGGCTTTCCACCTTCATGTTCGTGTGGGAGACGATTACCGGCATCTTCCTCATGATCTTCTACACGCCGTCGCCCGAGAAAGCCTACGGCGACATTTGGAACATCATGGGGAACGTGCCGCTGGGCCAGCTCATGCGCGCGCTGCACCGTTTTGGCGCCGAAGTCATGGTCGTCGTCGTCGCCCTGCATATGCTGCGAACGTTTATCACCGGCAGCTATAAGCACCCGCGCCAGTTTACCTGGTTTACCGGCATGATCTTACTCGTGCTGACCCTCGTTCTCAGCTTTAGCGGCTACCTGCTGCCCTGGGACCAATTGGCGTACTGGGCCGTCACCGTGGCCGTGAGTGCCGCCGAGGCTACCCCCGGCCCCGAGGTCATCGGCCGCAACGTCAACCTCCTCTTACGGGGTGCCCCCGTCATCGGCGCCGGCGGTTTGCTCCGTTTTTACTTGTTACACGTCCTGGCGTTACCCTTGCTCTTGGGCATCTTCTTCTTCGTCCACTACTACAAAGTCGTCATCCACGGCCACTCCCTGCCCCCCGGCCGTGAAGCCATCGGCGAAGATACGGCCCGCCGCGTTCCCCGCGACGAGCGAACCTACTTCCTGCCGGATATCGCCACCAGCCAGTTGATGTGGGTTGGCCTGACCACCCTTTTCCTCGTGGCCGGTTCCCTCTGGTTCTACCGGGTTCCCCTCGAGAGCCACGCCGATCCCCTGGTCACGCCGCTCCACGTCGTGGCCCCCTGGTACCTCGCCTGGTCCCAGGGCTGGTTGAAACTGGCCGATAAGGTCTTCATTGCCTTCATCTTCATTCCCGGTCTGGCGACCGCCTTCTTCGTCATGCCCTATTTCGAAGTGGGCAAGAGCCGGCGCTACGCCGACCGTCGCGTCGGCCTGACCGTCGCCATGCTCTTCATCGCTTTCATGTGGATGTCCAACTGGATGGGTTCGCCCGAGTACCGCGTGCAGAGTTCACCCGATCAGGAGGTCAGCCAGGAACTCTTGCCCCAGGAGGGGCACAGCGCCCTCAAATCCGTGCCCTATGAGGACCTCGAACCGGGCACCTATCTCCCTGGCGAGGAAGTGGCGGGTAATCCCCACCTGACAGAAGCTCTGGAGGAATTCCAGACCGCCATGGAGCACCGGAGTTGCTCGCTGGAAGAGGCTGGCCCCTGGGAGGAATGCGAGGTGACACAAACGGAGAGCGGCGCCCGTTATGCCAACTCCTTCACTGATACCGCCATGCCCGATCCGGAAGCCTGGCTGGAGATCGACAATTATCAGCACAACATGCTCCGCTTGCGCCTCTTCTTCGAAGTGCCCAATCCGCAAAACCCGGACGCCCTCCTCTATGACTTTACGCGGACTGACTACCGTCACGCGCTTTCCAATTACGAGGACGAAGAACGCGTTCTGGATTAGGCGCCTGGGAAATGCCCGATTTTCCTGGGAGCGACCAGTAACCGGGGAAATCAAGTCGCCTTTTGGCGTTTGATACGATTATCACTAATCGCAAGGATAAGAAACGATGCAAACCAAGATCATCATTGGGACCATCGCCTTCATGCTGACGATGATCATCCTCGGCTTTGTCGCCCTGCGTGAACCGGCGCGAATGGACACGTTCACGGATGCCTACGCGGGCCGCTCCATCGAAAGGGGGGCTCTGGTCTTCGCCAACAACTGTGCAACCTGTCACGGCGTCAACGGCCGGGCAGAAGAATGTTACGATCCCTCTTCCGGTGAGCCGACCGGTTGCATCGGCCGCCGCCTGAACAACCCCGATATGCTCTGTGGTACCCGGCCGCAGCGCCTGGTACAGACCGGTTGGTCGGGCAGCAAGGCTAATTTTGTCCGCAGCGCCGTCGCCGCCGGCCGGCCTGGAACCGAAATGCCCGCTTGGCTCCAGGACTACGGCGGTCCCCTTCAGCAAAATGAAGTTCGCAACGTGACCCTCTTCGTCCTCAACTGGGAGAGCGAAGAGCTGTGCGGTGACCAGGAGGCAGTTGTAGGCCCCGAGTGGCCGCGTCAGGTTTCCGAACTGCCGGCGGGCGATGCCGAATCCGGGCAAGAGTTATATGCCGTCACCTATGGTTGCCAGGGCTGCCACGGCGATCCGCAGGGTGACGCAGGCACCGCCGCCGTCGGCCCGTGGCTGGGGGACATCGCTACCGTTGGCGCCGAGCGGATAGAAGATTATACGGCCGCTGACTACCTCTATGAATCCATCCTCAAGCCGAACCAGCTCATCGCCCCCGAATGTCCCACAGGTGATTGTCTTGAGCCCAGCGCCATGCCTGGCGACTTCGGCGAGCGCATGACCCTACAGGACATGGCAGATATCATGGCCTATCTCCTGGATACGTCCGAGTTCGAAAGTAATGTAGAGGTCGAATATCCGGCCGGGGCGGTGCCCCCAGAAACTCGGGACGAGTAGTTCCTGACACAGAAAAAGCCCGGCCACAAGCGGCCGGGCTTTTTTGTTGAATCGATCTGTGGGGCCTTTAGCCAGACCCTTTTAAGCGCGCACCACAATTCCGGCAGAAGCGGTCGCCAGACTGTACCTTTTCCCCACACTGGTGGCAGAACTTCGCCCGCCGCGACGATTCCCCCTTCTTCTTCTGTGCCCTTTGCGCGCCCGCCCTCTCAGCGCCCTTTCTGCGGGCCGGCCGCGGCTTGCGTGCCTTCCGACCGCCCCCGACTATGCCGGCCAGGCGCTCCCCCCAGAGCTGCCATGCCAGAGCCAGCAGCACCAGGAGACCGCCGCCGACCGCCAGCAGGATCGGCCAGTTTGCGTTCTGAAGGACTCCCCCTTCTCCCCCTTCCATCTCATAGGTCACTGTCACCGTATACGGCGTGCCGGCCGGCACCGTTTCCGGCGGCAAATTGTGGTAAGTGAAATCCTCAAAGCCGGGGACCACCTCGACGGCCGCCGGTTCCACCTCCAGCGACGTGGCCTCCTCCGGTTCCTGTACCGCCACCGCCATCTCTTCCACCGTCACGTCGGCCAGCCAGTTGAACGTATATGACCGTTGCCCCCTGCTGGTCTCGTAAGGCGCATAATACTCCACGCGAAAACGGCGGTCCGGCGTCGTCAGCGTCAGGCTGCCGTCGCCCGTCGAGTACGCCACGTCGTCGATCAGGGCGTTGTCGTCCGTAATCCGCGCCACGGCGTTGATCGTAGCCGCCCCCGGCAGAGGCACGCTCACGGTCGCGGGCAAAGAAGTCCCGTCCGGAACGGCCCCCGTCATCAGAATGAGCATTTCCGGCCGGTCGTAATCGGGCCACAATTCCACCGTCAACCACGCCAGGCGCTCCACCCCTTCTTGAGCCCGGGCCGGGATCACGGCCGCCAGCAAAAAAGCGACGGCCGGCAACAACAAGTAACGTTTCACCTTAAGCTATTTCCCTCCTGAAAAAGTCGATTGTCTCCCGCATCCTCAACGGCCGCGCAATCGGATACGTCTCTCGCGGCAGTAAGGGCACTCCAGGTCCGTATAGTCCCGCCCGCAGGTGCGACACGTGCGCGTCGCCACTGGCCTTTCATCGTCCAGCGAGCCGAGCACGAGGGCAATCTCTTCGTCTTCGTGCGCCGCCAGCCACTCCGTCAGATCCTGTTTGCCGATAAGCCAGCGCCCGGACTCGTCTCGGTGCAGGACGCCCGTTGCCACGTCCAGATCCATGTCGTAGGCTGCTGCAGCCATTTTCAAGATGATCGACCGTCGAATTTGTGTCATACGTTTCCCCATTCTCTAACGAGCAGGTTACGCTCCAGGCCGCTCCCAGGCCGGAACAACGTTGATTATATGTCGCTGCGGCGCGCGGGCAATTCTCCTCAGTTGCTGCTAAAATAGCAACGGCGTCGCCAATATCGCCCGATCCAAGCAAGGAGTCAGACCATGGAGGGAATCAAAAAACTCAAGCAAGACCTCGAAGTCCTGGAAGAGATGGCCGGGCTCATCGACGAGTACCTGCGCAGTGACGTGCTCTTCTACCCCACCTCTCGCACCGATTTGCCCAAGGTCACGCTCGGCGGTTATCTGATGCGCCAGTACCGCCTCTTGCAACTGCGCGATCTCCTCGATATGGAGGAGCAATCTCGTCTGCATGACGCTATCGGCCAGTACAACAGCGCGTTGGACGAGAAAATCGTCCGCTTTGAAACGAAAGCGCACACCGAACTCGAGGCGCGGCTGCGCCAGTGGCAGGAATATCTGAGCGAGGTGAAACGGGGGGTGAACATTGCCTATTATGAATCGGCCGTCGACACGCGAGCCATGATCGAGGCCCTTGTTGCCCAGTTACGCGTCCCCCCCTATGAGCTAGACGAAGAGATTCCTCGAAGCCTGGCGCTACTGGACCGCGAATTGAGTCGCGTCTGGGAGCGGGGCGAATTCGTCTGGCCCCGAGAGTGGAAGCCGGCCTATCCCCGCGATGAATATTGGTGGCTTTACGGCCACCCGCGCAAGGCCGACTAAATCAGCGCGCCCCTTTCTGGCTTCCCGCCATCTCCAGCATCAGTTCCGGCCCCGGCCGGTAATTCCGGTCGCGCCACCGCGTGAAGCGAATGACGATGCGCATCAGCCACCAGCCCAGACGCACGACCCACGGGTAGTTGAGCAGATACGCCTTGCTGGCCAGACGCGTGCGCAACCACAGGTGCTGGAATAGCGACGACGACAGCAGTCGCTCCTTGTAAGTTGCGAAGCTGAAATCCTCCCGCTCGAACGCGTCCTCGATGGCGGCCGCCGCCACTTCCCCATAGCCCAACGCAAACGAGATCCCTTCGCCAAACAGCGGGTCGGCGCCGGCCGCGTCCCCTACGAGTAGCACGCGTGGAATCGCAAAGCGCCCTTTCTTATGAAACCAGCGAATAGGGTGCCCCTTCAGTCTGTACGCGTCCAGATCCCGCTGTCGCTCCGCCATCGACGTCTCCAACACGCCCTTCAGGTCGGCCCGTTCCTTTTCCGGCCGGGCGCGGCTATCGAACACGCCCCGGTTCATGTGGGCTTCGCCCTCTACGTAGCTCGGAAAATCCCAGTAATACCCCTGCAAATCATCCTTCATCGGCGTGAAGTCAAAGATAGCCACCCCCTCCTTGAACTCCACTCGGCGCTGTGGGTCCTCCGGCGTCAACACTTCCAGCAGCCGCGCCACGCGCGAGTCGTCGTCCCACTTTAACCGCGTGCGTACAAAACTGCGCGACCCGTCGGCCCCCACCACGACCTGAGCGTGGAAAACCGCTTTGTCCGTCGTCACCTCCACGTGATCGTCGTGCGTCGAGATATCCGTGACCCGCTCTCCCTGCCGGACTGTGATTCCCCGTTCTTCGCCCACCTGCACCAGCCAGTGGTCAAATTGATCTCGCCGCGTCACGCGAAAGGCAGGATTGCCCAGCACAGAGTAGCTTTTATCCTCGTAGACCAGCTTCACCTCCCGCACGCGCACGTGCTGGGGCTCGAAGGAAAGGCCGAGCCGCGCCAGCACGCCGGTGCCCAGATGGGTAATGCCGCCGCCGCACAACTTCTCCCGCGGGTGCACGGCTTTGTCGATGACGACCATGCGCTCAGCCCAGGTCGGGTCGCGCTGTACCAGGTGGAGGGCAGTGGACATCCCTGACGGGCCTGAACCAACGATCAAGACGTCAACTTCTTCAACCTGGGTCATCCTTAAACTTACTCCTTTTGCGTCAACGGTAACAACCCGCTGCGTGACAAGATGATGGCGCTGGCTGTGTTTCCATCGCCATCTTTGCTCTCAACCGGCTCTACGTAGCCGACGGCGTCGACGGCTTGGCTGCGGAACCAGTAGGTCCGGCCGGGCATGGGAGGGACGAAAGTTCCGGACGTCGCCCCGTCTGTAACCGGCAGGGACGTCCACTCCTCTTCATCCGACAGCCGGTACTCGATATTGTAGCCAACGATACCTGAACCCGCATCCTCGCCGCTCCACGTGACCAGATAGCGGTCCCCTTCCAGCCGGTAAATACGGTCAATGCTGGACGTGGGTGGCTCCGTGTCCAGGCCGAAGTTGAACGGCAGCGAATCGAGTGTGGCCCCACGCGTGGTGTGTAGCCGCAGCCGCCAGAAGAGGGGGACGTTTGTGTCGGCGAACGTGTGGCTGTAACTGTTCGCCGAAGCCGGCAGCGTCGTATTCAGCGCCACGTCCGTGAACGCTTCGTCCCGCGCTGCCTGCAACGTCAGGGAGTCCAGGAGTGGCTCATTCTGAATCTCCCACTGGAAGTTGACCTGCTGCCCGGCCAGCCACGTGCCGCTGATCGGCGCCCGGTCGATGGCGCTGGGATCCTCATAGTGGAGGCGAATGGCGTCGGCCCATACGCCCCAATCCTCATCCGTCGAAGTCAGATCGGTCAGCCGCAACCGGCCGCTGGTGCCCGGCTCGAACTCATACTCTCCCAGCGAAACCCATATCCCCAGATTGTCTTCCTGGTTGACGACCACGGTGTCCGTGCCCTTGGCGTGCGTCACCTCGTAGACGGCCCCGTTCGTGTCCCGCTCCCCCGTGAGGCAATAAGGCGCGTAGACGTACAGCTCGTAAAGTCCCGGTAAAGTGATCTCCGGCCGCCACTCCGCCCAATCCGTGCTTGCCGCCGGGTCCGTCACCGACCACGTGTAATAAGCGTGCCCGTCGATGCCGCAATTATTGTATCCGGTCATCCAGTTCACGTCGCTCTTGCTGAAATTCGTTTCCGGCTCCAACTCGTCGTAATAAACGTACGGCGACTCAAAGCCGATGCGGTTCGCGATCTCGTCTCGGAGCAGGGAGAGCATACCGTGCGCGTAATCGCCCGGGCAGGCCGTCGTGCCGTACACGTCCCGGTGGCCCATCAGGTGGGGAAGCCCCCAACTCACGTCCGGCAGGTAACTCGAATCGTAGACGTCAATGTTCTTCTGGTCCGCTTTCCACGCCAGCAGGTCAGCCACCGAATCGACCATGTCCGGAGTGGGTGCATATTCCTCGAAGTTGCCGATGAGAGACACCCCCATCGAGCCCTTGTTCGCCCCGGCTGCGTGCGTCCCGATGACATCGTCACCCCCATAGTGACCCTCAAAGATCACGCCGTTCACGTCCACCAGGTAATTGTAGCCGATGTCTCCCCATCCGCGGGTATAATTGTGGTACCTCCAGATGGCGCGCACCGTCTCCGCCGAATCACCATCAGCTCCGGTGGAAGTCACCGTGTGGTGCACGACGAGATGCGACACCGGATAGTAATCCAGATCCTCTGTGTACTCACATTCTTCTTCTCCATAATACGGAACACACCAGACGTCCCGGCTGATCACCGGCGGTTTCGGGTAGCCGTCCTCCGTCGTCTCCGGCTGTCCCAGCGCCTGTTGCCGCGCGAACAGCTCCTCGGTAGTCGGGCCATCTGTCGAGTCGATGAAATAAAGGTGAATCCCTTGCAGGACCGGTTCCGCGTCGTCTGCAACGCGGCTCAGGCGCACGCGCACCTGCACCTGGCTGTGCGTGACGTCCGCGCCCGGCGTCACAATCATATCCCCGGTCAGCGCCTCCGACCCTTCTACGGTCAGGTCGGCGTTCTCCTGCAACGTAATCCACTCCTCCCACACCCCGGCGTCACCCGTCCGCACCGCCACACTCACGGCCGAGCCCTCCGGCGCCTCGGCCGTCCACTCCGGCACCAACGCGTTGAAGGGGAGGGGCGCGTCCCACGCCGGCGACGTGTAGGTGCCGCTGGCTACACCCGGTTCCAGCCGCAGGCCATCGTCAGAAACAAGCACGTTTTCCACCGTCCCACCGGCGAACGCGTCGCCGCCAATGATCAGCTCATCCATCGGGACAGGCTGTGCCGCCGTCCCCTCAGATGCCCGCCCGGTGCCCGCCGTCAACGAGGCGAGCCCGGTAAGGGAAAACAATAGGACAACAACCAACAATCGAGCGCGGCTCATAATCTCTCCCGAAAACTGCCTAGATTCGTTCAACGCATCCGTTCGTTTACCAATCCATTTGCGAATTCGATTTTACCACATCCTGCCTTCCTGCAAGCAAGCGCCCCGCTCAACATCCTGTCACCGCTTGTCGACCGCCCCTTTTTCTTGACAATCCTTCCCACATTTGTTACGATGCTTCCCATTAAATGGAATTCCAGTCCTAATTAATGGGAAAAAGGCGCTCAGGTCATCTCTCGTGTCGCAATCCAGTTCGACAGCCGAGAATGTGCTGGATGTTCTGCTCCTCTTCGATGCCTCCCGTCCCGAACTGACCGCCGAACAGATAAGTCGGCTCATTGGCGCCCCGCGCAGCACCACCTACCGCTACATCCGCACCCTGCGTGATAAAGGTTTTCTCGAAGCGACTGCACACGACACATTTCGTCTGGGTCCGCGCCTGCTCCAGTTTGCGCGCCTGGCAGGGCGGCAAGAAGACGTCGGCCGAATCGCGCTCCCTTTCATGGAGGAATTGTGCCAGAAGACGCGCGAAACTGTCTTGTTGACCCGCCTCTTCGACGGGCACGCTGTCTGTGTCGAGCGCGTCGAGGCGCCCCAGGCCGTGCGCATTACCTTTGAGCGCGGCCAGATCCAACCCTTGCACGCCGACGCGTCGTCGAAAATTCTTCTGGCCTACATTTCCGAGAAAAGAGTAGAGGATTATTTACCGTTGCCCTTAAACGCTTTCACGCCTGACACTGTCACCGACCTCGATGAACTGAAAACGCAATTGCGCCAGATACGACGCCAGGGCTACTGCGTCAGTGAAGGCGAAGTCGATGCCGGCGCCACGTCCGTCGCCGTCCCCATTTTCGGCCGGCGCGGGCGACTCGTCGCCGGCCTTAGCGTCGCCGGCCCCACCTACCGCATGGATGAGTCGGCCGTGGAGCATACTCTCGGCCTGTTACGCGATGCCGCCGCCGCAATAGAAGAGGAATTAGCCAGCACCAACCTGTGAGCCCTGCCGCCGGCTGCTGATGACATCCGTCGTCTTGCCGATTACGCTTGCATCCTAGGGCCGATTGGCTTGAGATAAGCGTCTGGAAGGAGGTGAACCTATAGACTTTTCCTGAGACCCACTTGCGAGGGTGACCCGGCTGTTCCGGTAACGTTTACGTGCGCGCCGTTTTACCCCCGCTTTCTACCGGCCGGCAGCAATGCCGGCACCACATCGGAGGAGAATATGAAGCGTATTACGCTACTGCCCGTCATCTTGCTGTTAATCGTGCTGGCTCTCGCGGTCAGCGCCTGCGGCGGAGAGGCGGAACCGGAAGTCGTTGAAGTAACCCGGGTCGTGACCGAGACCGTCACCGAACAGGTCGAAGTCACCCGCATTGTCGAGGGCGAGGTTGTAACCGAACAAGTAGAGGTCACCCGTATCGTCGAAGTTCCGGCCGAGGAAGAAGAAATGGCCGAAGAAGAGGAAATGGCTGAAGAAGAGGGCGAGCCTCAATCCGGGGGGACCCTCCACGCCGCTTTCCAAAATGAATGGGCCGGCCTCGATCCGCACACCGTCAGTTCCTACTCCAGCTATCAGATCCTCAACAACGTCCTCGAAGGCCTCACCTTCTACGACGACGACTTGAATCTGGTACCCTGGCTGGCCGAATCCTGGGAGCAATCTGAAGATGGCCTCACCTGGACCTTCCATCTGCGTGAAGGCGTCATGTTCAGTAACGGCCGCGAGATGACGGCCGAAGACGTCAAATTCAGCTTCGAGCGCCTCATCGACCCCGAGACCGGCGCCGGCAACGCCGCCCGCGTTGGCCCGCCCGAGACGCAGATCGAAGTCATCGACGATTACACCGTTGCCATCACCCATCCCGAACCCTTTGGCATCTTCCCCCAATCCATCGGCTTCGACAAATCCACCGGCATCGTCGCCCGCGAAAGCCTTGAAGAAGACGGCACCATAACAGTGCCCATTGGCACCGGCCCCTTCGCCATCAGCGAGGTAGAGGGCACGACCCGCCTGTTGCTGGAGAGGAATGAGAACTACTGGCAGGAGGGCCTGCCTTATCTCGACGCCGTCGAAATCGAGCCCATTCCCGACGACACCGTGCGCGAAACCGCCCTACGCGGCGGCGAAGTAGACTGGGTGCTGGCCATCGCCCCCCAAAACTTCGAGGCATTGCAAGACGATCCCAACATCGTCGTCGAAACGGCGCCGCAACTTTCCTACGATTACATCGGCCTCAACCTCACCCGCGAACCGTTTGACGACGTGCGCGTGCGCCAGGCCATTGCCTACGCTATCGACCGCGAGCAACTGTGCCAGGCCGGGTTCTTTGGGCTCTGTGAGCCATTGCAGGCGCCGATTGGCACCGGCAGCCCCTGGTACTTCGGTTACGAGCCCTACGACCGTGACGTAGAGCAGGCCAGACAGCTTCTTGCCGACGCCGGTTATCCCGACGGCTTCGAAATGGAGCTGTTGCCTACTGTACAGTATGGCGAGACGGTGCGTGCCGCCCAGGTTCTGCAACAACAGTTGGCCGAGATCGGGATCGAGTCTACCATCAACGCCCCCGAATGGAGTGAATGGTTGGAGTTGGAAGGCAACTTCATGTACGACGCCTACATCTGCAACTGGAACGGCCTCATCGATGCTGACCAATACTACTACTTACA
Organism: Promineifilaceae bacterium (SeqCode); assembly: GCA_033722615.1. Classification (GTDB taxonomy): domain Bacteria; phylum Chloroflexota; class Anaerolineae; order Promineifilales; family Promineifilaceae; genus JAAYYY01. Next base: position 11,804 of record JAWVYQ010000072.1, read on the forward strand.
GCATCACACCGGTGAGGTGTTCAATTTCACGGGCTATAGCAACGAAGAGTTCGACGCCCTGGTTGAAGAAGGTCGCTCCATCAGCGACTTTGACGAGCGTTATCCCATCTACGAGGAAGCCGATCAGATCCTGGTTGACGACGCCCCCTACGTCTACATGTACAACAAGCGCGAAATCCGCGCTTTTGCCCCGTACGTCAGAGGCTTCACGGTGCGCCCCGACCAGGCCAACAACTTCTGGACCGTCTGGCTCGATCAATAAGCGCCACCAGGGAGGCCTGCCGGCGCCGGCGGGCCTCCCTTCCCGGAGGAAACCTTGAACACTCGCTACATCATTCAGCGGCTGCTGTTGGCCCTCGTCGTCGTCCTGGGCGTCAGCTTCGTCGTCTTCCTCATCATTCACCTCGTCCCCGGCGATCCGGCGCGTGTCATATTGGGGACGCAGGCCACCGAGGAAAACGTCGCTGCGCTACAGAAGCGCCTCGGGCTGGACCGGCCCTTCCTCGTGCAATACGGTGACTGGTTGTGGAACGTTCTCCAGGGAGATTTCGGCCGTAGCCTGGTCACGCGGCAGGAGGTGGCGCCACAAATCGCCCAGCGGCTGCCGGCAACGCTACAGCTCGCCGCTGCCGCCCTTTTCGTGGGGATGGCCATTGCTTTCCCCGCGGGCATAATCTCTGCGCTCAAGCCGGGCAGCAAAACCGATATCTTCGCATCCATTATTAGCCAGGTGGGAGTGTCCATTCCTGACTTCTGGATGGGCATCATGCTCATCCTTCTCTTTTCCCTGACTCTCAATTGGCTTCCTTCCCGCGGCTATACGCCTCTAACGGAGGATCCGAAGGGTTGGCTGCTACACATTATCCTGCCGGCGATGACCCTGGGAATTATCAGCGGATCGATCCAGACTCGCTTCATCCGCAGCGCGATGTTAGAAGTTCTGAATCAGGATTACATCCGCACCGCCCGCGCCAAAGGATTGCGCGAGCGCGTCGTCATTCTCAGCCACGCCTTGCGCAACGCCCTGATCACCATCGTCACTATTATTGGCCTCCAGATCACGGCCCTTTTGAGCGCCGTCGTCGTCGTAGAGGTCGTCTTTGGCTGGCCCGGTCTGGGGCGTCTGGCGTTGGATGCCGTCCTTGATCGGGACTATCCCCTTCTCCAGGGTGCCGTGCTCACCATCGCCGTCCTCCTGACCCTGGTCAACCTGGCCACCGATCTGCTTTACTTCTTCCTGGATCCCCGCATTGAATATGCCTGATCGTACCGTCAGAAATTGCCCATGACCTACTCCATCGTGGCCCGGGATCCTGATACCCATGCTCTCGGCGTTGCCGTGCAGACGTGCAACCTGGCCGTCGGCACCTGGGTTCCCTGGGCCGAGGCCGGCGTCGGCGCCGTGGCCACCCAGGCCGTCGCTGAACGCACCTACGGCACGCTGGGCTTAGATCTAATCGCCGGCCGCAAAACGCCTCAAGAAGCGCTGGAAGCCCTGCTCGCCGTCGACCCCCGGCGCGAGTTCCGGCAGGTGGCCATCGTCGACCGTCACGGCCGCGTTGCCACCCATACCGGCAAGCGTTGCCTCTCCCACGCCGGCGGCCGCGTCGGCGACGCCTTCTCCGTGCAGGCCAACATGATGGCCCGCGACACCGTCTGGGACGCCATGGCCGCTGCCTTTGAGAACGCCTCGGGTGACTTTGCCGAACGGCTCCTGGCAGCCCTGGACGCCGCCGAAGCCGAAGGCGGCGACATTCGGGGTAGGCGCACGGCCGCCCTGTTGATCGTCGGTCCCGAGCGCGCCACCTTTCCCCTGGTCGATCTGCGCGTAGACCACCACCCCGACCCCCTCGCCGAACTGCGTCGCTTGTTACAGCTCCACCGAGCCTACACGGCCGAATACGAGATTCCGAAGTTCGTGGATAAGGGCCAGCTCGAGGCCGCCCACGAGGCCGTGAACAACATTCGCCGCTGGGCTCCCGACGAACCTTATCTACACTATCTGTCTGCCTTACACCTGGCAGGGCCCCTTAACCGCCGCGAGGAAGCCTTATCCCTTTTACGCTCCCTGGTCGAAGAGCAACCGGTGTGGCTTGAATACTTGCGCCGCGATGCCGCCGTGAACCACTTCGGCCAACCCGGCGTGAGCGCTTCACTCCTCGAACAATTGAGAAAGGAAAAGATGTAAATGGCCGAAACGCCTGCGAGCGCTCCCACCCTCCCCGCAGAAGCTGAACAGGAAGAGCAGCGAGGTTATTGGCAGGACACGCTGGTCCGGCTGACGCGTCATCGAGTCGGCATGTTGGGCGTCATCATCGTCATCGTGCTCATTCTCGTCGCCCTCGTTGGCCCCTACGTGGCCCCCTACGATCCGGTTTCCATGGACATGGCCGACCGCTTCGCGCCGCCCAGCCTGGAACACCCCATGGGCACCGACGATTTCGGCCGCGATACCCTGAGCCGCGTCATTTATGGTGCCCGAGTCTCCTTGCAGGTGGGCATCATCGCCGTGGGCATCGCGGCCACCGTCGGTTCCTTCCTCGGCATGATCGCCGGCTATGGCAACCGCGTCCTGGACGAAGTCATTATGCGCTCCATGGACGTAATCTTCGCCTTCCCCGCCATATTGCTGGCCATTGCCGTTTTGGCCGCCCTGGGGAAGGGAGTGGAAAACGCCATGATTGCCATCGGCATCGTCTACATCCCGATCTTTGCCCGCATTGCCCGGAGTTCCGTCCTTTCTATCCGCGAAGAAGAGTACATCGAAGCGGCGCGCGCTTCTGGCGCCACCGATCTGCGCATTCTCTTCCGTCACATTTTGCCCAACGCCATGGCCCCTCTCATCGTCGAAACTTCCCTTAGCCTGGCCTTCGCCATCCTGGCTGAAGCCGCCCTCAGCTTCTTCGGCCTGAGCGTGCAGCCCCCCAATCCCAGTTGGGGCCGCATGTTATCCGAAGGCCGCGGTTACTTCGGTCAATCGGTTTGGATGGCCCTCTTCCCCGGTCTGGCGATCATGGTTACAGTCATGGGCTTCAACTTCCTCGGCGACGGCCTGCGCGACGCAATGGATCCCAGCTTGCGGGGTAAATGATGGCCTCCCGTCGGCGCGCGCTCATGCCGGCTTTGGGCCTCCTTTCTGCCGCCGCTCTCCTGCTGGAAGTTGCCCTGACCCGCTTGCTCTCCACCCTTTACTATCCCCCATATGTCTTCGTCGTTCTTTCTCTCGCCGTTCTCGGCATTGGCCTGGGCGCCGCCGCTGCCACGGCCCACAACAGCCTGCGCCACCGTCGCCATGCCGGCCGCTATCCGGCCGCCGCCGCGCTCAGCATCCTCCTTCTCGTTCTCTTTGTCGCCTGGGGCGCCTCCCTTGATCTGCGCCCCCTCCTCTTTCTCCTCGTGACGCTCCCTTTCATCTTCGTCGGTCTCACGCTCGCCCTTCTCTTCAGCGCCAGCTCCCAGGCCAGTCCCCAACTTTACCTGGCAGATCTCGCCGGTGCCGGCCTCGGCGCCCTTCTTGCCGTCCCCGCCCTCGACCTCCTGGGTGGGACTGACGCCCTGCTGGTCGCCGCCATTTTCATGGCTCTTTCCGCCCTGGTGCTGGCTCCCGCCGGCTCCCGCCGACCGCCGCTGGCCCTTCTCGCTCTCAGCGCCATCATCTTCGGTGCCAACGTCGCCGGCCACTTCCTACAGATAGACATGGCCCGGCTGCCGTCGGACAAGCCCATCGTCGACACTTTGCAACGCGGCCAACTGCTGGATACCCGTTGGGACGCTTTCGCCCGCACCGACCTGGTCAGCCCGGACGACGGCGGCCCCTACCGCCTCTACATCGACGGCGCGGCCGGCTCCATCATGCCCCCGGCCGAGGACAACGAATTCCTCCTCCGGGACATCGGCCTTTTCCCGTTCGCCACCCAGGAACCCCGCACCGTATTCGTCATCGGTCCCGGAGGCGGGCTCGACGTCTGGTTCGGCCTGCGCAGCGGCGCCGAGGAGATCGTCGCCGTGGAAGTCAATCGCGCCAGCGTCGAGCTCGTAGAAGCCTATGCCGACTACAACGGCGACCTCTACGGGCAGGAAAGCGTGCGCATCGTGTACGACGAAGGGCGTAGCGTCCTCCGCCGTGAAGAGCGCCGCTACGACCTCATCTTCATGTCCCAGGTTGTAACCCTCGCCGCCGAGCGCAGCGGATACGCCCTGGTCGAAGAGAGTACGTACACCGTCGAGGCCTTCCACGATTATCTGGATCACCTGACTCCCGAGGGGCAGGTGGCGTTGAAGCTCTACGACGAAGCGACGTTGACCCGCGCTCTCTCTACCGCCCTTGCCGTTCTGCGCGACCGCGGCCTCTCTGACAGCGAAGCGCTCCAACACGTCGTCGCCCTTCTTGATCCCCGCAGCGACTCCCCGATCCCCTTGCTCATCGTCCGCAACACCCCCTATACCGCCGAAGAAAGTCTCGCCCTCGGCTCGGTCGCTCGCAGAATAGGATTTGTCCCCCTCTTCTTGCCCCAGGTCCTCGCCCAACCGCCCCTGGACGCTGTGGAGGCCGGCGACCGGCCCTTTAGCGATATCGTCGCCGATGCCGAGTCCGACATCTCTCCCACCAGCGATGACCGCCCCTTCTTCTACCAGTTTGAGCGTGGAATTCCGGACAATCTCCGCCCCCTGCTCATCGGTCTTGCCGTTCTCGTCGTCGCCGGTGCAGCCCTTCTCATTCCCCTCCAGCGCAGAGCCACCACCTCCTTCTGGCGCTGGTCGCCCGTTTACTTCGGCGCCCTGGGGCTGGGTTTCATGGCTCTCGAAGTAGGCTTCATTCAACAGTCCCGCCTCTTTCTGGGACATCCCACACTGACCGTCACCGCCGTTCTCGCCACCTTACTCGTCGTCGGTGGTCTGGGCTCCGGTGCCGCCGGCCGCCTGCTCCCGCCGGCCGATCGTCCCCCTGCCTGGCCCATCCTCGTGGTCGCCGTCCTGGCCGTCGCCTGGATCCTGATCTGGCCGTCCGTGAGCCACCGCTTCCTCGCGGCCGAGCGCGGTGTGCGCGTCGCCGTTGTCGTTGCCAGCCTGGCACCGATTGCCCTCTTCATGGGCATGCCCTTCCCTCTCGCGCTGCGCCACGTCGGCCGCGCCGGCCGCCAGGCCGTCGCCCTCGCCTGGGCCGTTAACGGCGTGACCACCGTCGCCGGCTCCGTGCTGGCCATTGCCGTGGCCATCGTCGCCGGTTTCAGTCGCGTCTTGCTCGCCGGCATTCTGGCCTACGCTGTAGCCGCCGCCGTTCTGCTCCTCCCCGCCCTCCTCAACCTTCTCCAGGGCGATACGCATCGCCCGTTGCAAGCGGTGAGTCAAGCCCTCGATCCGCGCGACTGACCAAGACACCCTCCACTCTCTGGTTTTTCCCCTGTTGTTGTTCAGCGACAAGGTCACCCCTAACTGTTCAGCGAAAATGTCACCATAGCTACTTCTGCTGTTGCTGCTGCTGTTTCCGGCGCTGGTAAGCAGCACGGCCTTGTCGGCGCCAGGGATGGTCGGCAGCCGGCTTG
>JAWVYQ010000073.1:0-17117 GCA_033722615.1 Promineifilaceae bacterium (SeqCode)
CACGTGGATCTCCCCCTGTTCATCGCGGTAGCGGAACTCCACGTCCATCGGTTCGCCGCGCAACACGGCGTCCACAGAACTCGCCACGTCCTGATGCACCAGCAGGCGTTGCCGGTCCTGAATCTCGATCAGAACGTCAAACGTTGGGGGAGCGCGCCGTTCCAGGACCGTCTTCTGCGTCCCGCGCCGCCGCGCCTCTTCGTCCGAGAGGGTCACGCTCTCGATGCCCCCCACCAGGTCCGACAGCGTCGGGTTCAGCAACAGATTTTCCAGCGTGTTGCCGTGTGCTGTGCCGATAAGCTGCACGCCCCGCTCGTTAATCGTGCGCGCGGCCGCCGCTTCCTGCTCGCGGCCGATCTCGTCAATCACGATCACTTCCGGGTTGTGGTTCTCCACTGCCTCAATCATCGTCTCGTGCTGCAGCGACGGTTGCGACACCTGCATGCGGCGGGCGCGTCCCACGGCCGGGTGCGGAATGTCGCCGTCCCCCCCGATCTCATTGGACGTATCCACGATGATCACCCGCTTCTGGTCGGCCAGAATCCGCGCCATCTCCCGCAGCATCGTCGTCTTGCCCACGCCCGGGCGGCCTAGCAGCAGGATACTCGTCCCACTTTCTACAATGTCCGCCACAATGTCAATCGTGCCGTACACGGCGCGACCCACGCGGGCCGTCAGGCCCACGATCACGCCCCGACGGTTGCGAATCGCCGAGATGCGGTGCAACGTCCGCGCCATACCGGCCCGGTTGTCGTCGTCAAAATCGCCGATACGGTTGACCACCGCGTCGATTTCCGCTTTCGAGACTTCCTCCTCGCGCAGCGTCACCTCGCGGTCCGTATAACGCGCCGTCGGCCGGCGCCCCAGGTCCATGACCACCTCCAGCAACTCCGGGCCGCGCCCCAACTCATTGAGGCGCTCCCGCAGGCTCACCGGCAGCACGGAAAGCAGGGCGTCCAAATCTTCTCTTGCTTGTTCCTTAGCTCTTCCTTCGAGCGTCATAGTCTCCTAACTCGATCCATTGTCTAACGTTACTATGGTAAATAATCTCCGTCAGGCGACAAGCCTGATAGGCCAACTCTATTAAGGTTCTTATCCCGTTTCCCAACGGGCGGGCGCTCCCTCCTCCTCAGGAGGAGGGCTGGGGTGGGGGTCCACCCCGCGCAAGCCCTTCTTCTCGTTCGCTCGAGCCGTTGCCCCGGTGAACGATTCCGCGCAGCGAGACCTCTTCCGATGCCCGGTAACGCTGCAACAACGTATTCGGCCGAACTTGCTGCGCGTTCAATAACCGGCTCAGGTCGCTAACCTTCTTATCCACTGGCGTCGCAATGTGCTTCACCATCACCGCCTGGCTCTGGCACAACGTAAATCCCGACTCGTCCAGCGCATTTTGCAGCCAGCTCTGGTAACGTCGGACACAACAATAAACCGGGTGCCCCGGCTTCGGGCTGCTAATGCGCACGGCCGCCAAAATGATTTGGCTCGAATGCGCGTAGGCGTTCGGGTGGATGTAAATCTGGAGCCACGTAGCCTGCGAACCCTTGTCCACGTGCACAAACGCCGTCAACTCCCCGTCCTCGCGTAAAACCCATATCTTCCCGCTGTCCGGGGGCGTTGGCTCCACAAGCTGAATCAGCGGCGGTACCGTGTTCGTGTACAACCACTCCACGTCCCAATCGTCTGCCTCCCCTTGCGGCCGTAAAATCGGCTCCGCTGCCTCTTCCTTCTGCTCCGTCAACATCCAGATATCCTGTCGCGTATAAACGGCAAAACCCGCTCGTCGTAGGAGGGGCAACACCGGCCCCGTTTCGCCGACGTCCGCCAGCAGCGCGTGTCCTCCCCTTTGCCCCACTGCCTCCACCGCTCCGTCCACAAGTGCCAGCCACGCTTCCTCGTTTAGTGCCGGCTTACCCGCCCCGTCTCCATTCGCCGCGTTGGGGGGCGTCGTTGCCAGATATAGCAACTGCGCGTTCGTCTGTCCCTTGCGCATCAGAAACTGTACGAAGCCGCTCCCGTTCTCTCCCCGCCACACACACGTTGCAACCTCTCCCCTGGTGAGCAAATTGAAGAGCGCTCCTCGAAGCGGCCGACACCTTTTCGTCAAGGCAGATTCGGCGTGGAGGAGCGTTCCCTGCTTGCTGAGACTGAGTCGGCGTAACAGCGCCACGTCTCTCAGGCCAAAAGGACGTATCATCAGAAAACAGTGTATCAGCACTCAGCCCCACAGGCAAGAGAACGCGCGCTCTCGCGACCCGGCTGCTTCCGGGTGATTACGTGGAACAGGTCAATGAAGCCATCGTAGCAGCCGACCTGAGCGGCGCCGTCGAGATCTTCATGAAGAACGAGATATCTGTAATCGCTCCGGCTGGCTTTAGAACATGTGTTCTGATATAATAAGGCAGGTCACCCAGAATAGAAAGGAGAAGGAAAAATGACTGACGCGACGCAAAAGATCGTTCCCTACCTCTGGTTCCACAATCAGGCCGAAGAAGCCGTCGACTTCTACGTCTCCCTCTTCGACGATGCCAAAATCGGAGATGTCACCCGTTACGACGAAGCCAGCGCTGACGCCTCTGGACAACCCGAAGGCAGCGTAATGACCGTAAAGTATCAGCTTGCTGGCCAACAATTCGTCGCCCTCAACGGCGGTCCCCACTTCAATTTCACCCCGGCCATTTCCTTCTTCGTCTCCTGTGACACCGAAGAGGAGGTCGACCGTCTCTGGGAGCAGCTATCCGCCGGCGGCGAAACGCTGATGCCTTTCCAAAAATACCCCTTCGCCAACAAATTCGGCTGGACCAACGACAGATACGGCGTCTCCTGGCAACTCAATCTGGCCCCGGCTCCCCAGAAGATCGTCCCCTTCCTCATGTTCGTCGGCGATCAGCACGGAAAAGCCGAACAGGCCATCGATTTCTACACTGCCCTCTTCGACAACGCAGAAACCTTCACTCTCCAGCGCTACGGACCCGGCGGCGACGAACCCGAAGGAACCGTCATGCACGCCGCCTTCTCCCTCGCCGGCCAGCAATTCATGGCCATGGACAGCGCCCGCGAACACGATTTCACCTTCACCGAGGCCATCTCCTTCCTCGTCAACTGCCACGACCAGGACGAAGTCGATCGTCTATGGCAGACCTTCACCACTGACGGCGAAGAAGGTCAGTGCGGCTGGCTCAAAGATCCCTTTGGCGTCTCCTGGCAAATCGTTCCCACTGCCCTATTCCGGCTGCTGAACGATCCCGACGCCGAAAAGGCCCGGCACGTCATGGACGCCATGCTCCAGATGAAGAAAATCGACCTCAGCGCCCTCCAAGAAGCACGCCAGGCTGAGTAACGACCCCGCGTCACTTGCGCGTTCTCCGATTTCTGTTAATATCATTCTCGCTCCCCGCCCAGAGGTGGCACGGACAGCTCCCCTGCTGCACCGGCCACCTCCCTTTTTTTTGTCCTCCTCTACATGCCGGCTATCATTCGACCCTAAAACCGGTGGCGGAGGGCGGGATCCCCGCGAACCGCCCGCCCCATTTTCGCTCCCGGACGCCTGCGCCTTTTTTTCCACCAATCCCCTGACGAGATCAAACAAAGCGTGTTATAATGCCCGCGTAATAAACCATCACGGAGGAACCCTATGTCATCCTTTCTCCTCACCGTACGCGAGAGCATTCGTTACCGGGGACGCTGGGGCCACTATAGCTGGCTTGCCCACCGCCTCTCCGGCCTCGGCATTCTCGCCTACCTCATCATCCACGTCTGGGACACGGCCAACGCCACCTACAACCCGCCGCTCTACCAATGGACCATCGACGTGTTCAAGCACCCCCTCTTCGGCGTCGGCGAAATTTTCCTCATGGCCGCCCTCCTCTTTCACGCCTACAACGGTATCCGCATTGCCCTCCTCGACTTCAAACCCGAGTGGTGGCGCTATCAGGAGAGAAGCGCCCTCTACGTCTGGGGCCTTTTCGCCGTCACCTTCCTTCCCCTCGCCGTCTACATGTTCGTCGGCATCGTCGGCCACTGCACCGAGCTGGCTGCCGCGGGCGACAGTTGCTGGGCCATCCCGCCCCTGCCATAATCAAGGAGAACTGCCATGGAATCCACCATGTCCGGACCGACTACACGGACTGCTCACATCGAGAGCCGCAGCACCCTGGAGCGCTACGGCTACCTCTTCATGCGCCTTTCCGGCGTTGGCCTCATCTTCCTCGCCATCGGCCACATGATGATCCAGCACGTCCTTAACGACGTCCACAACCTGACCCTCGACTTCGTGCGCCAGCAATGGAACTCCTGGGGATGGCGTACCTACGATCTTTTTCTTTTGATCTTCGCCATCATCCACGGCTTTAACGGCCTGCGCGTCGTTATTGAAGACTACGTCCATAGCGCCCGCGCCGTCACGACCATCCGCTGGGCCCTCTTAATCTTCATGCTGGTCACCATCGTCTGGTCGGCCGTGGCCATCGCCACATTTTAATTCTCTACACTCAAAGGTGAACGAACGATGAACTTCCATACTCACACCTTCGACGCCGTCATCGTCGGTGCCGGTGGCGCCGGCCTCATGGCCGCCCTCTACGCCAGCCAGAGCGCCGACGTGGCCGTCATCTCCAAACTCTATCCCACCCGCTCCCACACCGGCGCTGCCCAGGGCGGCATTGGCGCTTCCCTCGGCAACGTCAGCGAAGACCGCTGGGAGTGGCACGCTTACGACACCGTCAAAGGGTCCGACTACCTCGCCGATCAGGACGCCGTCGACGTGCTCTGCAAAGAGGCGGTCGAAACCGTCATCGAGCTTGAACACATGGGCCTCCCCTTCGACCGCCTGCCCGACGGCCGCATCGCCCAGCGTCGTTTCGGCGGCCATACCAACAAAGAGACCGGCCGCCCCGTCGAGCGCGCCTGCCACGCCGCCGACCGCACCGGCCACATGATCCTGCAAACCCTCTATCAGCAATGCCTCCGTAACGACGTCACCTTCTTCGACGAGTACCACGTCGTCGACCTCATCCGCGTCGATGACACCGTGCGCGGCGTCATTGCCGTCAGCCTTGCCACCGGCGAATTCCACATCTTCCATAGCAAAGCCGTCCTCTTCGCCACCGGCGGCTGGGGTCGCTGCTGGGAAGTCACCTCCAACGCCCACTCCCTCACCGGCGACGGCGCTGCCATTTGCCTCCGTCGCGGCATCCCCCTGGAGGACATGGAATTCTTCCAGTTCCACCCCACCGGCATCTTCAAGCTCGGCATTCTCATCACCGAAGGCGTCCGCGGCGAAGGCGGCGTCCTCATCAACGACGAAGGCGAGCGCTTCATGGAACGTTACGCCCCCTCCATCAAAGACCTCGCCAGCCGCGACGTCGTCAGCCGCGCCATCTACCTCGAAGTCCAGGAAGGACGCGGCATCAACGGCAAGAACTACGTCCACCTCGACGTCCGCCCCGAGACCGTCAACCACTACTTCGAAAAAGAGGGCGAAGATCGCCGCATCGACGCCGACTACATCGAGGCCAAACTGCCCGACATCGCCGACTTCACCCGCACCTATCTCGGTATCGATCCCGTCAAAGAGCCCATGCCCGTGCAGCCCACCGCTCACTACGCCATGGGCGGCATCCCCACCGACGTCGACGGCCGCGTCGTCATCGACGCCGAAAACACCATCCTGCCCGGCCTCTACGCCGCCGGCGAGACCGCCTGCGTCTCCGTCCACGGCGCCAACCGGCTGGGCACCAACTCTCTCGTCGACCTCGTCGTCTTCGGCCGTCGCGCCGGCAGCCACATGGCCGACTATTGCCAGGAAGCCGAACTGCTCCCCCTTCCTGACGACGCCGCCGGCGAAATCGTCGCCGAATTCGAACGCATCCGTTCCAGCAACGGCGCCTCCACTCCCTACGAATTGCGCGAGCGCATGCAAAAGCTCATGACCGCCAAAGTCGGCGTCTTTCGCGTCGAAGAACCGATGCAGGAAGCCGTCGACGAACTGGGCGAGCTGCGCGCCGCCTACGCCCAGGACATCACCATCGATGACCAGGGCAAACAATTCAACACTGACCTCTTAGAAGCGTGGGAACTGGGCTGCCTGCTTGAACTCGCAGAAGTCACCGCCGTCTCCGCTCTCGCCCGCAAAGAGAGCCGCGGCGCCCAGGCCCGCGACGACTACCCCGACCGCAACGACGACGAATGGTTGAAACACACCCTGTGCTACCTTGACGGCGACGAATATCGTCTCGATTACAAGCCCGTCGTCATCGACCGTTACGAACCCAAGGAGCGTGTATACTGATGGCAGAGATTAATATCGCCGCCGGCCGCAAGTTGACCGTCAATTTGCGCATTCGCCGCTACAATCCCGAAACCGACGACAAACCGTGGTGGGGCGAATACACTCTCGAAGAGGTCTCCCCCACCGACTCCGTCCTCGACCTCCTGCACCAGGTCAAGTGGACTATCGACGGCACCCTCGCCCTGCGCCGCTCCTGCGCCCACGGCGTCTGCGGTTCCGACGCCATGCGCATCAACGGCGCCAACGCCCTCGCCTGCAAAATGCTCGTCGCCCGCCTGGCTAACGGCAAGGACGACGTGGACGTCCAGGTCGAGCCCATCCTCGGCCTTCCCGTCCTCAAAGACCTCATCGTCGACATGGAGCCCTTCTTCGAGCACTATCGCTCCGTCCTCCCCTGGTTCGTCAACGACAACGAGCCCCCGGCCGACGACCGCGAGCGCCTGCAATCCCCGGCCGATCGCGAAAAATTCGACGACACCACCAAGTGCATCCTCTGCGCCGCCTGCACCACCGCCTGCCCCAGCTACTGGGCCGACGACCGCTACGTCGGTCCTGCGGCCATCGTCCAGGCCCACCGCTTCATCTACGACAGCCGCGATGAGGCCTACACCGAACGCCTCGAGATCATGGCCGAGCAATTCGGCGTCTGGAAATGCCGCACCATCTTCAACTGCACCACCGCCTGCCCCCGCGAAATCGAAGTCACTAAAGCCATCGCCGAAGTCAAAATGTCCATCACCTCCGGCAAAGTCTAACCCCCGCCGCCCGGTGCCGGGCACTGGCGAGCCTGCGGTTGCAGAAGATGGCTCGTTCGCCAGTGCCCGGACACGTCTCATCCCCAGACATGACGTCCTCTCCCCCTCTGGGGGAGAGCTAGAGAGGGGGTGGCTACCGCGACTGCTCCCTCAAAATCGCCGGCAGCAGCGCCCCACCGGCCGTCCGGTGGTAGAGCGGCAAGTCAAAGCTCCACGTCGGGGGTGAGTTGACCGGGTCGATGGTCTGCACCGTGCAAACAATGTCCTCATGCGTCGACATAATCCGGCCGTACCCCTGTTCCACATTACCCGCCCCAAGGAAGACGTCGGCCACGTAAAAGGGGACAGGGCTCGATTCAAACGTCGCCGTCTTCATTGGGTCCACGCTGATCGTACCCGTATAGACCGCCGAGGCGTCGTATTGGAACAATTGCACCTCCACTTCCGTTGTCTCGCTGGCGTGGATGTTGGTGCACTGAACTACCGTGGCCTTCTCCGTGGCCGTTTCCGTGGCATTGAGGGCGCCGGCAAAGTGGTAGACCACGCTCAGATGATTCTGCTGGATCCTCTCAATCTGCTCCGGCGTCAGATCCAGGATCCGGCCTGACCGGCCGTCGCTTCCTTCCGCTCGCTCGCCCGGCGCCGCCTGGTCCGCTCCTGCCTGCGCCAGGACGGCGTTCCCCAACAACGCCCCGCCCAGCGCCACGCCGGCTGCAAGTAAAATCAACACTATCGGCCGTTTCAACCATAGCTTCATCATCTGTTACGCATCCTCCTGTTCGCCGTAAGTGACGGCGTGTTTCGGTTCGATCTTATATAACACCCGTACCTCGCCGGGCGCCTCAAATGACTCCTGGCCCAGATACCGCTTCGCTAGCGTGCCCACGTGGGCGTCCGCCTCCGGTCCCATAACCCGCTCGGCCACTTCGCCTCGCAGCTCAAGATAGAAGTAGGGATTATCGGGAGCCACCAGCAGCACCGTCGCATACGGCCGGTCGCGCAGGTTCTTGTCCTTCTGCCGCCCCTCGGCCGTGTTGATGCGGATGTACTGGCCATCGTAGTCGAACCAGATATTGTGCACCTGCGGCGGCCCGTCCGGCATCAGGGTGCCCAGCTTGGCCACTAGCACGTCTTCCAGCAGCCACTGATGGCTCTCAGGGATGGAAACGCTCATGCTTGCCTCCTCGGATGCAAGCTCCTTGGGCGTGAGCCCGCACCCCTATAGAACAGTTCGATCTTATCAGACAGGGCGCCCTTTGCCTACTCGCCGATCCACCCGTTGATCAATCCCACGGCCGTCCCCACCCCATCCTCCTCCCCGATCTTCGCCGCCAGCGCCTCCGCCCGCCGCTGCATTCTATCGTCCGTCACCGCCTCCCTGATCGCCTTCGCCAGCTTATCCGCCGTCAGCTTATGCCGGGGAACCGGCTCCGGACCCACCCCCAGCGCCTGCACCCGCCGCCCCCAAAACGGCTGATCCGCAAAGTGCGGCACCACCACCGTCGGCGCGCCCGCCCGCAACCCGGCCGCCGTCGTCCCCGCTCCACCATGATGTACCACTGCCGCCACCTGCGGAAACAGCCACCCGTGCGGCGCCCGCTTCAGGCAATAAATGCTCGCCGGCAGCTCCATCTCTCCCAGCCCCGCCCAGCCGGAAAGCACCACCGCTCGGACGCCGCTCCGCGCCACGGCCGTTGCCACCAGTTCCGTCATCCCCCGCGGATCCCGCCCCGTCATACTTCCAAATCCCACGCTGATCGGCCGCTCCCCCTCCGCCAGAAATGCCTGCACCCCCTCAGGCGGCTCCCAATCGTCCTCCTCCTCCAAAAACCAGTATCCCGTCGTGTGAAAGTGCGCCGGCCAATCCTCGGGGTGGGGGACCACGTGCGGACTATACCCCATCAACGTCAACATTCGCTTGCGCGCCGCCGTATTCTCCCGACCGCTCTGTGGCGGCAGCCCCAACACCTCCTCCCGAAAGCGGTTGCTCATCTCTCCCACCATCCGCCACCCGTACGGCTCGATCAACAGCTTGCTGAAGAGATAGTTCACGATAGACACCCGGTTCGGCAACGGCGCGTTCGGCAGAGCGCGGCCGTTCCGCGTCGCCACCAGCGCCGGCTGCCCTACCATACTCACCTGCCGAATGCCCAGCTTCTCCGCAATCGACACCGCGAAGACGTCCGACGTAAAACTGCTAATCAGCAGATCCGCGTCCTGGCTCGCCCGCCACGCGTCCATCATCATCACCCACCCCTCCCGCGCAAACAGCCGCTTCATGATCCGCGTCTGCACCAGCGGATTGTGGCCCCGCTCCACCCACTCCTGCCCCCCTTCACTCTCCATCATCGACTGGATATCCACCGACGCTTCGGCCGGTTCCAGCCCGTGCTCCGCAATCCACTCCTTGAAATTCGCGCTCGCCAGCAGGCGCACCGCGTGCCCCGCCGCCTGCAACCCCTTACCCACCGCAATCGCCGGCTGCGCATCTCCCCGCGTCCCAAAGCCAATCATCGTAATCCGGGCCACAACCAACCTCCGGGGCGCCTACGCCCTTACGCCATCTATCGCCGACCTCTCGCCAAGTCACCCGCCCTTCGTTACTTACCCCCTGCCCCTTGCCCCCTGCCCCCTGCCCCTGCTACTTGCCCCCTGCTATCGCCTCCACGGCTCAAACGACTCCAGAATCGACCCGCCGATAAACTCCCGCAAAATCGAATTGTTCGGCGCCTGCACCTCGGCCGGGATCGGGTCAAACCACTGCAAAAACGCCAGCAACCGGTTCGCCTCAATCCGCTCCATCGTCCCCGGCTCCACCTGCAGCAACAGCGGCTGCGCCAGCGGTTTCAACATCGAAAGCTCATAAACCAGCGCCGAATTGAAGAACACGTCCGCGTTATTCTGGTGCGGGAAGATGCGCGACTTCTCCCCCCGGCGCACGCTCGGCCACCGCCGGATCGTATCGGCCGCGCTGTACCCCCGCTTCGCCGCGTCCCGCACAATCCGGCGCAACATCCGCGTATCCGTCGTCGGCACCCGGTTGTGCCGGTCCAGATTCAACTGCGTAAACGCCGACACAAAAATCTTATACGTCACCTCATCCGGCACCCCCTCGATCAGCCGCGGATTCAGCGCGTGAATCCCCTCCACCAGCAATATGTGCTGCCGGCCGAGACTCAACTCACCCCCCCATTTCCGCTTCCCCGTGTGGAAGTCATAAATCGGCTGCACGATCGTCTCCCCTGCCAGCAACTTCTGTAGATGCTCCTGGAACAAGGGCAGGTCCACCGCCTCCAGCGCCTCGAAGTCATAATCCCCGTCCTCATCCCGCGGCGTATCTTCCCGGTTTACGAAATAGTTGTCCAGATTCACCGTCACCGGGTGGACGCCCTGTGCCAGCAACTGCACCGCCAACCGTTTCGCCGTCGTCGTCTTCCCCGCCGACGTCGGCCCCGAAATCAGCACGATCTTCACCGACGGCCGCCGGCTCGTGATCTCCGTCGCAATATTCGCGAACTGCCGCTCGTGCAGCGCCTCCGCCACCAGGATCACCTCCTGGATCCGGCCGCTGTTAATCGCCCAGTTCAGCGCCGGCACGCTCGGCGCCCCGATCACGTCCAGCCACTTATCGTACTCCTGGAAAACGCGCGCCAGCCGCGGCTCATCTTCAAATGGTTGCAGCCGCTCCGGTTCGTGCCGCCGCGGAAACTGCAGAATAAACCCGTCGTGGTACGGCCGCAGGTCAAACAGATCCAGATACCCCGTGCTCGGCACCATGAATCCGTGGAAATAATCCCGCACCCCGTTCAGCTCATACAGCGTCAGATAATCCTTCCGCCGCCGCGCGAACAGATCCGCCTTCTCCATCTCCCCGTTATCCTGGAACAGTTGCAGCGCCTCGTCCAGCGGCACCTTCACCTGGTGAATCGGCAAATCTGCCACCACCAGCTCCCGCATCCGTTCCCGTAGCCGGTCCAGGTCCTCCTCGTTAAACGGCCCCCCTTCCTCACTTTCACAGTAATACCCGCCAAACGGCATCGAGTGGTCAATCGAGATCGGCCGTTCCGGGAACAACTCCGTCGCCGCCACCACCAGCAGAAAGCTCAGCGAGCGCCGGTAGATGCGCACCCCGTCCGAATCCGCCGTGCTGATCGGCGTCAGGTCCGTATCCGAGTGCAGCGTGTGCGACAGCTCCCGCAGCTTCGCGTTCACCAGCGCCGCGACAATCTGCCCCGGTTTCTCCGGCTGCGCCGCCTCGATAAACGCTTCCACCGTCGCCCCGATCGGCCCGTCAAACGCCCGGCCGTCCGGAAAACGCACCTGAATCGCCTCCCGCACCGGCGCCGGCCGGATCTCCTCTACCTTCGTCATCTCGTCGGGCAAATTGTTGGGCATATCGTTGGGCATATTGCCCGTTGCCTCGTTCGTCGTTTCGTTCGTCGACCGTCCATTCATACTATCATCTCAAATCACTAAATCATTTTCACTCTAAACCTCCGGGAGGCCTGAGCGTTTTCTCGCATCTGAGAGGCGCTTGCCGAGCCGTCCGGAGGTTGATCCGTATTGAAGCCGGGTTTCGTCCCGATTTTCGCCGGATAACTTTCCTATCAACAGTTACGCAAATAATCCGTAACCAGACCTACACTTTCCACCAGCCCCTCCTCCAAAACCGCCTCCACCGCCTCCAGCGGCACCTTCCGAAAAACCTGTGCCTCCATCCACGCCGGGTCCGCCAGGCGCGCCGCGAACTCATCCGGCCGCATGTTCATCCGCTCCGCGTAAATGGCCACCGTCTCGGGCGTTGCCCCCGGTTGCAACTGCCGCACCAGCATATCCCGCCACCGGATCAAATCCCCATCGCTCGCAAACGGCAGCCAATGTTTCGGTTCCGCCGCCGCCAGCGTTTCCCCCGCATCTTCCGGCAGCGACGCCCGCGCCTGCCCATCCAGATACGTCAGCAACGTGTTGTGCACCAGAAACCGCTGCCGGTGGTCCGCTGACCACCCCTTCGCCTCCACAAAATACGGCATCAGCACGTCCCAATACCAGCGCAAATCCAACAGCAGATGCGCCCGGTACCCGGAGATAAAAACCGCGTGCCCCGGCCGCATTGCCTCCGGGTGCGCCAGTTGCGGGTACCGCTCCAGCATCACCTTGTGCGCCTCCACCCCCTCGGCCGGCGGCAACTGGTAAAAGTGCGCCTCCTCCCGTGGAATGTCGCTGATCGTCTGGAAATCGGCCGCCACGTTCCCCAGGTAAAACGCCGGCCAGCACCCGTCGATCTTGCGGGCAATCTCATCCGGCAGTGCCTCGTGGGCCCGCAGCCGCTCGGCTATCTGTAAATGCATGAACGGTGTCGGCATAGCCCCCCGATTCTAATCGCAAACGCCCATAAAGTAAAAAATCCTTGTCACTGAACCATCGTCTCTTCCTGTAAGCGGAGCCGTCCTTGCGAGCGCAGCCGTCCTTGTGAGCGCAGCCGAGAGCTAGAGAGGGGGCGAGTTCTCCGCCACCGGCTCCCACCCGGCCGCCGCCATTTCCTCCACGTCCACCCGCTCCCAGCGCACGGCCGCGTGCCGCAATGGCCACCCAATCTCTGGCGGAACCTCTCCCGCCGGCACCGCTCCCTCTTCGTCCGGCAACAAGATCACGTCCACCCGCCGCCCCGCCTCCACCGGCGCCTTCCGGCTCCCATAAGCAAAGAGCGGGTACTTCATAAAAATCTCCAGATCGCGCAAAAAGATCTGCGTTTCCCGCCCCTCGGCCGTAAACCCGAAGACCTCCGCCCGCGGAAACCGCTGCCCCTCCTCATAAATCCACCGGTACAGCGCCATCGTCTTCCGCTCATTCCCCCAATCATCCAGCGCCAGCGCCGGGAACACCACCCGCTCCGTCCCCAGGACCACCACGCCGTAGCGCACGGCCACCCGGCCCGCCGCGTCCGTCAGCAGCAGCCCCGTCTTTCCCTCCTCCCCCTCGTACAGCGCGCCCTCAAGCCGTTGCGTCAGCGGCCGCATGCCTGTGTCAGACCCGGCGGTCACGCTCTCGCCCCGGCCGCCTCCAGATTCGGCCCCGCCGCCCGGACTTCTTCCGTCACGCCATCCGCAAACTGCTCGAAATTCCTCGCGAACATCTTCGCCAGCTTCGCCGCCTGCTCGTCGTATGCTTCCTTGTTCTCCCACGTTCCCCGTGGATTCAGTACCTCATCCGGAACCCCCGGCACGTGCTTCGGCACGTTCAGCCCAAACACCGGATGCACAAACACCTCCACGTCGTCCAACTCTCCGCTCAGCGCCGCCGCTACCATGCGCCGCGTGTGCGCCAGATGGATCCGGTGCCCCTCGCCATGAGGTCCCCCGGTCCAGCCTGTATTCACCAGCCACACCTTCGCGTCGTGCTTCTCGATCTTTTCCCCCAGCAGCCGCGCATAGCTGCCCGGATGCAGCGGCATAAACGGCGCGCCGAAACACGCGCTAAACTCCGGCTTCGGCTCCGTCACCCCCTGCTCCGTCCCCGCCACCTTCGCCGTATAGCCGCTCAGGAAATGATACATCGCCTGCTCCGGCGTCAGCCGGCTGATCGGCGGCAACACGCCAAACGCGTCGGCCGTCAGGAACACCACGTGATTCGGATGGCCGCCCCGGCCGTCCCGCACCGCGTTCTCAATGTGCGAAATCGGGTAACTCGCCCGCGTATTCTGCGTCAGCGACGCGTCGTCCAGGTCCACCCGCCGCGTCTCCGGATCATACGCCACATTCTCCAGGATCGTGCCAAAGCGCCGCGACGCCTGGTAGATAAGGGGCTCCCCTTGCGGGCTCAAATTGATCACCTTTGCGTAACAGCCGCCCTCGAAGTTGAAGATCCCCTCGTCGCTCCAGCCGTGCTCGTCGTCCCCGATCAGCGTCCGCTCCGGGTCATTACTCAGCGTCGTCTTGCCCGTCCCGCTCAGCCCAAAAAAGAGCGCCACGTCATCCGCGTCCTTGCCGAAGTTCGCGCTGCAATGCATCGACAGCACGTCCCGCCGCGGCAGATAATAATTCAGCGCCGTAAAGATACTCTTCTTTATCTCCCCGCCGTACTCCGTGCCCCCGATCAGCACCAGCCGCTTCCCAAAATCCACCAGGATAAAGGTCTGGCTATTCGTCCCGTCCTGCTCCGGCATCGCGTGGAACCGCGGCATGTCGATCACGGTAAACTCCGGCACGAAATTCTCCAGCTTCTCCGGCACAAACTCCCGGATAAACATGTTGCGCGCAAACAGACTGTGCCACGCATACTCGCCGATGATGCGCACCGGCAGCCGGTAACGCGGGTCTGCTCCCGCATATCCGTCAAAAATAAAAATGTCCCGCTGCTGGATGTACGCCAGCACCTTCCGGTACAGGTCGTCGAACTTCTCCTGCGCGATCGGCCGGTTCACCTTCCCCCACCAGATCTCATTCTCGCTCGTCGGTTCCCGCACGATAAACTTATCGTTAGGCGAGCGGCCCGTGTGGTCACCCGTGCGCACCAGCAACGGCCCCAGGTGCACCAGCACACCTTCCCGCCGCCGCGCCGCCTGCTCATACAACATCGGCGTCGTCAGGTGCCAGTAAACGGTGCCCGCATTCCGGATACCGTGATTCTCAACGCCATAATTGCTTGGGTGCGGACCAAACGATTGCATGCGATTGCCTCCTGCGCGTCTTTCTTGTGGCCCTCGGCCGGTCATCGCCGACCGCCGACCATCCCCGGAAAGCACCGGGACAACTCGTGGGAAAGTGTCAGTGTAAAATGTCCGTGAAAAATGTCACGAAACTTTCCATAGTGTAAATGACTATTGGAGGAAGGTCAAAAAGAGCCCCCTCTTATTGACGCCGCCAGGGGAGAAGGCTATACTATTTCTCGTATTCACCGGGGCATGGCTCAGCTTGGTAGAGCGCTCGGTTTGGGTCCGAGAGGTCGTCGGTTCAAATCCGGCTGCCCCGACTTGCGCAACCGACCATTAACCTTTACATTAGCGACGTAGCACAACAGTCATGCGGGCATAGCTTAGTGGTAAAGCCCCGGCCTTCCAAGCCGGTGACACGGGTTCGAGTCCCGTTGCCCGCTCTTTCGCTTCTTGGCCGTTCGCGCTCCCCTTTTCGGGCCTGTAGCTCAATGGCAGAGCAGTCGGCTCATAACCGATCGGTTCTAGGTTCGAGTCCTAGCAGGCCCACCTTACCCTTCTCTTGTCGTTTGCCTTATTCTCGCGGCCGCCACGCCGAATTCGGTTGCGGCGCCGGCCGCGATCTGCTGCGCGTCGTCGCGGAGGGCCGCGCCCAGGCCGCCCAACTCGCCGTTGACGACCGCGTGTCGTTCCGCACAGAAGACGTCCAGACGGTCAGGGCCCAGGATGAATTCGACACCCTCCTCTGGAGCCAGATGTTCTTCCCGCCCGAGACCCGGCCGGCCACCATCGCCAGCATCAAGCGCGCCCTGAAACCGGGCGGCTTGCTGCTCATGGTCCTCATGGGCGACCTACCCGTCCTCGAGCAGGTCGAACCCGCCCTGGCGACGTGCATGCAGATGCTCATAGCCATCGCCTACCGTCGCTGGAACATCTACTGGCCCCCGAGCGCCGACGTCCGCCGCGAACTCGAGCAGGAAGGATTCACTCACCTCGACACCATCCCGCACCCGCGACGACGTACATCGTCATGCGCCTCGACGGATAGAACCCCTAGCCACGCCCCTCACACCGCCGCTGCCGGCCCGCGGCAACAGATCTCAGCCGTTGTAGAACATCTCGAACGAGCGGTACACAGAACAGGTTACACCTTCCGACGTGAAGGAGGAGGTCAGGTAGCCGACGATATGTTCGTCGGTCACCACCTGCCAGAAGTAATCGATGGTAACGGGCACGCCTTGCTCGGAACCCTCAAACGAACCGCTGTAGCGGCCGTTAATCGTGGGGTCGGCCGTCATCGTAATCGACACGCCCTCCTCCAGACCCGTGCCGACAACGGTCTGGCCGCCGTCCAGCACTTCGAGAACGCCGTTTTCCACCGGCCCCTCGGGAATGGCGAAACTGGTCGTCCTGCAATCAAGTTGCCCGCCATAGTGAGTCACTGACCAGGGCCCCGGCTTGGGCGCTGCGTACGTACCGGCATCAGGCGGAAGGTCAGACGGGTCGGGAAATTTCTCGAACTCCTCGTCGGGCTCGTCGAACGGGTTGACGTCCTCCCCTGAAGAGCCGTTCTCTGAGCCATCGCCATCGCCGCCGCCGGCCGAGGTGCCACCGGCCGTCAGCGTCGGCGTGACGACCGCACCCGGCCGCGCGTTAGTGAAGAGACAGCGCACCGTTTCGCCGGGATCCAGGTTGAAAACGGCCGTCCGCGTGCTGGCGTCGCCGCTGCTGTTGTCATCGTCACATTCCACGGCCGTCAGCTCGAACTCAGGCGCCGGATCGACCTCCGTACTCGCATAGGTGCCGGGCGTCAGGTTGGCCGCCACCAGCGTGCCGTTGCCCGAAATCGTGCCCGTGGGCACGCCCGTGAACGTGAACGCACCCTCCGCGTCGTCGGGAACAACCTGGTTGGCGATCACTAATGTGCCCCGGCGGGTGTTGACAAACGTGCACGTGACCATCTCGCCGGGATCCAGGTTGAAAATCGCGCTGCGCGTCGTCGGATCGCCCGCGCTTGCCACCGGGCTGCCGCCATCATCGCACGACACGGCCGTCAAATCAAAATCGGGCGCCGGGTCGACCTGCGTCGACGTGTAGGTGCCCGGCTGCAGGTTGGCCACGACCAGGGTGCCCCCGGCGGGAACAGTCCCCGATGGCACGCCCGTGTAGCGGAATGAACCGCCCACCGCCTCCGGTTCCGTCCGGCTGGCGATCACTAACGAGCCTCGTTGCCTGTTGGTGAACGTACAGCGCACCGTCTCTCCCGGGTCGAGGTTGACGACGGCCGTCCGCGTGCTGGCGTCGCCGCTGCTGTCGTCGTCGTCACAGTCCACGTCGGTCACGTCGAAATCGGGCGCGGGGTCGACTTCGGTGGTCGTGTAGGTGCCGGGCTCCAGATCGGCAACCACCAGCGTGCTATCGCCGGAAA
>JAWVYQ010000074.1:0-16835 GCA_033722615.1 Promineifilaceae bacterium (SeqCode)
ACCGCACCCTTGTGGACGTTGATGCTGGCCGTCGGCTATCTCCTCCGCGCACCCTTCTTGCTATGGACGTTTCTTCTGGGGACCGTCTCCCTCATCTGGTTGGTCTGGGTCGCGATGGCGCTCTGGCGCCGTCTCTGGCCGCAGCAGGCGGCGCGCGCCTGGATCCCCGGCCTCGTCCTCGCCTTTTCGTGGCCCCTTATCTGGGCGGCCGCCAGCGGGATGGAGACCGCCCTCTTTCTCGCCCTCGCCGTGACCCTGCTCCTCCTGTACGCGCGGCTGTGGGCGGTTGGCGAGGAGAAGGGCGAGACGCGGCAGCCTCTCTGGCTGGGCGCCGTCAGCGGGTTGCTGGTGCTGGTCCGCCCCGAGGGCGTGTTGCTCATCCTGTTGTTGGTGGTGGGGTTGATCGTCGGCCGCCGGTTTAGAAGCGTCGTCGTCTACGGGTTAGGAGCCGCCATCCCGTTACTACCCTATTTTCTCTTCAACCTCTCGTTGAGCGGCCAGCTCTGGCCCAACACCTTCTACGCCAAGCAGGCAGAGTATACGGTCCTGCTCGAACGGCCGTTGCCCGCGCGCACGCTCAACCTTCTCTACTTCAGCCTTGGCGGCCCGGCCGCCGGCTGGCGAGGGATGACGGGCGCGCGCCTGCTCCTCGTGCCCGGACTGGTCGCCGCCGGTTGGCTTGCCTTACGGCGCGACTGGTCGCAGCGCCGGCTCCTTTATACCCTGCCCCTCCTCTGGGCCGGCGGGCACGTTTTTGCCTACGCCTGGCGTCTGCCCGTCACATATCAGCACGGCCGCTATCTCTGGCCGGCGTTGCCCGTGTGGATCCTCTACGGCTTGGCAGGATCCGTCCACCTGTTGGGCCGTTGGCGTGGCCGTCGCGACCGTCTCTTCTCGCGCGTCGCTGCCCTCACCTTCTTCGTCGTGCTCGCCATCTTCCTGCTCCTCGGCGCGCAGGCTTACGCCACTGACGTAGACTTTATTCAGCGCGAAATGGTCGACGTCGCCTCCTGGTTGCGGGACAACACGCCGCCCGACGCCCTCATCGCCGCTCACGACATCGGCGCCATCGGCTACTTCGCCCAACGCCCCATCCTCGACCTCGCCGGCCTCATCTCGCCAGAAGTGACGCCTCTGCTGTCCGACGAAGCGGCAATGGCCCGTTACGTGCGCGCCAGCGACGCCCGCTATCTGGTCACTGCGCCCGGCTGGCCCTACCCTCTCCTGACGGACGCCCCGGACACGACGCTCCTGTACACGACCGATTACGCCTGGACTAGAGAGCAGGGACTGAATAACATGGCCGTCTACCGGCTGCCCTCCTCTTGAATCGGTGTGCATCGCACCGGCGTGCACCCCCTCCAGGCCTGTTGTCATCGTTCCTTTTTTCGTGGTATACTGCCCACGTCCTAATTTCCGTACCAGTGAAGGGACTGTGACCATAGGAGGTTCCTTTGTCTCAGATAAAACTTATGATCGTGGATGACCATCCCGTTTTCCGCCAGGGGTTGCGCGACGTGTTGGAAATTGAGGAAGAGATTGTGGTTGTCGCCGAAGCATCCGATGGTGAAGAGGCGATGGAGAAAGCCCTTGGCGAGGAGCCCGACATTATTCTCATGGACATTAACCTGCCTACGGTGAATGGGCTACAGGTGACGCGTCAGATCAAGTCGAAGCTACCGGCTACCAAATTCGTGATGATCACCGGTTATGACGACGCCGAGCAAGTCTTCCACGCACTTCGGGCCGGCGCCTCCGCTTACTGTCCCAAGGATATTACGCCGGACAAGCTCATCCACACGATTGAATCTGTGGACGACGGCAAGTACGTCGTGGGCGAGCAAGTGATGACCTATGATGAGGTCGTTCAGTGGATTGAGAAGAAAGTCGGGCGGATGGTCGGCTCTCTGGCGGCCGACATGGAAGATTATCTGGTGCCGCTTTCCCCGCGCGAGATGGAGATTCTGGAACACGTAACGCGGGGGATGAGTAACAAGGAAATTGCCTTCAAACTCGGCATCAGCCATCAAACTGTCAAAAACCACATGACTTCCATATTGCGCAAGCTCCGTGTCGACGACCGCACTCAGGCGGCCGTCTACGCCCTCAGCCGCGGCTGGGTGCGCCTCGAGAATATGCGCGAATAAATAGGAGCAGGATCTAAATGGCTGATCAGGCTGACAGAGGAGAGGATCTTTCCTTCCAGGCCTTTATCGAGGAAATACAGAAAGAGTACGAGCGCACACAGCAAGAGCTGAAAGAGATCGACGTACTCATTAAGCAGAGCGCGGCCGAGGTGGAACGGCTGGCCCAACGCAACACGCAGGTTACCAACTACGTGCGCCAGTTGCAGACCAATTTTGATACCGTGCCTCGGGAAGATATTCGTGAGGGGTACGAAGCGCAGCAAAATGCTCAGCAGCGTCTCTTTACCATGCGCGGCCAGCTCGAAAAGCTACAGAGCGACCAGCGGAATTTAGAACGGCTGGCCAGCCTTCAGCGGCGTCTGCTCGAATTGTCCGGGGGCATGGTGTCCCTGCCGGAAACAGCCGGCCGCCCTGTCAGCCGCGACCAATCCAACGTCATTCGCGTCGTGCAGATGGAAGAAGCCGCGCGCCAGAGTCTGGTGCGCAAGATGCACGACGGCCCGGCGTCCTCCCTGAGCAACTTCATCTTGCAGGCCGAGATTTGCCAGCGTTTCTTTGATCGCAACCCGGATCGAGCGCGGGCGGAACTGAACGCCCTCAAAGGTGCTGCGGCCGGCGCTTTCGAGACCGTTAAGGATTTTATCTTCGAATTGCGCCCCATGATGCTCGATGATTTGGGCGTTGTACCCACCCTTCGCCGTTACGTCGAAACGCTGCAAGAGAAAGATGACACCCAATTGTCGATCACGGTGACTGGAATGGAGCGACGCCTCGAAGGTCACATTGAGATTACGATCTTTCGCGCCGTGCAAGAGTTGCTGACCAACGCCCGGCGCCACGCTCAGGCCACCCAGATTCAAGTATTACTTGATCTCGCGCCCGATCAACTGCTCGCCGTCGTCGAAGACAACGGCAGCGGTTTCAACGTCGAAGAAACGTTGAACGTTAGCGGCGACACGCGCACCATCGGCCTCTCGACCATCCGCGAGCGGATCGAAATGTTGGGCGGCGAGTTGAAGATCCAGAGCAGTATGGGGCAAGGCACTCGAGCGGAGTTCTCCATTCCTCTCGAAGGGGAGGCGGAACTAGTCGGCGAGTAGTCCGTGTTCCTATGACTAACCTCCTATTGCTATTTGCTCGTTCAGCGTGTAAGCTATTGTCAACAGCCAGCAACAAGACTGGTTAACAAAATTCTTTTAAAGGAGGTGTAAAGCTCATGTTGTTCCTGCATCGCGAAGAGGGTCAGGGTTTGGTTGAATATGCATTGGTTCTTGTATTGGTTGCAATTGTTGTTATCGCTATTCTGACCTTGCTCGGCCCCCAGATTGGTAACGTGTTCAGTAGGATTACGTCAGGTCTTTCCGGCTAATTGCAGCGCCGGCAAGCAAATTAATAAGTGGGCCCTATCATCCGATAGGGCTCTCTTTTTTCCTACTATCGTTCCTGACAAACGTCCTGCTCCCCCAAACCGGATCGAGATTCGGTGAATGGAGTGGAGAAGTAGCGAGGGAGGGGCCGTCGACAGAGTAGTGTGTGATGGTTGAGAGGCAGATGGCAGGTGAGAACATAAAAGTGGAGTCTTCGGGCAAGCATCCTCATGAGGGCGCTGTTGAACGCCCTATGTGAAAATAGTCCTGTTCTGAGCCCCTATTCTTGACATTAGCAAGGTTCAGAGTATGATGAAGAAAAGGTGTCTCCGTAGCGATACGGAGCTGAGGACGCTACTTAACAACTTTCCATAGGCCCCTTCGGGAACAGTAATGTCAGACAAAATCCGAGTATTAATTGTTGACGACCTCCCAGAGACTCGCGAGAATGTGCGCAAGCTCTTGCAGTTCGAGTCGGATGTGGAGGTGATCGCTCAGGCTGGTACGGGCGAACAAGCGGTGGAGATGGCGAAAGAGCACCGCCCCGATATCATCTTAATGGATATCAATATGCCTGGGCTGGACGGGATTGCGGCGAGCCAGGCCATCGTAGAGAACGTACCTACAGCACAAATCATCATCATGTCGGTCCAAAGCGAGGCCGATTATTTACGGCGCGCTATGCTTGCTGGCGCCCGTGACTTCTTGATGAAACCGTTCTCCGGCGATGAGTTAATTACTGCCATCCGCCGGGTGCACCAGATGCGCCGTATGGATGCCGCCCCGACGCCGCCGAAGCCGCAGGTAGACGTCGCTGACCGCAAGCAGCCCGCCATTGAAGAAAAAGGTCAAATCGTGACAGTCTATAGCCCCAAAGGGGGCAGCGGCTGTACGACCATAGCCGTTAATCTGGGCGTGGCGTTAGCTGAGGAAGGGAAACGTACCCTCCTCGTCGATGGCAGCCTTCAATTTGGCGACGTCGCCGTGATGCTCAATATGAAGCCGGCCACGTCCATCGCCGACCTGATGGACCGCATTGGCGAACTGGATACCGATCTTACCAGCAGCGTCGTCCTTTCCCATGAGAGCGGTCTCGATGTCCTGATGGCGCCTCCCCGGCCGGAGATGGCCGACCTGGTGACTGAGGAAAACGTTAAAACGCTGCTCGACCACCTGCAAGAAGACTTCGAATACGTCATTATTGACACCAGCTCCAGCCTCGACGACATCACGCTGGCCATGCTGGATATGTCTGATCGCATCTTTGTCGTCACACAGCAGAATTTGCCCACCCTGAAGAACGTCAGCCGCTTCTTCGATCTGGCGCAGACGCTAGATTATGAGCGGGAGAAGATTACGCTAATCGTGAACCGTGCCTCCGACCGTCTGGGAATATCCGTCAAAGATATTGCCAGCACTTTGAAGCGGCCGGTGATCGCTACCATACCTGCCGACGACGATGCCGTGAGCAGAGCCGCCGATCAGGGCCGCCCGCTGGTACTAGGCCGCACGCGCGGCCGTCCCATTGGCAAATCGCTCTGGCAACTGGCTTCCCTCACCATGGAGGAGTCCGGTGCTGAAGCAAGAGCTAAAGCCGGGAAGAAGTCAGATAGCTCTGCAAAAGTTCCGTTCTGGAAACGTCTGTTTGGCCGTCGTTCTCAGGTCGCCGGCTAATCTAACGATAGGAGAAGAGCCGTGTCACTACTAAAACGAATTGAACGCAGTCAAGAGGAGCCCGCTGCTAACGCGCAAGAACGCCCCTCAAAGTTACAGGAGCTTCGGGTCAAACGGACGTCTCCGGCCACCGGATCCCGCGATGCTTTTGTCGACCTGAAGAACCGCATTCAGCAGAAGCTGATCGCGGAACTCGACCCTAGCATCGACATCAGCCAGACCTCTGAGGTACGCTCTACCATCCAGGAAATGTTCGAGACCATGCTCGCCGAGGAGCAGATCGTTCTCAGCCGTAATGAGAAACGCGTCCTCTTCGAGCAGATTGTTGCCGAGATTCTCGGCTTTGGCCCCCTCGAGAAATTCCTTAGCGTGGACGGCGTGACTGAAATCATGGTCAACGGGCCCAAACACGTCTACATTGAAAAAGATGGCCAGTTGCAGCGGGTCAACACAACCTTCGAAGACAACGAACACGTTATGCGCATCATCGACCGCATCGTTGCGCCGCTCGGCCGTCGAATTGACGAGGGATCGCCGATGGTGGACGCGCGCTTGCCCGACGGTTCCCGTGTCAACGCCGTCATTCCGCCCATTTCCATCAACGGCCCAACGCTGACGATTCGGCTTTTCTCCAAGACCCCCCTCACTATTGAGAACCTGGTCGAGTTTGGCTCCATCACGCGCGAGGCGGTTGAATTCTTGAGAGCGTGTATCGTCGCCCGCCTGAACATCGTCGTCTCCGGCGGCACCGGTTCCGGTAAGACGACGCTCCTCAACATTCTCTCCAACTTCATCCCCGAAGGGGAGCGTATTGTGACAATTGAGAACGCGGCCGAGCTTCAATTGCGGCAGGAACACGTCGTAACGCTCGAGTCCCGCCCGCCTAACGTAGAAGGTCGAGGCGCCGTCTCTATTCGCGATCTGGTCATTAACTCCTTACGTATGCGTCCAGACCGCATTGTCGTCGGTGAGGTGCGCGGCGGCGAGGCGCTGGACATGTTGCAGGCTATGAATACCGGTCATGACGGTAGTCTGACCACGGCTCATGCCAACAGCCCGCGCGACATGCTCTCCCGTCTGGAAACGATGGTTCTCATGGCCGGCATGGAGTTACCCCACCGCGCCATTCGCGAACAGATGGCGGCAGCCATTGACCTGATTGTCCACACGGACCGTTTCCGTGATGGGACGCGCAAAGTCGTGTCGATAAGTGAGATCCAGGGAATGGAAGGTGACGTCATCACCATGTCCGAGATCTTCCGCTTCGAGCAGACGAGTGTTGAGGATGGGAAGGTCATCGGGCGGTTGCGGCCGACCGGCTTGCGACCGAAGTTCATGCATCGCATCCAGGAAGCCGGCATCATGTTGCCGCCTTCTATCTTCGGTATCGGCACCCGCGGCCGTTAACTTTTTTGTTTGAGGAAGGGAGGTTGAAAAAGTGTCGCCTCTAATCATAGTTGGTGTAGGGATTGCCCTCCTGATGATGTTTGGGGCCGGGTTGGCCTTGCTCGCCGGCGGCAATCGCAGCGTGGACGAGCGCATGGAACAATTTGTGGGCGGTTACGACCCGGAGATGTTCGAGCCCGAGGAGGTCGAGCGCCAGCAAGCCAGCCCCGACATGGCAGACCGGCTGGACAAAGCGCTATCCAGTCGCGAATTCTTCGAACCCATACGCAAACGAATTGCCATGGCTGACCTGAAGCTGCGGGTCAGCGAATACATGGCCCTCCAGTTTATCGTCGCCGTCGTCCTCGCCCTTGCCTCTTACTTCTTTGGCGCCCATCCCGTCGTCGTCATCGTCCTCTTCATCGTTGGTTTGCGCGTGCCAAAGCTGTACGTCAACTTCATGGCCGACCGGCGTCTGCACAAATTTGAAGAGCAGCTTGGGGATACGTTAAACCTTTGGGTCAACGCCATTCGCTCCGGTTACAGTGTGTTGCAGGGCATGGAAGCCATCGCCACCGAACTGCCGCCGCCTGTTTCCCAGGAGTTCGAGCGCGTTGTGCAGGAGGTCCGGCTGGGTCTGAGCCTTGAACAGGCCCTTAACCACATGTTGCGCCGTATGCCCAGCGACGACCTCGACTTGATCGTCACCGCCGTCAACATCCAGCGCGAAGTCGGCGGTAACCTGGCTGAAATCCTGGACATCATCAGCCATACCATTCGCGAGCGCGTACGAATCAAAGGCGAGATCCGCACCCTCACAGCTCAGGGTCGGTTGACCGGTTGGGTGATCAGTCTCTTGCCCGTTGGCCTTGGCTTAGCCCTCTATTCCATCAATCCTCAGTACGGCGGTCAGCTATTCGTCAAAGAGGCGCCCTGGGCCTGGCCAAATGTCCTGCCTTGCGGCTGGCTCGTCGTTGGCATGGGCCTCTTCATGATGCTCATGGGCGTGCTCGCCGTGCGTAAAATTGTGGATATCGAGGTCTAACGAGGTAGGAGGGTAATATGCTATTACAATTTGGAATTTTAGGAATCCTCCTGGTTGCCGTCGTGGCCGTTGTGCTCATTATCGGCAGTGTCTTTCTCCTGCGCCGCGCCGAGGAAGACCCATTAGGTAAGCGCATTAACGAATACGCCGCCCGCGAAGAGGCCGTTTCCATTGAGGAAATTGAGCTTTCTTTGCCCATCACCGACCGTATCTTCGTTCCCATCCTGCGGGGTATCGGCGACTTTGTCACCCGGCTGGCGCCTCAGTCGGCGCTGGAGCGCACGGCGCGCCAGCTCGAACTGGCCGGCAGTCCGCGCAACATCTCGGCCGCCGAATTTTGGGCTGTTCGTGGCCTGGCCACTATCTTCATGGGCGGCCTCTTTTTCGTCATGATGGTCCGTTTCGATACGGCGACCGGCCAGCGCATTTTCTACACACTCCTTTTCGCCGCCCTCGGTTTCTTCTTGCCTCAACTCTGGTTGCGCTCGGTCATCAGCCGTCGTCAGGACGCCATTATCAAGAAGCTGCCAGACGCCTTGGACTTGATGACCATATGCGTCGACGCCGGTCTGACGTTCGACGGCGCCATGGCCAAAGTAGACGAAAAATGGGATGATGCCCTGGCCCAGGAATTCGGCCGCGTCATTTACGAGATGCAACTCGGGAAATCCCGGCGACAGGCGTTGCGCGACATGGTCGACCGCATGGACGTCGCCGACGTCACCAGCTTTGTGGCTTCCGTGCTCCAGGCCGATCAATTGGGTGTGAGCATCGGCAAGGTATTGCGCATTCAGTCAGAACAGATGCGCGTCCGCCGTCGCCAGCGTGCAGAAGAGAAGGCCCAGCAGGCGCCGATTAAAATGCTCTTCCCGTTAGTTTTCCTCATCTTCCCGGCGATGTTCATCGTCTTGCTGGGACCGGCCGGATTCCAGATCATTCGCAGTGGCGCCTTGGACGCCCTCGGATTGTAGTCGTCGCCGTCGATTTTTCATCACAATCATAAAGGGCAGATAGGGGTTGCCTGCTACCAGAGCACCTTCCTGGCGGCGCCATCTCCGCCACTTTTTCCATAAATCCCTAAACTTCATCTTTCCCCCCGTTTGTGTCTCTTGCCAACAGGTAGGCAACCCGCTGTGCGACGACTGTCGCGCCCTCGTTGTCCGGCCGCAAGAGCCCCTCTGCCCGCACTGTGGCCGGACGGTAGAGCGCACCGTCGCAGCGTGCGGCCAATGCCGGCGCCATCCATTGCCCCTCAGGATCCGGGCGGCCGCCCTCCATGCCGGACCGTTGCGCCAGGCCGTTCACGCTCTGAAATATGAGGGAATGTTTGCTCTGGCGTCGCCTTTGGCTGCCCTGATGGTCGAGGAGTGGCCGCGCTGGAGGATGCCGGCCGACCTCGTCGTTCCCATCCCCCTACACCCTGAAAGAGAGCGGGAAAGAGGGTATAATCAGGCCCTGCTGCTAGTGCGTGAATTCTGCCGCCGGCTGAATCTGGTGCCGGAGACGACCGCTCTGCGCCGCGTCCGTTATACACGCCCCCAGGTAGAACTGGGAGTCAGGGAGAGGTTGCACAACGTTCGTGGCGCCTTTCAGGCCGACGGCAACAAAGTGGCGCAGAAGCGCATTCTCTTGGTAGACGACGTCTGCACCACCGGTGCAACGCTGGCTTCAGCCGCCGACGCCTTGTTGAGTGCCGGCGCCCGGTCGGTAAACGCTTACGTTCTGGCCCGCGCGGTCGGCGACCAGGATAAAATCTGATCTATTCGGTCTCCCGGCGGCCAGCGGCCGCGAGACCGGCGACTTTTGTTTCGTTACAAGGAGAGGAAAAATGGACCTGCTCATTCACAGTCGCAACATGGAAGTGACCGATCGTTTGCGAGACTACGTTGAGAAGAAGACGGGGCGTCTCGACCGTTATATGCCCAATCTGATCGAAGTGCGCGTCGATCTGGCCGAAGAAAGCGCGCGCAGCGCCATCGATCGCCAGGTCGCTCAGATTACCATTCGCGACGAGCGCGGAACCATTTTGCGCGCCGAGGAACGCAGCAACGATATGTTCGCTTCTGTCGACGCTGTGATCGACAAGCTCTACCGGCAGATCAACCGCTACCGCGGCAAGCGCCAGCGCAACCGGCGGTCGGGAAGCGGCGCACGCCAGGAACTTGAACCCCTCCCCATTGAAGAAGAACTGTTGGACGAGGTGGTAGAGGAGATGGACGCCGATCATCAGATTGTGCGTCGCAAGCGCTTCTCCATGCAACCCATGTCGCCCGAAGAGGCGATCGACCAGATGGAACTTCTGGGCCACGATTTCTTCATCTTCTTCAATCCCGATGAAGAAGGCGTCAACGTCGTCTATAAGCGCCATGACGGCAATTATGGCCTGCTCATGCCCGAACTTTATTGAGTAGATGATTACCGCCGTCGTCATGGTGGGGGAGGGCAACGCCGGCAGTGAGCGGGCGACCTGGGTGCAGGGCGCCCGCCGGGCGGCCGCTCGCGACCTTGTCGAACAACTGACCCGCCAGCCGTTAGTGGAGAAAGTGCTCCTCCTATCCCCCGAGCCCGTGGAGGCTACGGCCGGGCCGGACCCCCATTACCTGACCAGCCTGGCCGGCCCCATCCACCTGGGCCAACAACTGGCGCGCCTAGTCGCCGAAGAAGAGATAACTCACCTCCTCTACTTCGGCGGTGGCTCCGCCCCCCTCCTTTCTGATGACACCCTGACCGCTACCGTAAATCAGCTCGCCGCTGCCGACCGGCTGGTCATCACCAACAACCGCTACGCCAGCGATTGGGCCGCCGTGACGCCCGCCCCCATCCTCGCCGATTGGGTCTCCCGTTTGCCCCGTGACAATATGTTAGGCTGGGTTCTCTCGGCCGAGGCCGGGTTGCCCCTGCAGGCAATGCCGCCCTCGGCCGCCAGCCGGCTGGACATTGACACCCCCCTTGACTTGCAGCTCCTGCGCCTTCACCCTCGGACGAAGCCATATCTGCGCCGCTATCTCAATGATCTACCCCTGGAAACCCAACGCCTGCAGGCCGTGGTCAGCGTATTAGCCACTCCGGCCACCCGCGTCTTCATCGCCGGCCGTATTAGCCCCGACGTGTGGTCCGCCCTCAACCGCGTCACCCAATCCTGGCTGCGCGTCGTTTCTGAAGAACGGGGCATGGTCTCCAGCGGCCGGCAGGCCCGCGGTGAAGCGCGCTCCCTGTTAGCCGCCCACGTCGAGGCCGTCGGCATGGACGCCTTCTTTACCACCCTCGCCGATTGGGCCGACGCCGCCCTCATCGACACCCGCGTACTTCTCGCCCATCACGGCCGCTGGCCCGATGCAGATACTCGCTTTGCTTCCGACCTCGGCCAGGTGGACCACGTTGTCGACGAATGGTTGCGCGCCCTGACCGCCCATGCCCTGGCCGCCCCGATTCCCATTCTCCTTGGCGGTCACGGCCTGGTGGCCGGCGACCTGTATGCCATCTGCGATTTGCTCGAGGCGCCGCCCGGCTAACTTACACCCTCGTCCGCCCGTCTTGCCAGCACAGGTCGCAAAGCATGCCAGAGACGACCGTCCTGGCGCTGTCCCCGCCGGTCCAGATCGCTGATAGCCAGGACAACGCCCTCACTACAACGAGCGGTGAGGCCTCGAATGAGCCGGCTCAACAGTTCATTGCGGACGCGAAACTCGGTCTCTGCCGTCCACGCCTCGCCGTCCGGCCAGCTCTGCGCCAGCACAAAAGCGTTACTCAACGGCTGGCGCGGGATGTCCCACCACCCGTTGGCCGTCGCATCCAGCCACACCTGAACGCGCACCGGGCGGCCGGCCAGCAAATAGCCGTAAATCGTCGACACAAGGACGCCGTCCGGGTCGGGCGGCTCGCCCAGTTCCGGCGGGTACGCTGTGACCAGTCCCTGGTTAACGCTTTCAATGAGCGCTCGGCCGACCTGGGCCGGCGTCGCCAGTTCCAGGCGCGGGGCTACCTCGCGCAGCCGGCTTGCCGTGCGCACCAGCCACTCGCATACGGCGGCGCCCGCTTCGTCCGGTTGCGGTTGGAACGGCGGTTGGGCCAGCAACTCGTTGAAGAGGCGGTGGAGAAAGATGTCAGGTGGATGCTCGTCCCCCTCTTCCGCCAGCCAGCGCCGCAGATCCTCGACCATCGTCACCCGGTCCCGGCCGACCCTCTCCTGAACACTGTCCGCCAATTCGGCCGCCGGTAGCAGGGTCAGTTGCTCCGGCCGGTAGATGGCTTCCGTCAACAACTCGGCCCGCGCTGCGTCCAGGCCGGCGATGCTCAGAGTCAGCGCCTCGGCCACGTCGTACCGGGCAGGCGCCATCTCCCATCCCGGATGGGCCAGCGCCATCCAGGTGAGCCAGGCGCGAACGCGCGGTTGATCTCGGGGGCTGGCGCGCCGACGCAACAACCGCGAGGGAATATCTGCGGCCTTAAGCGCCTGGTTCAGCATATAGTGCAACCCCTCATCCAGATAAGGGGTGATGATCGCCATCTCTTGCGGTGCCACGTCCGCTTGCAGGTGCCGGAGAAGGGTCGTCAGCCGTTGGACCATCTCCCGGCGGTAGCGGCCACTCACCACGTCGATAATAGCTTCGTCCGCCCGTTCGGCCGGCTTCTTTTTCTCCCCGGCCAGTAGATAATTCTCTACCTGGTTGGAGAGATGGGTGAGGGGCGTCGTCGTCGTGAACGTGTCGTCGAACCTCACCGTTTTCGCGCTCAGCTTGTGGAACCGTCGGGCGCCGTGCGGGTCGGCCGCCAGGAAACGCTTATAACCGCCGCCTGCATCGTAAGCGATCACGGTTGTTTCCGTCGAGTCCATCAGCGCGGCCACAAAGTGCTGGCCGGCCGGCGTTTGCTCTTCCACGTTGTCCACCATCAAATGGCGAAAGCGCTCTGCAAAGTAGCGGTGGAATTCGGGATGGCCCACGACTTCTGTGTCGAAGGTGCGCACCGTCAGCGACAGGTCCAGCAGGCTGTGGCGCCGGCAGTGCTCGCGAAACTGGCGTGCGGCGTGCGCCGCTTCCTGAAGGTGGCGCGCTTCCTCCCTTTCACCCGCCCACGTCTGAAGCTGGCGCGACTGCGCCTCGCCCAACGTCAACCCGTTCAGGGCTGCCCGGTTGAGCGTGTCCAGCAACTGGCTGACGATCTGCTGCGGCCGCAAAGGCAGGTCGGCGAACGCCCCTTCCTCTCGCATAGGGCTGACGATGCGCCACATCAGCAACTGCGCCAGATCGTAGCTGAGAAAAGCGGGGGGCTGGAAGGGACGGCGAAAGCCCGCCGGCCGGGCCACCAGCGGCCAGAAGAGGCTCACCATTTCCCGCGCCAGGCGGCCGTACGTCGTGATCTTGAGGTCGGCGTAAGGGCCGGCCTCGTGCTCGTGCAGAAATTCTAGAAATCGCTCCCCATCTTCCTCTTCCGCCACCAGGACCAGGACGGTGTAAGCCGGCTCGTCCTGCAACAGCTGTAACAATCGCTGGTACAGAGCCGTGCTTTTTCCTGTGCCGGCCGGGCCAATCAGGAAAGTCGTTTCGCCGGCCGCCACGGCCGCTCGTTGCTCGTCACTTAACTGCAAGGGGACAACTCTCGCGCGCGGCCATCGTGCAGATTCATAAACTGCTTATGATTCGTGATAGAAGCGCAACTGCACCTTTCCCAGAAAAATGTCATCTCCATCATAGAGCTGCACGCCGTATTCCGAGACTTCCTGGTCATTCACCCAGGTGCCGCTCGTGCTCTCGTCGTCGTAGATGCGGAAGACCTGGCCGTCCCAGATAATGGTCGCGTGCAGGCGGGAAACGGTTGGATCCTGCTCGAAAGCGACCTCCGAGAGAGAGGGCGAGCGGCCGAGGCGCGTTTCGTCGTCATGCAGCGGAATGTGCGCCGGCATTGGCGTTGCCGCTTCGATCACTTCCAGATATCCCGGAGCCAGCCGGGCTTCCTCCTGTCCCGGAGCGAAACCGGGGTCAGCATATACTGCCTCAGAGGGCGCCTCTTCGGCGGAGAGATCGACCTTTGGCCCACGCTTCCTGCCGCTGCGACCGCGGAATGCCGGCAGGCGCCCGGAACGGTAGGCCAGGAAGCCGCCCAGGCCGAGGATGGCCAGCAATAGGACAGCTCCCAGACAGATGGGAGCGGCCGATGCCAGCTCAAACCCGGGCGGTTGCACCGCCTCGGGAATCGCCCGTTCGCCCTCCGCCACCGTTAACGTCACCTGCGGGCTCCGGGCCAGCATTCCCTGCTCGTCCGTGATCGCAAGGTGCACGGTGTTCGCGCCATAGAAGAAATTCGGAATTTCCGCCTGAAATTGTTCCACCTCCCCGGCCGGAACGTCGGCCACCCGTTGCCCGTTGACAAAGAGGGCGGCCGTTTCCACCCTTCGCTCGACCCCATCCAGCCAGCCAACCTCCCCCGACAGCGTGAGGCGCACCGGCTCATCCAGGGCAGGAAGGCTGATCGTCCGGCTCTCCGGCGGAATATTCAACGTCACCGTAGGCGCGCTGGCGCTTATAGTAATCATGGTCTCCGCCTGGCTGCCGGCTTCGCCGGCCAGGCCCACTCTCACAGGCACGTCGCCGCCGGCCGGATTCTCCAGCCGGTAATGGAGCAGCCGCTGGTTGCGCAACTCGGCCGTCCGCTCGAAGATGGTGGTAATCGTCTCCGGCTGGCTCAATCGGGCGGCAACGCCGCGCGAACCGGCCGCCACCTCCTCCAGATAAGTGCGTCCCGCTTCCTGGCTGACGCTCAACTCCTCATTTTGCAGCCAGACCGTGTGGACGGGGACGCCCAGTTCGGCCGCGCGCGGCGCGACCTCTCCCGCCTCATACTGCGTGCTGACGGCGTCGGTGCCGTCGCTGAAGACCACGATAGAGGAGAACATGGCCGGCTCTGGGACCATCCCTTGCACGTCGTTCAGTAACCCCATCGTGCTGTCGATCAGCGCAGTAGGGCTATCGCTTGCTTCTAATGGTGAAGAAAAGAAATTGCGTACGCTGTTGTAAAAACCGGTCGGTTCCAACAACAACTCGGCCCCCGTCTCCCCCACCCGGTAGATGGCGAGCACGTCTACCTGCTCCTTCATGTACGTGGCGCTGGCGAACTCCTCAATCCTCTGCTGGATCGTCGGAAGCTGATCCTCGACCCCGGACGTCGCGTCGATGAGGAATACCGTCAGCGTCCCCACTTCCTCGGCGCGCCCCACTTCGACGGCCGCTTCATTCACCGGCTCCCCGTCGTGAAAGATAAGCAAATCAGCCTCTGCCAGATCCAGCGGCCGTCCGTCCCCGGCCAATCCATAAGCGCGCAAGGTCACCACGGGCATTCTGCTCGTGTCGCTATCGGTAATGAATAGTCGGCCTGACGGCTGCTCCTGTGCCTGCGCCACGCCCACCACGATGAGTAACAGCGCCAGGAACGCGCCGACCACTGCCCTGATTGATGCCATGCCGGTATCCTCCCAATCCCTCCCCACCGGACTGACTATGCATATCGCTTGGCGTGCCCGTATAATAGCAGACAGTTTCCAGAACGTAAACTTGTTGGATCTTGCCTCTATGAACCGTCGTTGGCCATTCTTCTTCGCCCTCCTTTTTCTTCTGGGAATCGGCGTTCTCCCCGGGTGGGCGCAACAGGAAGAGGAGGCGGGCCCCCGTCTCGATCTCGTTCGGGTGGACCGCTCCGAATTCCCCGTGCTCGGCCTTCACCTGATTGCCACAGATGGTCAGAGCCGTCCTCTCGAAGACCTCCAGGCATTGCGTTTGCGGGAGAACGGTGTACCCATCGCCGATTTCACTTTGAACAGCGAGCCTGTCGGCGTAGATGTTACCTTTATTCTCGACGTCCAGGAAATCGCCCAGGAGGAAGAGGCCGATCTGCCCGAGGGCGCACCGCCGCCGCTCCAGATGGTGAGCGACAGCCTCTTGCGATTCAGCGGTCGCTACATGGAACCCGGGCGTGACAGAGCCAGCGTCCTCGTCCCGGCGGCGACCGGCGGCCGCTGGCTCGTGCAGGATAGGACAGAGCCGGGCGAGCTGGTAGACGC
The DNA here is from genome assembly GCA_033722615.1 of Promineifilaceae bacterium (SeqCode). Taxonomy (GTDB): domain Bacteria; phylum Chloroflexota; class Anaerolineae; order Promineifilales; family Promineifilaceae; genus JAAYYY01. Next base: position 15,673 of record JAWVYQ010000074.1, read on the forward strand.
GCTAAGCGACTACGAACCGTTGAGCGGCCAGCCCGAGGTGTTGACCATGTTGGGGACGGCGCTGGCGCGGATGGCGGAGCATCCTGAAGGCGACGATCTGTTCCGGGCCATCGTCCTCTTTACAGACGGCGCCGGCCTGAATCCCTTTCTGTTTCCCCCCCTGGTGGAACAGGCACAGACGCTGCAAGTTCCCATTTTCGTCGTTCTCGTCGGGCCGGAGCCAGGGCAGGAGCGCCGCGAGGCGCTGGCCGAGCTCTATGAACCCGTGCGTGGCGCCTACCTTCGCCTGACCGATGCCGATGAGGCCGACGCTCTCTACGCCCGGCTACAGGCCAACAGCGTGCAGAACGTGCTGCGCTACCGCTCCAATCTGACGTCCTCCGGCCAATATCCCATCGTCGTCTCCCTGGACGGCGCTCGGGACGAAGTGACCCTCGATCTGGAAGTGGCGCCCCCCCAGGTGGACATTCTCCTCTCGCAGACTTCCATCCGCCGGGTTGGGACTCAGGCCGATACGGCGCTGGAGGATTTGCAACCGGCCGTCTTCTCCATTCCGGTGGAGATTTCGTGGCCTGACGGCATGCCGCGCCCCCTGGACGGCGCAACCTTGCGCGTGGACGGCGAACCCCAGACGGCGCCCATCGTCGGGTCCCCTGACGCCTTCACCTTTGAATGGGACATCGCCGATCTCGACGAGGGGACGTACGCGCTCACCGTGCAGATCACGGACACCGTCGGTATGGCAGCGAGCGCCGGCCCTGTACCGGTGACCGTCGAGCTGGCGCGGCCGGAACCTTTGCCTACGTCGACGCCGCCGCCAGACGCCATGGAGCGCCTGCTCGAGACGGCACAGAACCGTCTCGAAGAAACGAGCGCTACCCTGATCGCTCTGGGCTTCGCAGCAGCGTTGGCTGCCGTTGTCCTCATTTGGCTGCGACGCCGGCCGCAACCTACCCCGGCCGCCGCGCCTTCTGACGTGGCAGACGAAGTAGTTGCCGAAGATGACGAAGAGGGCTCGCTGCCGGCCGCAGAGGAGGTCGATGCCCCGATCACGGCCGTCCTCGAAGTAGAGGAAGCCGGCCCGGTGGAAAGCCACACCGTCCCCCTGCGAAAGGAAAACGTCACCATCGGCCGCGATACGCGGGCCGCTCAGATCGCCCTGC
>JAWVYQ010000075.1:0-16820 GCA_033722615.1 Promineifilaceae bacterium (SeqCode)
GGCTTCGCGGCCTCTTCCACTTCTACGAGATCCGCGGCCGCCTGCAGGAAGGCTCGGAACTTTTCAACCAGGCGCTGGATCTCTTCACCGGTGAGACACTCTCTCCAGAGCGCGAGAGTTTACGGGGTACCGTACTGCTGCGCCGCGGCTGGTTCAGCTATCGGCTCGGCCGTTTCGAGGAAGCGCAACGCGACCTAGAGGACAGCCTGACGCTATTTCGCCGGCTGGACGTGCCGGGAGAACGGGCATTTGCCCTTTACAATCTGGGCATACTCACTTACCAACTCGGCCGCTATACGGAGGCCCAGGCGCATCTGGAAGAGAGTCTGGCCATTCGCCGCAAGATAAACGACCTCTTCGGCGTTGCCCGTTCGCTGAGCATTCTGGGAATTGTGGCTCGTGATCAGGGCGAATTCGCAAAAGCGGAGCGGATCCTGAACGAAAGTCTGGCGGTGCATCGTCAGGTGGAAGAGTACCGGGGTATTTCCCGCTGCCTGAACTTGCTGGCCCTTCTACGGCGGGACAGCGGCGACGATGAAGGGGCGCAACAGATGCTTGAAGAGAGTCTGGCTATCAGTCGCGAGATGGAAGACAGGGTGGGCATCGCCTTCGCGGTGAGCCTGCTGGGCATGATCCACACCGAGCAGGGAGCGTACGCGCGGGCGTGGGAGCTGGTGGAAGAAAGTCTGGCAATTCGCGAAGAGGTGGGCGACCGGCGGGGCATGGCCTTCTCCCTGAACGATCTGGGCAACATCGCCACGGGCCAGGGAGAGTACGCCGCAGCAGCCGATTATTACCGGCGCGCGCTAGAAACGGCGCGAGAGATCGGGGCCCTTCCCCTGGCCCTCTACGTGCTCGCCGGCGTGGCCGAGCTAAGGGCGCAAGAAGGGGATGGGGAAGGAGCGTTGACGCTGGCTTTGCTCGTCCTTAACCATGATTCCACCTTTGAGATGGCCAACGACAAGGCACAAAGGGTAGCCGAGGAAGTGAGAGCAGCGCTAGACTCAGACGCGCAGGCGCGCAGCGCCGCCGCGGCCGATCCGGCGCGGCTGGAGGCCGTTCTCAACACGTTAACGGCCGATGAAGCACCCTGAGTCGGCCGGCGGTCTTAATCGTGGCCGAGAACGCCGTGCGGCCGGTAGGGTTCCTCCAGGCGGGCTATCTCGTCGTCTGAGAGTTCGATGGAAACGGCTTCGACGGCCTGCTCTAGATGGGGCATTTTGGTAGCGCCGATGATGGGCGCGTTGACCCCGGGCTGGTGGAGCAACCAGGCGAGGGCGATTTGCGCCGGGGTAACCCCGCGCTGTTCGGCAAGTTCGATGACGCGGTCGACAACTTCGAAGTCATCTTCCTGATAATACATATCCTGAGCAAAGCTGTCCGTCTTAGCCCGCGTCGTCTCGCCCCACTCTTCCGGCGTGCGGTTGCCTGCCAGGAAGCCGCGGGCCAGCGGGCTCCACGGGATGAGGCCCACACCTTCTTCTATGCACAGGGGGATCATTTCGCGCTCTTCCTCACGATAGACGAGGTTGTAATGGTTCTGCATGGAGATGAAGCGGGTCCAGCCGTTAGCATCCTGGAGATAGAGGGCCTTGGCGAACTGCCAGGCATACATGCTGGAAGCGCCAATGTAGCGAGCCTTGCCGGCCTTGACCACGTCGTGCAGGGCCTCCAGCGTCTCTTCGATGGGCGTCGTGTAATCCCAGCGGTGGATCTGGTAGAGGTCGACGTACTCCATGCCCAGGCGCTCCAGGGAAGCGTCGATGGCGTCCATGATATGCTTGCGCGAGAGGCCGCCGGCATTGGGATCCTCTTCGTCGGTGGGGAAGTAGACTTTGGTAGCGACGACGACTTCTTCGCGGCCGGCAAAGTCACGCAGAGCGCGGCCGGTGACCTCTTCGCTGACACCGGCCGAATACATGTTAGCAGTGTCGAAGAAGTTGATGCCCAGCTCAAGGGCGCGTTTGATAAACGGCCGGCTCTCTTCTTCGTCCAACACCCAGTCGCGCCATTGGGACGTGCCGTAGCTCATCATGCCCAGGCAGACGCGGGACACTTTCAGGCCGGAATCTCCTAAATTGACGTACTCCATCTTATCGGTGGGCCTCCAGACAGACGACGCCTCGCGAGCCGACGACGGCGTCGTGGCGGACGCCGGGAGGCAGTTCGAGACGGTCTCCTTTGTGCAGTTCTATTTCTTCGCCGCGGTCGGGCAAGCCAAAGGTGATAGAGCCTTCAAGGACGTAGATGACTTTGTGATAAGCGTGAGCGTGAGCCCCATAGACGTCGCCGGGATGGTTGGACCAACGGTAGGGTTTCAGGCCTTCGTCGGCAAACTGCTGGTGAATGGCGCCGGCCGTCGGCTCCTCGTCGCCAGACCAGGGGGTGACGGTGACTTCTTTCGTAGCCATCTCTCTGCCTCCTGTGGTTGGCGCTATACGTGTTCGGCGCCGGTGTCGCCGGTGCCGTAGGTGCCAGGTACGTTGAGCAAATCGTCGCCTTCGGTGTCTTCGTCGAGGGGAGCAACAAGGGAGAGCAATTCGCCAGCCATCTCGGTGACGGCCGGGTCTTCGTGGGCGTCGGCGTCGAGGAGGGCTTCTTCGAGAACGGGGCCGTAGACGTCGGGATCTTCGCGGTAGCGCTCGATCATCGTCTGCGCGTCGGGATGGCCGGAAAGTTTCTCCAGCACGGTCAGCTTCAGACGGTGGTGGGCGTCCCAAATCTCGTCGCCCCGGTCGCTCATGACGTTGGGCGGAATATCCGCCATCAGCGCGTTCATTATCATGTCGAGATTACTCATAGGAAAGGAGTCTCCTTTTGCTATCGGGTTCGGGTTACCAGTCGCTTTTACAGTTGATGAAGATTACCAGCGCAAGGGGTTCGAGCAGGCGGTGCAGCGTCAGAAAAGCACGCTGAAGCGCATACTACGAACGCCAAGCACCTCACTTTTGAAAACCAATCGACTCTGTGTGTAGTGTACGGGTAGCCGTCGATTGGGGCAACATGCCTGGGGTGTTTGTGGGACGCAGCCCCCATTTCTTGTTATAATCTCGCCGTTATGGCGCGAATGGTAACAGGTAGACGGGTACAGCTGGTATTGGGCATAGCGCTTAGCGTCGCCTGCCTGATCTTGATCTTCGCTTTCGTGGATCCGGCCGAGCTGGTGGAGAGCGTGAGAAGTGCCCACTATGGCTATCTGGCTCTGAGCGCGGTCGGCTTTGCCGCCTTTCTGGTAGTGCGCGCCGTGCGCTGGCGTTTTATGCTGAAAAATGCGGTGAGCTATCGCCAGGTCTTCCACATCCAGAATATCGGCTACCTGTTGACCTTTATCCTCCCCTTTCGCCTGGGCGACGTGGCCCGGGCGGTGCTGATCGGCAACGTACCGCCGATCACGTTACCCCAGGGGTTGTCGACGATGGTCGTGGAGCGGGTGCTGGACCTGCTACTCATCGTAACGCTGCTGCCTTTCACGCTGGCGCAGGCGTCGCGACTGCCGGCGTCGGTGCAGACGGGGGCTCGTATCTCGGGTGTGGTCGCGCTGGTGGGGATTGGCGTATTAGTCGTCGCCGCCAACCAACGGCCGCGGGCGCGACGGCTGTTCGGCGCCATCCTGGACCGCGTTCCGCTCCTCGAGACGGCCGTCTGGGTGCGCCGCGCCGACCAGTTGCTGGAAGGGCTGAGCAGCCTGACCCGTCTGCGGGACGGCCTCCTCCTGGCAGCGCTGAGCATCGTGGTCTGGATACCCGTCATCTTCGCTTACTACATGGGGATGCTGGCCGTTCACCTGGAGGCAACGCCGGTCATGGCCGCCTTCGTGGTCTGCGTGGCGGCGCTGACAATTACCGTGCCGTCGGCGCCCGGCTACTGGGGTGTGATCCAGGCAGGCATAACGTTCGCCCTGGTGGAAGTATTGAGCCAGCCTGCCGGCCCCTCCGCCAGCTTTGCCTTCATTTATCACGCCACTAACTTTGCCGTGGTCATCGTGCTTGGCCTTGCCGGCATTTACGGCATTGGCGCCACGCTGAGCAACGTCGTCGCTTCGACGCGGGCGCTGGCCCAACGCCAGCAGCAGGATACGCCCCCCTTATGAAAGTTCTGGAAGTCTTGACTTATTACCGGCCGCACATCAGCGGCCTGACGATTTACGTGGAGCGGCTGAGCCAGACCCTGGCGGCCGAGGGGCACGAGGTGACCGTCCTCACTTCGCAGTACGAGAAGGAATTGCCCCGGCAGGAGGATAGGGGGGGCGTGCGCGTGCAACGGGTCCCGGTGGCTTTTCGGGTGAGTAAGGGCGTTATCATGCCCACCTTCGGTTTCCACGCCACGCGGCTCAGCCGCCAGGCGGACGTCATCCACTTACACTTGCCGCAGTTTGACGCGCCAGGGCTGGCCCTGCGCGGCCGGCTTATGGGCAAGCCGGTGGTCCTCACTTACCATTGTGATCTGGAGCTGCCGGAGGGGCTCTTTAACCGAATGGTAAATCAGGTCGTTCTCTTGATGAACCAGATAGCGGGCAAACTTTCAGACGCCGTCGTAACGTACACGGCCGACTATGGGGCTCACTCACCCTTTCTGTCCCAGTTCATAGACGAGAAGCTGCACATCATCCCCCCGCCGGTGGAGTTAGCCGAGTGTCCGCCCGAGCGTGCCCAGGATTTTGCAGCCAAACACAATCTAGCAAATAAAAAGGTGATCGGCATCTCAGCGCGGGTGGCGGCCGAAAAGGGAATCGAGGTGTTACTGCGGGCCTTACCCCGGGTACTGGAAGTACATCCTGAGGCGTACGTGTTGCACGCCAGCCCGGAGACGCTCGGCGAGGAGGCGTACGCGGCGCGGCTGGCCCCGCTGATCGAACGATGCGCAGAGCACTACGATCAGCTTGGCGCCCTGCACGGAGCGGAACTGACAGCCTTTTACAAGAACCTGGACGTGTTGGTGATCCCCAGCCTGAACAGCACGGAGAGCTTCGGACTGGTACAGATTGAGGCGATGATGAACGGCGCGCCGGTGGTGGCCAGCAATCTGCCCGGCGTGCGCCAACCGGTGACCATGACGGGCATGGGCGAAGTGACACCCATTGGCGATCACGAGGCGTTGGCGGATGCACTCATCCGGGTGCTGGCGGAGAAGGAGCGATACTTACGGCCGGCGGACGTCATCGCGGAGAGTTTCAGCCCGCGGCAGACGGCGCGGGCATATGTGGAACTGTTCGGCCAGCTCCTGGCGGGGGAGCGCGAATGGGAGACGACCGAGCCGGAAGCATACGAGCGCCTCCGGGCGCTAAACCGGAAAAAAGTGACCTGAGCGACCACACCTTATGACGTTCGTCGACGACGCGGCCGGAGACAAATCAATAGATAACGATGACGATCTGCTGTGGCGGCACCTGAAGACGGTGCCGGCGTTTCGCGCGTTGCTGCGGGCCGTAGAGGCGCGCTTTTACCGGCAGGTGGCGATCCCGGAGCCGGTCTTAGATCTGGGTTGCGGGGACGGTCACTTTGCACAGATGGCGTTCCGGCGCCCGCTGCTGGCCGGCGCGGATCCGTGGTGGGGGCCGCTGCAAAAGGCCAGGCGCAGCGGGGCGTACCGGCTCAACGTGCAGGCGCTGGGAGACGCCCTCCCCTTCCCTAACGGCGCTTTTGCCAGCGTCATCAGCAACAGCGTACTGGAGCACATCGAAGAGGTGGAGCCCGTGCTGGTAGAAGCAGCGCGCGTGTTACGGCCGGGCGGGCGCCTGGTGGTGACGATGCCCAGCCATTACTTCACCAAATATCTGGGCGGCGCGGCTGTGCTGCAGCCGCTGGGGCTCGACGATGCGTACCGGCGCTTCTTTAACTTCATCTCCCGCCACGCCCACACCGATCCCCCGGAGCGGTGGGCGGAGCGGCTCGGGGCAGCCGGTTTCCGCGTGACGCGCTGGCAATATTACTTTTCGAAAGGAGCGCTGCGCGCCCTAGAAGCAGGCCACGCGCAGGGGCTGCCGTCGGCCGTGCTACACGCCCTGACAGGGCACTGGATTTTGGGACCGTGGCGAGAAAACCTGCGCCTCACGGAGCGCTGGGTGCGCCCCTACTTCGAAGAAGAAGCGCCGGCATCCGGGGCGTACCTGTTCATGATGGCCGAGAAAGTGGCCGGCGAGCCAATTGAGCCGACGCTGCCGCAAGCTCAGCCCTTTTCGCTGGAGGAATTGCGGGCCACACAGGAGCCCGCCGCGCCCGAGCGGGCGGAAGCGGATCCGGTGGTAGAAGCCGGGGAAGCGCTTGACGAGGGGGCGCCCGTTCTGGACGAGGCCGTGCAGGCGAAAAGCGAAGGGGCTACCCGTCAAACTGAAGGGGCTGCACCGCAGGCACAGAGGAGCATAGCGCCGGAGCCGGCGAAAGCGGCGGGCGGCCCTGCTCCCCTGGTCTATGGGTTGGCGCTACTGGCGCTCCTGCTCGGGCTGCTGGCGCAGAGCGTGCTCAGCAGCAGGCCCGCCGAGCCGTGGGCGGGCGTGCGCCTCTACGGGATTTCGCTGGCGGCGCTGTTGGGGGCGGCGCTGCTCCGGCGTGGGCTGTCGGACGGCGCCCGCCGGCCATCGCTCAGCTCGATGCCTCGAGACCGTCTCCTTTATCCGATGGCCCTCTTGCTGGCGCTGCTGGCACAGCGTCAGGCGGGGTCCGATCTATCCGGAGGTCGGGCAGGCACTGCGCTCTTTCTGTGGGCGGCGGCCACCGCTCTGGCCATCTACGCGCTGTGGCCGCACAACCGATCGGGGACCCTGCTCGAGGAAGCAATGGCAAGGATCAGGCGGGCCGATTTCAGCGCGCCGGCCCTTCTGCTACCCCTGGCTCTGTTCGCCGTCGCCCTGATATTGCGCCTGATCAATCTGCCGGGCCACCCGTTCATGCTCAATGGCGTGGAAGCCAATCTGGGTCTGGAAGCGGCGGCCGTGGCCCGGGGCGAGATCGCCAACCCTTTCGCCACAGGCTGGCTGACCAACCCGACCCTGCCCCTCTACTTGCTGGCGCTGCCCCTGCAACTGTTTGGGCAAACGGTGTTCGGCGTGCGCCTTCTGTCGGCCGTGGTGGGAGCGATGACGGTGGTTGCCATGTACGTCGCCGGCAGCCGCCTGTGGGAGCGTAAGGTAGGGCTGATCGCAGCCGTGATCCTGGCCGGTTCCCACCTGCACCTGCATTACAGCCGCCTGGGAATGAGCAACGTCTGGGACCCGCTGTGGGTGTTGCTGGCGTTGGGCCTGGTTGCGACGGCCGCGCGGCGTGGAACGCGACGGTGGTGGCTGGCGGCCGGGCTGGCGGCGGGTCTCAGCGCCTATTTCTACACGGCCTCGCACCTGCTGCCGTTAATGCTGGCCGGCGTCCTCCTCTACCTCTTTCTGGCAAACCGGGAACGGATCTGGCAGCAGGGCAGCCATCTGTTGTCTGCCGGCGCCCTGGCTCTGGTCGTCGCGCTGCCCATCCTCATCTATTACGATGGCCATCCCGGCGTTTTTATGGAACGGGCGAACGTACTGGGCATCTTCCAGAGTGGGTGGCTGACGCAAGAGGCAGCTACCGGCGGCCGCAGCATATCAGCCTTGCTGGGCAGCCAGTTCTGGCAGGCGGCGCTGGCCTTTAACTACAGCCTGGATACAAGCAGCACCTACAATCCGGGCATTCCGCTGCTCCGGTTCTGGCCGGCCGTCTTCTTCGTGCTGGGGATCGGCGTGGCCGTCTCGAGGCTGCGGCGCTTGCGGGAGAGCATACTCCTGCTGTGGGTGGGCGTGACCGTGATCTTTGCCGGGGCGTTGCTGGTCAACCCGCCGGCCAGCCACCGCCTGTTGGTGGCCGCACCGGCCGTCGCATTGCTGGTCGCCGTCGGATTGACGTGGACGTGGCGCCGGCTGCTGGCGATGGCGCCGGCCCTGCGCCGCCATGACGTGGCAGTGCTGGCGCTGCTGGCCGTTCTCATCACGGCCGGCGACGCCGTTTTCTACTTTGGCGCTTATCGCCAACAACCGCGACGTTTCGGCGACCGCAACACGGAGGTGGCCTTCGAAATGGGCAAATACCTCGAGAGCCTTGAAGGAGAGTGGACGGCCTACTTCCACGGGCCGCCGACGATGTACGTGGATTTCCCTACCATTTCATTCCTGGCCAGCGAGTTCCGGCCGAGCCAGAATCTCTATAACGTATTTGATCCGGAAGAGCCGCTGCCGCGGCCACAGCAGCCAACCGACGACCTGGTCTTCATCTACCTTCCGGAACGGAGCGGGGAACTGGCGCAAACGGCCGAGCGTTATCCGGGCGGTCAGCAGCGGGCAATTTCCGGCATCTTCGCCAATCCCCTGTTCTATGCCTACGAAGTCCACCGCTGAGGTTGTTCCCGGCCGTCCCGTCCGCTACAATCGCCTCTTCGGAAGAGCCTTTTCTCATCCAATGCTAAGCCCACTTCTACACCGCTGTAAGGTTTTGACGGTATAAAGGGGCGCCGGCCGGTAACGCGACCAGAGAAGATAGGAGAACGACGACGAACGATGATTATCGAGGAACAACAAAGCACGGGGACGGAAGGAAGTTCGGCTGAAGACGCCGTTCACTCCGCCGCCAGACCCCTCGTCTTTACCCGGGCGAACGTTGCCGTTACCGGGCTGATCCTCATCTTATTGCTCGGAGCCATCTTCCGCTTTACCGGCCTCAACTGGGACGACAACCATCACCTGCACCCGGACGAGCGCTTCCTGACGGACGTGGCGACGCGGCTGGAGACGACGAGCGATCCCCTGCTCTATCTGCGCACGTCGGAATCGCCGCTGAACCCCTACAACTACGGATTCCCAACCTACGTCTACGGGAACTTCCCGATGACGGTCACCCGCTACGTGGCAGAGTGGGCTAGCGACCTCTGCGGGGCCTTTGGCGGCGACGCCTGCCCTTACACTTTTACAGCTTATAACGGCATTCACCTGGTGGGACGCTTCCTATCCGGTGTGCTGGACCTGATCTCCATCCTGTTTATCTTCTTCATCGGCCGGCGCCTGTACGGTTGGCGGGCCGGTCTGCTGGGAGCGCTGTTGATGGCGCTGGCGGTGATGCCCATCCAGCAGTCCCACTTCTTCACCATGGATAACTGGGCGGCCGGGTTGAGCACGGTTGCCGTCTATATGGCCGTCCGCGCGGCCGAGGCCGGCGTGAAAAAGCGCTGGTGGGTGCTCTTTGGCATATTTCTGGGGCTGGCCGTGGCCTCGCGGATCAACGTGGCGCCGCTGGCGGCGTTGGCGGGAGTGGCCGCCGTCGTCTGGCTGGCGCGCCGGAGGCGGGAGGTAGCGTCTCGGTTATCGTCGGAGGCCCGAAGCACGTGGCGCTACCTGCGTACGCCCCAAGGAAGCCTGGACGTACAGCGGGTCGTACTGGGAGTGATGCTGGCGGCCGTCGTCTCCCTGGCGACCTTCCGTCTGGCGCAACCCTACGCATTCGCTGACAGCACCATTGCCCGCGAGGCTGCACTGGCAGAGACGGGACAAGAACCGTCCGGTCTGCGCCTCGCCCTGGAATCGGCGCTGGGCTTCAACCCGCAATGGCTGAGCAACATGGGGGAAATCCAGGGTCTACAGAGCCCAGAGGCGACCTTTCCGCCGGCCCTCCAGTGGACGAACCGTGCGTCCCTGCTCTTTCCCCTATCGAACATGGTCCTCTACGGCATGGGGATCGCGGCGGGGATCGCGGCGTGGCTGGGCCTGCTCTGGGCGTTATGGCGCATCGTCCGCGCGCGACCGGATTGGACCTCCCACGCCCTGCCCGTGGCCTGGGCCGGCGCCTACTTTATCTTTATGGGCACGCGCTGGGTGAAATCGATCCGCTACTTCCTACCCATCTATCCCTTTCTGCTGCTCCTGGCGGGATGGGCGCTGGTTGAACTGTGGCGGTGGGCCGCCGCGAGCCGGAACAACAGCACGCTTAGGCGAGCGGCCGTGGCCGGTCTGGTAGCGCTGGTCGTCGTGCCCACAGCCCTTTGGGCCAACGCCTTCGTGCAGATTTACCGGGAGCCGGTCACCCGCGTCGCCGCCTCACGCTGGATGTTTGAGAATATTCCGACGGGGGCAACCCTGCTCTACGAAGTGGACGGCGAGGAGCGGGAAGTACAGCTGCCCCTGAAGGGTTTCGAGTTCCGGCTCAACGGCATCCCGCTAAACCTCAACTTCACCGTGCCCGCCGCCGGCGTGGTGGAGGGCATGCGCTTCAATTACCTGAGCGTTTCCCCAGCAGCGGCGGAGACGGCCGCCGACGTTGACTTGCGGCTCGAGTTGCTGACGGCCGATGGTGAGCGCCTGGCCGAAGCAGCGGAGACGGCGTCGCTGGGTCCAGAGGAGGAGTCGCTGACATTTGAGCTGGCGGGAACGACGCTGGAGGCGGAGACGCCGTACGTGGCGCGAGCCTGGCTGGAGCAGGCGCACGGTGAGAACGGCGGGAACGTCGCAGTGACGGCCGACACGAGCCGCATCGTCAACGAGGAGTGGGACGATTTGCTGCCGGTGGGCGTGGACGGGAAAGCGGCTTATGCGGCTTACTACTCCGAAGTCACCGGCGGGCAGCGCCCGGTCACGTGGCCGGCCAGCGAAGAGAAGCGGCAGGTGATGCTGTCGTGGATTGAGGAAGCGGACGTGATCGCCCTCAGCAGCCAGCGCTCCTTATGGAACACGCCGCGCCTGCCTCTGACGTATCCGCTGAACATCGCCTACTATGAGGCGCTTTTTAACGGCGAATTGGGCTTTGAGCTAATGGCCGAATTCCACGCCGACCTGCACGTAGGACCGCTCTACATCAGTGACACGGGCGGCGCGATCGCCTGGGGCGAGCCACCGGAGATCGGTTGGCCGCCGCCGGGAGAGCTGGCGGCCGAAGAGGCATTTAGCGTCTACGACCATCCGCCGGTGTGGATTTTCCGCAAGACGGAGGCTTACAGTAGCGAGCGCGCACAGCAGATCTTGGGCGCCGTCGACATGGACCGAGTAGTGGTACAAAATCCGGGTGAGGCAACGCGGGCGCCAAACGGCCTGCTGCTTTCTACGCGAGAGCGGGTCGTTCAACGCGCGCACGGCACGTTCAGCCAGATTTTCAACCTGGACGGCGTGTTGAACCGCTCACCAGGGTTGGGCGCCGTGGTCTGGTGGCTGAGCGTCGTCATCCTGGGCTGGCTGGCCTTCCCCATCGCCTTCGTTGTCTTCCGCGGTTTCCCCGGCCGGGGATACGCACTGGCGCGCATCCTCAGCCTGCTGCTCGTATCGTGGTTCGGCTGGTTTGCGTCCAGCTACGGGCTCCTATCTAACACACGAGGCACGCTATTGCTTGCCGCGGCGCTGATGGCGCTGCTAAGCCTGGTCATCGTCGCGCGCCGGCGACGAGAAATAGCAGCCTGGGTGCGGCGCAATGTGCATTACGTGCTGTTCGTCGAGGGATTAAGCGTGCTTCTGTTCCTGATCGGCATCGGCATTCGCCTGGGCAACCCGGACGTGTGGGACGTCATCTGGGGCGGCGAGAAGCCAATGGACCTGGCTTACTTTACGGCAGTAATCAAGAGCACGATCTTCCCGCCTTATGACCCGTGGTACGCAGGTGGCTACATCAATTATTACTATTACGGCTTTGTCTACGTCGGCGCTCTGACGGAGATACTGGGCGTCAAACCGGCCGTCGCTTACAATCTGATCCTGCCCACGCTCCTTAGCTTCACGGGGATGGGCGCGGGCAGCATCGCCTACAATTTGGTGCGGTGGCTGGACGGCGGGGGAGAGGAAATTGCAGAAAGTGTCCGTTCGGCCGGCAACCGGCTGCACGCCGTTGTGGCGCGCCTGCGCAGCAAAGCGGTGATGGCGGGGGTGACGGCGGCCGTCCTGGCCGTGCTCTTGGGTAACCTGGCGGAAGTCGGCGTGCTCCTGGGCGCGTGGCAGCGGACGAGCGACAGCGCCATCGATACCGGCATCGGCGTGGTCGATGCCGCCTGGAAAACGGTCGACGGGGCGCTGGCGACGATGGTGGGCGGCGAATCGGCCCCCATCTATCCCGGCGACTGGTTCTGGGTAGCCAGCCGGGCGATCAACGCTAACGAGGGGGAAGTAGCGCCGATCACCGAGTTTCCCTTCTTCACCTTCCTTTATGGGGACCTGCACGCGCACATGATCGCACTGCCGCTGACGATGCTGGCGCTGGCCTGGGCGGTGTCTCTCGTGTTGCAGGGATCGAGCGACACAGAGAAACCAGATTTTTCGGCAAAACCTGGTTTCTTAGAGACGGGCCTCCTGTGGTTCACCGGCGCGCTGGCCATCGGCGTATTGCGGGCGACGAATACGTGGGACTGGCCTACGTATTTATTCCTGGGAGCGTTGGCCGTCATCTATTACGCTTACAGACGGCGCGGCGGTCTGAATTGGCAGATGGTGGGACAGTCGGCCGTGCAGGTGACGGCGCTGGCCGGCCTCTCGACGCTGTTGTTCTGGCCGTTCGTGAACAACTACGGCACGGGTTACGAATCCTTCCGGCTGTGGGAAGGCTCTTATACGCGGCTGGGCAATTACCTGGTTATTCATGGCCTTTTTCTCTTTCTGGCGCTGACGCACATCGCAAGGGAGTTCCGGGCATGGAGCCGGAAGTGGACGGTAGAGGGATTGTCCCGGCTGCGGCCGGCTGCGGCGCCCGGCATTCTCGCGTTGCTCGTTTACGTTCTTCTAATCGCGTTCCTGGCGCTTAACGGTTACTGGATCGCGCCGGTGGCGCTGACGCTGGTGATCGTTTCGGGGCTGCTAGGGTTGCGGCCGGGATTGCCGGTAGCGCGGCGCGTCATCCTCGTCCTGATTTCGTCAGCGCTGGGGCTGACGCTGCTGGTAGAGTTCGTGGTCCTGGAAGGGGACATCGGGCGCATGAACACGGTGTTTAAATTTTACATGCAGGTGTGGATGATGCTCAGCGTGGCCGGGGGCGCGGCATTGGCCCTTGCGTGGCCGGCCGCAACGCGGCGTTGGGGTGAACAGCGGCGGCGACTGTGGCAAGGCGCGCTGGTCGTGCTGGTGGCTATGGCCGCCCTCTACCCCTTGTTGGCGACGCGCGCCAAATGGAACGTGCGCATGAACCAGGACGCTCCCCATACGCTGGACGGCACGGCCTTTATGCCGGGCACGAGCTATATGCTGCGCGAACAACAGGTGAATCTGGGGCCCGATTACCGGGCGCTGCAATGGATGCAGCGCAACGTGGAAGGCTCGCCGGTAGTGGCGGAAGCCAATCCGCCGTCGTTGGGGGAAGCGTATCGCTCGACGGCCAACCGGGTTGCCATCTATACTGGGTTGCCGGCCATCATCGGCTGGGACTGGCACCAAACACAACAGCGCTCGGCGCTGCCTAACACATTGATCCACCAGCGCATGGCGGACAACGCTCTGCTTTTCAACACGCCAAACACCGGACAGGCGCGGGACCTTATTGAAAGATACGACGTGGGTTACATCTACGTGGGACCGCTAGAAAAGATCTATTATCAGGAGGTCGGCCTGCGAAAATTTGAGGAGATGGCCGACGCGGGCCTTTTGCAGGCGGTCTATCGCCAGGAAGGCGTTACCATTTACGAGGTGTTGCAATAAGATGCCACTTGCCGACTTTTTCGCCGCCGTTCGCTGGTGGGCTGCCCTGATGGTTTTGGGCGCGGCCGCCCTGCCGCTGGCTTTCACCCTCTTGCGCTGGCTGCCGGATCGCGGCTACGCATTCGTCAAGATGATGGGGCTGCTGGTCGTGACCTACCTGTTCTGGCTGCTGGGCAGCCTGGGCTTCCTGGCCAACAACGTTGGCAGCCTCGTCTTCTGTCTTGTGCTGTTTGGAGCAGCGTCGGCGTGGGTTTATCGGCGCGGCGATGGTGGCCTGCGCGCCTGGCTGCGCGAGAACGGCCGCTACGTGGTGACGGCCGAGCTGGTATTTGCTGCCGTCTTCTTTCTCTGGGCCTGGGTGCGCGCACAGAATCCGGCGATTACGGGTACCGAAAAACCGATGGAGTTTGCCTTTCTCAACGCCGCCGGCCGCAGCCGGACGTTTCCGCCGCACGATCCCTGGCTGTCCGGTTTCGGCATCAGCTACTACTATTTCGGCTACGTCATGACCTCCGTGATCGGGCGGCTGGCCGTCGTGCCGGAGACGATCGGCTTTAACCTGGGCATCGCCTGGCTGGCGGCAGGCGCTGCCGTGGGCGCATTTGGCGTGGTCTACAATCTGGTTGCCGCCGGAACGGAACGAGAGGGCCGGCGGCCGGCCCTGATCCTGGGATTGGTGGCGGCCGTGGCGCTGCCCCTGGCAGGCAACCTGCAGATATTGTTGGAATTGCTACACGCCAACGGCATCGGTTCCGACGCCTTCTGGGCGTGGTTAAACGTGCGCGACATCAACACGCCCGCCGTCGATACCGGCTTCGGAGCAACAGGGCCGCGCTTCTGGTGGTGGTGGCGCTCCTCCCGCGTCATCCACGAACACACGTTGGCAGGCATACCGGAAGAGGGACTGGAGCCGATCGTCGAATTTCCCGGTTTCAGCTTCTTACTGGGAGACATGCACCCCCACGTGCTGGCCCTGCCCTTCGCCTTTCTCGGGCTGGCGGTAGCCTTGCTCTGGTGGTTGAAACCGATCGGCGCGTGGGCGCCGGAGGAGTGGGCAGGAGCGACGGTGGTCGGGCGCTTCCGCCTGCTGGTTCAGGGCATCGGCGCGCCGACGTGGGCGCTGACGGCCCTGGTCCTGGGCGGGCTTTCTTTCCTCAACACGTGGGACGTCTTGATCCACCTCTTCGTGGTGGTGGGCGCTTTCGTCCTGCGGCAGTGGCGGCGGCGCGGCCGTTGGGACAACGCCTTCCTCGCACAGGGAGCAATGGCGGGCGTTCTTCTGGCGGTTCCCGCCGTCTTGCTCTATCTTCCCTTCTACCTGGGCTTCCGCTCGCAGGCCGGACCGCCCTACCTGCTGCCGATGTTGATGCGCCCGACGCGGCTGGCCCATTTCCTGATCATCTTCGGCATGTCACTGTGGAGCGTGCTCATCCTGGTGGGTGTCCTACTGGCGCAACGACAGCAGCGATCGTGGCGCGTGGGCGTGGGCGTGGCGGCCGGCCTTCTGGTCGGGTTATCGCTGCTCATGCTTTTGTTGGGCTGGATTATTGCCGCCAGCCCGGCGGGAGGCGAGCGCATCGTCACGTTGGGGCAGGAGCTGGGCGTGGCCGTGACGCAGCCGCCAGAGGGTGCCTCGCCGTTGGGCCGCCTGGGATGGGGTTTGCGGGCAGTGCTGGTCGTGGCGCCGTCGATAATGGTCGTCCGCCTGAGCACGCCGTGGTTAACCCTGCTTCTGGCCGTCCTGGTCGGCGCCGTCGTTATGGTGTGGGTCACGCTCTTCCGACAGGATGACGCCGCGGAACAACCAGCGCGCGCAGCTACCGCAGGCGGCGTCCCACCGGCCCTGCCCTTCGTCCTACTTCTGATCCTCACCAGCGCGCTGCTCACGCTAGGCCCGGAGTTCGTTTACTTACGGGATAACTTTGGCCAGCGGTTGAACACGGTGTTCAAGTTCTACTATCAGGCGTGGATCATGTTCGGCGTCGCCGCGCTTTTTGGATTGGACTATTTGCGGCGGAATGCGCGGCCCGTCGCCGTGCTGGTCACGGCCGGTTACAGTCTCATGCTGGCAGTGGCCCTGCTCTTTCCCATTAACGGTGTCAGCTCGCGCGCTCAGGAGTACGGGAATCCGTCAACGCTAAACGGCATCGCCCATTATCGCTACCAGAACCCGGAAGAATTGGATGCACTGACGTGGCTGCGGCAGAATGTGGAAGGGACTCCGGTGATTTCGGAAGCAGTCGGCGGTCAGTATTCGCCACAAGGCCACGGCCGCGTCTCGGCGACGACGGGGCTGCCCACGATTTTGGGTTGGGCCGGTCACGAGTACCAGTGGCGAGGGGATACGCCGGAACCGGGGATGCGCGACCCGGCCGTGGCGACGATTTACGGCCAGGCTAACTGGGAGGAGACAACACAGATGCTGAACCGCTACGACGTGGAGTACGTGTACGTGGGGCCGCTGGAGGTCAGTACATATGGTTCACAGGCGGCGACGAAATTCGAGGATTTGTTGGAAGTGGCATATGCTAATAACGGCGTTATCATTTATCGATGGCTACCGAGATAATGGCTGAAGCAACGGTTACGAGGGAAATTGAAGAACGGAAAGAGAGGCGAGCGAGCGGCCTCTCCGTGGCCGGCGGGCTTTTGTTACTGGTGGGCGCGCTGGCGGCCGTTCTCCGTCTGGCCAATCTGAACGCTATCCCGCTCGCCCCCGGAGAGGCACAGGAGGCGCTGGCCGTCTGGCGTTTCTGGCAACCGGAAAGCAGCGGGCCGGCGTTCGACTACAGCCCGGCGTATTTCAGCCTGACCTCCCTGTTGATGCTTGTCTTGGGCGACGGAGAGGCCGTGATGAGAGTGGTTCCCGCCGTCTTTGGCGTGGCGCTGCCACTCCTACCGTGGTTTTGGCGCCGCTATCTGGGCGTGGTGGGCGCGCTAACGGCCAGTCTGTTATTGGCCGTCTCGCCGATCGCGACGATCACGGCGCGCACGGCCGGGGGCGCGGCCATTGCCCTGACGGCCGTGCTGTTGGTGCTCATCGCCTGGACGCGATATCTGGATGAGGGGCGCCGGGGCTGGCTTGTCGCCGTCTTCGGCGCGCTGGGACTAGGGCTGGCGAGCGGTCCGCTCTTCCTGAGCGGCCTGGCGACGGCCGGATTGGCCTGGCTGGCGCAGGCTCGCATCGGTCCGCAACTGTCGCTCCGGGCGTCAA
>JAWVYQ010000076.1:0-16805 GCA_033722615.1 Promineifilaceae bacterium (SeqCode)
AACGGCGGATCCGCTTGCTGGTGGGCGATGACGTCGTCCTTGGGCAAAACGGGCACCTTCTCCAGGTCGGCCACCGACTGCACGTCTTCGGCCGTCAGCCCCGCCGCCCCGAACCGTTCGCGCACGGCCGGTACCTTTTCGTAAGCGTAGGCCACCATCTCCCGCAACTTCTCGTCGACCGCCGTCATGCTAACTCCTTTATCCTAAAGCAATTTTAACCACAACTGAAGCCCAACCCGCCATGCGCAATGTTACGTATCGTGCAGCACCCCACGTCGTTCTTGGCCCGCCTCCGGGAGGTTTCCGGCGCGACATTTAGAATGCTGTTTATCCCAGCCACCGCTTGCGCCGCTTGTAATGCTTCACGTCGCGGTAGCTCTTCCGTTCGCCGATCTGGGTCAGGCCCAGGTAGAACTCTTTGATGTCCGCGTTCTCCGCCAGCTGGTCGGCCGGGCCGTCCAGCACGATGCGGCCCGACTCCATCACGTAGGCGTAATCGGCCGTCTGCAAGGCGATGTTCGCATTCTGCTCTACCAGCAAGATGGAAACGCCCGACTCCTCGTTGATGCGCCGGATCGCCCCGAAGATCTCCCGCACCAGCATGGGGGCCAGCCCCAACGACGGCTCGTCCAGAAGCATCAGCCGCGGTTTGGCCATCAGCGCCCGGCCGATGACCACCATCTGCTGCTCGCCACCGGAGAGATAGCCGCATTTGCGCGACGCGGTGTCGCGCAGGCGGGGAAATAGCTCGTAGACCATCTCCAGATCCTGCTCTAGCTCGGCCCGGCCGGGGCTGCGGAAGTAGGCGCCCACGCGCAGGTTCTCCTCGGCCGTCAGGTGCTCGAAAAGCGGCCGGCCCTCCAGCACCTGGATGATGCCCCGCTGCACGATCTCGTCCGGCGTCAGGCGGTCGATCCGCTCTCCCTGGAAGGTGATGCTGCCCCGGCTGACCTCCCCCTCCTGCGCCCACAGCAATCCCGAGATGGCCTTCAACGTCGTCGACTTGCCCGCGCCGTTCGCCCCCAGCAGGCACACGATCTGTCCTTCGTCCACCTTCAGCGAGACGCCGCGCAGAACGAGGATGACGTCGCTGTAAACGACTTCGATGCTGTTCAGTTTAAGCATGACTTTCCTGATGATGGGGTGCGTGATGGCAGGCGTGACCACGCCCTCATCACGCACCCCCTCTCTATTGTTCGTTACTCGGCCGGCGGCCGCGTGTCCGGCAACTGGAAGAAATCCTCGACGACGACGAAGTCCACCGACCCGTCGTCCATCACCTGCGCCTGGCGAATCTGCGCCTGGCTCGGCGCCCGGTTCTGGTCGCGAACGTCCAGCTCATAGAGGCCGAGGGCGCTCACCGTGCCCAGATCCTTGAAGGCGTCGAAGAACGTTTCGCCGTTCAAGTTCTCGAACCCGTGCAGGTTGATGGCGTGCTCGATGATGTCGGCGATGGCGAAGATCGAGCCGTAGCTCAGCAGGTAACCAACCGCCTTGTCCTCTTCCGGATAGTCGTTCTCTTCGAACGCCTCCAGCGCCATCTGCACGCCCTGCGCCTCGGTGTCATTCCACCACAGATAGGGGAAGACGCCATAGTAGCCTTCGGCCAGGGTGGCGTCGCCCAGCAACGTCAGCACGTCGGTGTTCATCGCCCAGTTGACGCCGCCGACGACCACCTGATCCCAGAGGCCCAGCGCGCGGATCGTCCCGATGACCTGCGCCGGCCCGAAGCCCAGCGATTGGATGTAGATGATGTTGGCCCCGCCGAGAACGAGGTTCTGGATCTGGCCCGTCACGTCGGCCGTGGGATCCACAGGCTGCGTTTCCAGCGGCAGCACGGACACGCCCAGGTCCTCGATGTAGGCCAGCGCCTCGGGCGTCGTCGCGCCCGCGCCGAAGCTGCCTTCCCAGCCGATAACGCCGACCACGATGTCGTCGCCGGCCTCTGCCGGTTTGATATCGTCCCAGTTTTGCTGAGCCCATTCCACAAAGCCCGCAAACTGATCGGAGTAAATGGGCGCCACGCCGACGGTCCAGCCGTCCCGCGGCACGTAGAACGCCTCGGCGTTGAGCCCGGCGGCGATGTTCACAATGTGATCCTCATTCACCCGTTCTTTGAGCACCACGCTGGCCGGGCTGGCATAGGTCAGCACGAACATCGGAGGGGGCTCGGCTTCCCGGCTTTCCTCATACGCCGCCAGCTCCTGTTCCGGATCGTACTGCGTATCGGTGAGGTCCACTTCAATCGTCGCGCCGCAGATCCCGCCGTTCTCGTTAATGGCCGCGACTGCATCATTCGTCCCGTTAATGAAGGACGGTCCGAGAATGGTCGCCAGGGGGCCGGTCAAACCTGCTTGCTGGTAGAAGGTGAGCGTTTCCCCTTCATAGCTCTCTTCGCAGTCGTCAAAGGTAGCCATATACTGGTCGCCTTCCGGCTGCCCCATTTCTTCCTCGGCCGGTTCCTCTTCCATTTCCTCTTCCGGCTCCTCCGTCGGCTCCTCCATTGCTTCTTCCGTCGGTTCCTCCGTCGGCTCAGGCGCCTCGGTCGGCTCCTCAGTTGGCGCCTCCGTCGGTTCCGGCTCCTCGGTGGGTTCCGGTTCCTCCGTCGGTGCCTCTTCCACTGCCGCTTCGGTGGGTTCTTCCGTCGGCTCCTCTGCATTCTGGCCGCCACAGGCGGCAAACAGCGCGATCAAAACCAGCGAGATCAACAGGACATACAGCAGCCTTCTCATATCTACCTCTCCTTCACACGTTGGACAATTTGGCAAATTGTCCCACACTTTCTCCTTCCTAAATCTGGCGTGCCATCAACGTCATCCGTCACTGCCGTTCAACCTATTCGGCCATAGCGTCATCTCCTTTCCCTACCTTTTCACCATCCTTGACATATCGCATTGTTTCGCCCTTACCGGGAGAACGGCCGTAATCGCCAGCTCGCCTTTATCAGACGCCAGCGATGGGCCAGCCCGCGGGGTTCGAAGATGAGAAACAGCATCAGCGCAAGGCCGAAAAAGATCGGCCGGAAGGACGTCAGCAGGCGGGCCGACTGGTCAGGAAAGAGGAGGCCCAGCTCCTGCCCCACGACGTTCGCCAGATCCTCCAGGAAAATGACGGCCGCCGCCCCGAGAAATGGCCCCAGGTTCGAGCCCAGTCCGCCGATCACCAGCATCCCCAGGAGAATGATCGACTCGTTCAGACCGTAGCCCAGCTCCGTGCCGACCACTCGCTGGCTGTGGGCGCGCATGGCGCCGGCCACCCCGGCCAGCGCGGCCGCGATGAAAAAGGCGCGCAACTTATAACCAAACAGGTTGACGCCCAACAGCTCCGCCGCCAGGTCGTTGTCGCGAACGGCGACGAAGGCGCGCCCCAGGCGCGTGCGCGTGATGTTGGCCGTGAGCACCGTCGTGATAATCACCAGCGCCAGCGAAATGTAGAAGTAACGCGTGGCCGAGTTAAAGAGAAACTCCCCGATGGCCGGAACCGGCACCGCAATACGGCCGGACGAACCGCCGAGATAATCTGTAAATGTGTGGCGTGTCAGCCAGGGGATGATGAACTGCGCCGCTAGCGTAGCCATCGCCAGGTAAAACCCCTTCACCCGTAACGAGGGCAGGCCGAAAATCAGCCCGACCAGGCCGGTGCCCAGCGCCACCAGCGGCAGCGCCAGGAACATCGAGAGGCCCAGATGCGTGACCAGCAGAGCGGAAATGTAACCGCCGACCAACATGAACGCCGCCTGCCCCAGCGAAATCTGCCCCGTGTAGCCGGTGACGATGTTCAACCCCTGCACGGCGATGACCGTGTAAGCTAGCCGGTTGAACGTCGTCGTCAGATAAGCGCTTCCCCACAGGGGCACCGTCGCCGTCACCACAATGGCCAACGTCAACACCACCCACTGCCAGTTCTGGCGAACGATGGCCTTGTCCTGCTCGTAGCTACGATCAAAATCGCCGGCCGGCCTTATAGCTGCCATACTTCTCTCCCTTGACTATCCAACCTTAACCCCTTCGCTGCCACGCACCTTCATCCGCCCCGCTTCCAGAAAAGTGATTCTGCGCAAAATCGTCACACCCGCTCGATCCGCTTCCGGCCGAACAAACCCTCCGGCCGGATCACGAGCACGATCAGCAACAGGACGTAAGGGGCGATCTCGGCCGAGTTGCGCACTTCAATCGCCGAAGACGCCTGTACCAGGGCCTGCACCAGCCCCACCACGATGCCGCCGACGATGGCCCCCGGCAGCGAATCGAGACCGCCCAACAAAATCGCCGGAAAAGCGATAAGGACCACGGTGGAAAGGCTGAGACTCGCCCCCGTCAGCGTCGCCAGGAGCACGCCGCCCAACGTGGCCACAATACCCGCCACCGCCCACGAGAGCCCAAACACTTCCGATACCCGGATCCCCAGGCTGCGCGCCACCTCGTGATTCTCCGACGTCGCCCGCATCGCCAGGCCGATCCTCGTGCGCTGGAACAGCAAGATAAAGACGACGGCAGCGACGATGGCCACGATAAAGGCCGCCACCAGCGTCTTCTTCAGAATGATGGTGTCGTTGAAAGCGCCGGGGAATGGGAAGCGGAACACTTCACCGGCCGAGAAGGGGGCGGGGAAATTGCTTTTCGGCTGCACGCCAAAGAAGATGCTCGCCAACCCCTCCAGAAGCTGCGACAGGCCCAGCGTCATCAGGATAATGGCCAGCAGCGGTTGCCCCGTCATCGGCCGCAGCGCCAGGCGCTCGATCAACAACCCGATGACGGCCGAGACGACGAGGGCCGCCAGCAGCGCCGCCCAGAACGGCAGGTTAAAGAGCGAGCCCTCGCCTCCGCCGCCTGAAAACCACCAGGTGAGGAAAGCGCCCACCATTACCATGTGCCCGTGGGCAAAATTGAACACTTCCGACGCCTTGAAGATGAGCACGATCCCCAGGGCGATCAGCCCGATGATCCCGCCATTTAAGATGCCGGTCATGATTTGTTGTGGCACGAGCGGCCAATTCATTCAGAGCCCTCCCAAATTGCTTAAGCGCGTCCAGCCGGCGCGCTCACGCTTTCACAGCCATCAGGCTGCCGTCATCAGGCGCAAGTCCGTCTCGATCACGCCCTCGGTACCGTCCTGGTAGCTGACGGGCGCTTCCACGCGCACCCGCTCGGCGTCGCCGTACATCGCCTCGATAATGTTGCCGTAGCGGTCGTAAAGAACGCCCCGGCGCAATTTTCGCGAGCGCGTCATCTCCGCCTCGTCGGCGTCAAATTCCTTGTGCATCAGAACGAAGCGCCGCACCCGCGCTGCCGGCGGCAGGTTCTCGTTCACGGTGGCTACCGCGTCGCCTACCAGCTCGTAAACCTCCGGCTTCTGCGAGAGGTCGACGAACGTCGTATAGGCGATCCTGTTTCGTTCCGCCCAG
This sequence comes from Promineifilaceae bacterium (SeqCode), assembly GCA_033722615.1. Classification (GTDB taxonomy): domain Bacteria; phylum Chloroflexota; class Anaerolineae; order Promineifilales; family Promineifilaceae; genus JAAYYY01. The sequence continues at coordinate 5,405 of JAWVYQ010000076.1, forward strand.
TTGCCGACGTTGTCGAAGTCGATGATCACCAGCGCCGTCACAAACTCCCACTCCTCGCCGCCTATCGCCATCACGTCCTTGATATAGGGGCTGAACTTTAAGCGCCCTTCGATAAATTGGGGCGAGAAGCGCTCGCCGCTGGCGAGCGTGATCATGTCGTCCAGACGATCCAGGTAGATGAGGTGCCCGTCGTCGTCGATGTAGCCCGCGTCTCCCGTACAGAACCAGCGACGGCCGTCCTCGTCGACCCACAGCGCTTCTTCCGTCTTTTCCGGATTCTTGTAATAGCCCTGAAACACCGTCGGGCCCGCTATCAGAATCTCCCCTTCCTCCGATATCTGTACCTCTACGCCGGGCACCGGTTTGCCCACGCTGGCGAATTTGATGTCGCCGTCGTAATGGATGGTAGCGCCTCCCGTCACCTCGGTGGACCCGTAAATCTGCTTCAGGTTAACGCCCAGCGCGTGGAAGAAGCGCATGGCGTCCGGGCTCAGCGCCGCCCCGGCCGTGTACGCCGACCGGATGCGCGTCAGGCCGAGCTTGTCGCGAATGGGCTTGAAAACCAGCCAGTCGCCCGCCGCGTAGGCCAGGCGCAACCCGGCACCAACCCGCTCCTTGGCGAATTTGCGGTCCGCCACGCGATAGCCGACCGGCAAAAACAGCTCGTACAACTTCCGGTTGATCCAGGACGCCTCCTGGATACGAACCTGAACCGAACCGACCAGCGAATCCCACAGCCGCGAATTATAGAGGATGCCTTCCGGCGCAATCTCGCGCACGTCTTCCCGCACCGTCTCCGGCTCCTCCGGAAAATTCATAATGATGCCCGTCGTCACGTGAGGGGCGACGCCCAATACGTGTTCGGCAATCCAACCCAGCGGCAACAGGCTCACGTGATTATCGGTGTCGTACCGGGGGTCGACCTGGTCGTAAGCCTTGGTCGAACAGAGCAGATTTTCGTGGGTGAGCATCGCTCCCTTGGGCAGCCCCGTCGTGCCGGAGGTATAACAGACCACGGCCAAATCGCCGGCCGTGCCCCGGCCAATCTCCTGTTCGAATCGCTCCGGCTCCTGCGCCGCCAGCTCCCGGCCCAACGCCTGTACCTCTTCGTACGAAATCAGCCACGGATCGTCCAGATCCCAGAGGCCGCGTTCGTCCCAGTAAATGACGTTTCTGACCTTCGGGATCTCCTGCCGGATGGCCAGCACTTTGTCGCACTGCTCCTGATCCTTGGCCAGGACGAAGGCCGCATCGCTGTGGTCGATGATGTATGCCATCTCCTTGGCGGCCGCGTCCGTGAAGAGGCCAACCTGCACCCCACCGGTCGCCAGAAGGCCGAGATAAGCCCACAGATAGTGGCGGTCGTTGTCGCCCACCGTTGCCACGTGATCGCCGCGCTGGAGCCCCAGCGCCACCATGCCCAGCGCAAACGCCTTCACCTCTTCATACGTATCCTGCCAGGTAAATTCGCGCCAGATGCCGTACTCCTTCTGGCGCAGGCCCACCTTTCCGGGCCCATACTTCTGCACCTGGCGCAACAAATATTGGGGTAACGTCTGCGGGTCCACGGTTGCCTCAGTCACATTTTCGATCACGTTATCGGCCACGCTATCGTCCACGCTATCGTCCACGACCTTTACTCATCTCCCAGATAGGCCTGAATCACGGCCGGATCGTTACGGATCGCGTCGGGATGCCCATCTGCAATCTTCACGCCAAAATCGAGCACGACGACCCGGTCGGCAATATCCATGACGAGACCCATGTCATGCTCGATCAGAATGATCGTCGTCTCCTGTCGCTCGTGGACGTCCAGAATGTAGCGGGCCATGTCCTCCTTCTCTTCCACGTTCATGCCTGCCATCGGCTCGTCCAGCAACAGCAATTGGGGCTCCAAAGCCAGCGCCCGGCCGAGTTCCACCCGCTTGCGCAGACCGTAAGGCAACGCCCCCACCACAGCCTTACGGATATGGGCGATCTCCAGGAAATCGATGATCTCTTCGACCACCTCCCGGTGCGCCACCTCTTCTTCCAGCGCCGGTCCCCAGTACAACATGCTGGCCAGACTGTTTTGTTTCATGTGAATGTGGCGCGCCGCCATCAAATTGTCCAGCGTGCTCAAACCCGTGTACAGCGCAATATTCTGGAAGGTGCGGGCGATGGCCAGCCCCGCGATCTGGTCTGTCGGCGTTTCTGTCAGGTCGTGGCCTTCGTAAAGAATGCGCCCCTTCTGCGGCCGGTAGAAGCCGTTGATGCAGTTGAGCATCGACGTCTTGCCCGCGCCGTTGGGGCCGATAATGGCCAGCAACTCGCCGCGGGGCACGTCGAAATTGACGCCGGAAAGGACGGCGTTCCCGCCAAAGCTCAAGCTGACGTTTTCGACCTGGAGCAAGATAGAATTCAGGCTCATAGATTGTGGATGACGAGGAATTGTCGGGGGCGACTGGCTAAGGCGACTGGCGGCGCTTACACCACGCTGCGTTTCACGCCCACTCCTTTCCCTTTTCCGTGACTATCCCGGCAAGTATAGACGTTTCAGGCCAGGGTAGCAAATACAAAACGCTTTATCCAGAAGCGTGCGGAACTCGACGGGCAAAAGGAAGCGTAGCCATCGTTGGATCAGCGGCTGAACCCTGCCTCAAGCGGCCGCGCGCCGTCAAACCAGTGCACGTGTCGGGTCAGCGCCGGATCATTTCCCGGGGGCAGTGCCAGCGCGCCGGTTACGGCAAGTAGTGCATCGAGAAAGTCGGTCGAGTACTGCAGATACCATTGCCCATCGAGCTCTATGAACCAGGGCGCGCCGGCAAAGAGCATTGTGCCCTGGTTGAAGGGCGACAGGGTGGAGCCGTCCGCAAAAGTAAGCGTTACCTGCCAGCTGATGGCGTAGCCAGTTCCCGGCCCCATCCTGAAGGGATGGTCTACCGGCAGGAGATCCGACAAGGCTTCACCGCCCAAACCTTGAAGCTGAGCGACGCTGACCACGCCATCAATCTCATCCACCGTCTCTGTCACCCCATCCTCGCCGTACTCCCAACGTGTGATCTGACCTGAGACCACGGGATCGCCGTTCGCCCCCTCAACATGCAGCGCATATTGAACGGCAGGCACGTGATCGATCTGCTCCAGCGCAATGTCGACGGCCGTAATCGGCTGCTCGGCCACCGGCGGGGGTTCGACAAGAGGCAGCGCGTTGAGGTAAGCGGCATAAAGAGGCGGCGAATTGTAAGTGGCCGCCAGGGCGAGCGCCGGGTTGCCGACGACCGCCTGGCCAAAGGCATAGACTGCCTCCTCGGCCGGGCGCGGTAGTAGATGAAAGGCGCGTGCCGCCGAGCCGCTCTCTGGCGTCGCCGTCTGCAACGCCTCTGCCACCCTTTCGCGGATACGCGCTTCCGCCATCAGCGCCCAATCACAAGCCGTCTGCGGCTCCTCCAGGTCGAGGGTCGCACCTCTGGCAGCCATCATGGCCGCGCATTCTCTTGCTTCCTCAACCTGGGCATCACGGAAAGGGTCCACCGGCCAGGGCAGGGGAAAAACTTGTTCTACCTCGACCGGCCGTAGCGGGGTCGCGGTCAGCGTCGCCGTTGCCTGATCCGTTGCCGGTGCTTCCGGTGTCGGCGTCGCCGGGTGGGTGGCAGTTGCCGTGTTCGTGGGCGACGTAGTAGCCGTTCCCGTTTCCGCCGGAGCCATCGAGGGCCGCTGCGAAGGCGTCGGCGCTACTCCCGACGGTGAAAGGGTGACCGGCGGTGTCTCCAATCTGCGTTCACGGTCTTGGCAAGCCGTTGAGCTGGCGGCGCCTAGAAATAACAAAAACGCGAGGTACAATTCTCGTTTCACGGAAAGATCTCCCTCCCTGATACTATCGATCCTAAACTTCCTCAATCATACCGTCTGTGCTGGAAGTGCCCCACCGACAGATTGCCGGCCCCGCTTCCTCACTCTATAATCACCCGTTATGAGCGACCCGCTGACCACCCCTGACGTGGAAAAGGAAGAAGAGCTTGACGAGCAGGAGGAAACGGCCGAAGAGCCGCCTTGGAAAGTCCTGATCCACAACGACGACGTCACTCCTTACAACTTCGTCGTCGCCATCCTCATCCGGATCTTTGAACTCACCCCTATCATCGCTGAGCACATCACCTACCTGGCCCATACCAAGGGCATCGCTCTGGTCACCGTGCTGCCCAAATCTGAGGCCGAGCGGCGGGTGGGGAAAGCACATTTCGCCGCTCGCCTTGAAGGCTTCCCGCTGACCTTTACCCTGGAACCGGAGGAGTAGGGGCAATTTTGCCGGAAGCGCACGGTTTCCGGGAAGACGATATGTCGCAATAGAGATCACCGCCGATTACAAAGGAGACGCTTCACAATGAAATTTACGCTGGAAGGTGTGGGCCCCCAGGCGCGCGCCGTCATCGAACGGGACAGGGAGAGCCTTTCGCCGTCACACACAAGAGAATATCCGCTGGCCGTCGACCACGCCCAGGGCTCCGAAATATGGGACGTGGACGGCCGTCGCTACGTCGACTTCATGTCCGGCATTGCCGTCCACAGCGTGGGCCACCGGCACCCAGAGGTCGAAGCGGCCGTGCGCGACCAACTCGAGAAGTATTGGCACATCTGCCTCAGCGACTTTTACGATCCGCTGGCCGTCGATCTGGCCGAGGCGCTTCAGGCCACCGCCCCCATGGACGACCGCACGTTGCTCTACTTCGGTAACTCCGGTGCCGAAGCGGTCGAGGCGGCCGTCAAGCTGGCCATGTACCATACCGGCCGCAGCCGCTTCATCGCGTTCCAGGGCGGCTTCCACGGACGCACCCTAGGCGCCCTCAGCTTCACCGCCAGCAAAAGCGTGCAGCGCGCCGGCTACCAGCCCGCCATGCGCGTCTTCCACCTGCCCTATCCCAACCGTTACCGGCCGCTGCTGACCGCCCGCGACGGCGAAGATTACGGCACCACCGTCATCCGCTACCTGGAAGACGAACTGTTCCGCACCACCATCGCCCCCCGCGACGTGGCCGCCGTTCTCGTCGAACCGATCCAGGGAGAGGGCGGTTACATCGTGCCCCCACCCGGCTTCTTCCGCCAGCTGCGCGAGGTGTGCGACCGCCACGGCATACTGCTCATCGTCGACGAGATCCAGAGCGGCGTCGGCCGCACCGGCCGCTGGTGGGCCATCGAGCACGAAGAAGTGGAACCGGACCTCGTCTGCTTTGCCAAAGCGGTAGGCGGCGGGCTGCCCATCGGCGGCATCATCGCCCGTAAGGAATTGATGAGCTGGGAACCCGGCTCCCACGGCAGCACGTTTGGCGGCAATCCCGTCGCCGCCGCCTCTGCGCTGGCCACGCTGCGCGTCATCAGGGAGGAAAACCTGCTCGCCCGGGCAACGAAGATCGGAGAGTATATCATGGACGCCCTGGAGGAAATGCAGGCGCGCCACCCCAGTATCGGCCAGGTGCGCGGCCGGGGCCTGATGATCGGCGTCGAACTGGTGCGCGACCGCGAGACGAAAGAGCGGGCCACCGCCCTGCGCGACGACGTCATCCAGCGCGCTTTCCGCGAAGGCCTTCTGCTCCTTCCCTGCGGCACCAACACTATCCGCCTGATTCCCGCCCTCAACGTCCCCCGACCGCTGGTGGACGAAGGGCTCAACATCTTTGCCGAAGCATTGACCGCGGCCGAATCCGCCCGCCTCTAATGTAGAAGTCCTGCCATTTTCCCGGAAACTCCTCGCGTACACCTTGAGCGACAGAGAGGGTGCGCCGGCCAACCGGCCTTTCCGGCTGGTTGTCACAAGTTTCCGGGAAAATTGTGAACGCTCGGGTTACTTGGAGAACAAACCATGCAAACCAAAATCGACCAACTCACCACCACGCTGAAACACGGCATCCTACCCGCCATGGCAACCCCCCTGCAAGAAGACGGCTACACCGTCAACGTCGAAGCGATCAAACCTCTGGTCGACCTCCTCATCGGCGCCGGCGTCAGCGGCCTCTTCGTCGGCGGCACCACCGGCGAAGGCATTCTGCTGACCCCATCCGAGCGCCGTCGTCTGCACGAAAACGCCCTTGCCGCCGGCGGCGGCCGGGTGCCCGTCATTCTCCACATCGGCGCCAACACCACCCGCGAAGCGGCCGGCTTGGCCGAACACGCCCAGCTCCTCGGCGCCGACGCTATCGCCGCCGTCACCCCCACCTACTACGGCATGCACGACGACGCCCTTCTTGACTACTACCACGCTGTCGCCGCCGCAGCGCCCGAGACGCCCCTCTTGGCCTACGACATCCCGCACATGGCCGTCAACGGCGTCAGCCCGCAATTGATGCAACGGCTGGCGGAAACGACGCCCACGTTGGCCGGCCTCAAGACGAGCCGCCCCGACGCGCAGATGATTCGCCAGCTGCTGGACGCCACCCCTTCGGCGTTAGCCGTCTTCGCCGGCAACGAGCGCATCGCCCTCGGTTCCCTGGCCCTAGGTGCCACCGGCCTCATCAGCGGCCTGGCCACGGCCGTGCCCGAACCCTTCGTCGCCCTCACCCGCGCCTTCGCCACCGGCGACCTCGCCGCCGCGCGCGAGCAGCATCGGCTCATCAACAGCCTGCTCGACCTGATGCCGGCCGGCGCGCGCATCGGGGCGATTAAAGCTATCCTGCAACAAAGGGGAATTTCCGCGGGACCGGCCGTGCCCCCGCGCCCCACCCCCGTGGATCATGCCCTGTGGGAAGAGATGTCCCGGCGCCTGAACTGAATCGGGCTACTCGTCTTCGTCGCCTTCTAGCACTGCCGGCGCGGCCGGCCAGGCTGCCTGCTTCAGCGCCTCCTCTTCCAGAAACTGCGCCTGCCACAGGTGGCGGCGATCCGCTTCGGCAGCCAGCGTCGTGAGCAGCTCGTCCAGCTTCATGTAGGCTTCCCACAACTCACTGTTCTTAGAGGCCGCCAGCCGCTCCAGAAGCGCCGTTTCCAGCTCCTCATCGCGGCTGCCTTTCCACACCTCGTCGGCAAGCGCCACCAGCAGGTCCTCGACCGTCGCGTCCTCCTCTTTTCGCCACGCGGCGTGCGTGCGCGCAAAGCGCGCCAGGCGCGGGGGCGCCCCATGTTCCTCTAGCAACGCTACCCCGGCCGTCCGGTGCTTCTCGCCCGGCGCCATCAACTCCTCCGGGTGCCGCACCTTGCCGATATCGTGCGTGGCCGCCCCAAAGTGCACGGCTTCGGCGTCGATGGGTATCTCCGGCCAATGGCGGCCGACACCGACGACCAGCCGCCGCGCCACGTCGTGCACCACGATCAGGTGGGCCAGCAAATAGGGCGGGACGTCGATGCGCTGTAACAGGGACACGACGTCGTCCGGCAGTTGGTGTAATGCGAGTGTGTCTTTTCCAGACGTTATTTCTTCTTCCATAGAGTGTGGTCTCGTTCTTCGTTCACTCCCATTGTAAACGCCTTCGCCCCGGCAGCAAACGACCTCCATCGGCCGCCAATAGAAATCAGACGACCGATCGCGTTGCCGTTTTTCCACAGTAACGATACAGTTATTCTATGCACGCTTTACCTTTCGTTATCGGCACTCATCGTCGCCTCATTTAACCGATGCGCCTGCTGCTTTTCGACGTCGACGGGACGCTGATCCACAGTAACCGCGCCGGCCGCGCTGCCCTGGTCTACGCGCTGGAGGAGATCTTCGGCACGGCCGGCCCGGCCGACAGCTACCAGATGGCGGGCAAGACAGACCCCCTCATCATCACCGAGTTATTGCAGGCGGCGGGCATCCCCCCGGCCGAGGTCGAGCCCAAGCTGGAGCGGGTGTACGAATTGATGGCCCGGCGGGGCCAGACCCTTTTCTGGGAGCGGGGAATCAAACCGTGCGCCGGGGTCCCGGCCCTGTTAGACGCCCTGCAACGGCGCGACGACGTCCTGCTGGGCCTGGTGACCGGCAACGCCCGCGTGACGGCTCCTCTGAAGCTGGCGGCGGCCGGCCTTGATCCGTCCCAGTTTCGCGTTGGCGCCTTCGGTTCCGACGACCGCGATCGCAACCGTCTCCCGGCGCTGGCCATGCGCCGGGCGGCCCAACTTAGCGGGCGCTCCGTCAACGGCGCCGACACCGTCGTCGTCGGCGACACGCCGGCCGACGTCCTCAGCGCCCGCGCCGGCGGCGCCCGGGCCGTTGCCGTCGCCACCGGTGGCCATTCGGCCGCCACGCTGGCCCAAACCAACCCCGACCACCTTCTCGAAAACCTCGCCGATACCGAAACCGTCTTGCAAATTTTGTTGAACGACAGGGAGGATGGCAGCGATGGCTGACCCCACGGCGGGCAAGAAAAGCGGGAAGAAGTGCCTGGAATTGGCCGAACTCCAGAACGACAAACCGACCCTCGTCAGCTTCGACGACGTCCACGACTGGATAATCTGGCAATTTCCCCGGCTGAAACGGGGCTGGCTATGCGGCGCCGTCCACCCACCGAGCCAGGAGTACGGCTGGCTTCCGGCCGCCGTCCACCCCGAAAAAGAGCAACTGCGCATCCACGCCCACGCCGCACCTCCCTTCACCTCGCCCGAAGCGGCCGCCGACTGGCTGGCGGCCGACGGCTGACGTCTAAATCACCGTCCCATCCTGAATCACCGCATTCTTGGGCACGATGACGATACCGTCGCGCGAGACCCAATTCTCGTGGTCCTCGTCCTCCCGGTCGGGAACCATGCGGATCACCACGCGCCGGCCGATGCGCGCGTTCTTGTCCACAATCGCCCCCTCGATGACGCTGCCCGCGCCGATGCCCACGTCCGGCCGGCCCCGGCGACGATTCTCCTCTCGTTCGGCATCCGTCTCATAATAGTCCGCCCCCATCAGCACCGAGCGGTGAATGGTCACTCCCCGGTTGACGATGCTGCGCAATCCGACCACCGAATAGCGGATGGTGGCGTCATAGATGCGGCAGCCGTCCCCGATGAGGACGTTATGTAAATGCCCGCCGTGTACCTCCGAACCGGGTAGGAAGCGGGCGTGCGTGTAAATCGGCCGCTCCGGACTGTAGAAGTCAAACGGCGGCTGTGCCGACGCCATCTCCAGATTGACGTCGTAGAAGCGGCGGATTGTCCCGATATCCTCCCAAAAATCGTCGAAAACGTAGCCCGTCACCCGGTGGGATGCCATCGCCGCGGGAATAATGTCCCGGCCGAAATCGTCTCCATCCCCTTCCAATAACTCAAAGAGGATGTCGGTGCTGAAGACGTAAATGCCCATCGACGCCATGTACGGCTTCTCCGGGTCGTCGCGGCTTTCCAGGCCGTCCAACGCCTCGCCCTGGGGCTTCTCCGTAAACGATTCAACCTGGTTGTCCGCGCTCAGCTTCAGGATACCCAGCGAGGAGGCCGCCTCCCGGCCGACCGGCTGCACGGCAATCGTCACGTCCGCGTCGCTGTCCAGGTGGTACTCGACAAAGCGCCGGTAATCCATACGGTAGAGGTGGTCGCCCGCCAGGATCAGGACGTGGCTGGTGCCCGCCTGCTGGATCTCCAGCTCCTGCTTGCGCACGGCGTCGGCCGTCCCCTGATACCAGTCGTCGTGCGTCGGCGTCTGCTCGGCCGCCAGAATCTGCACCCACCCTTTGGTGAACTGGTCCCGGGTGTAGGTGCGGAAAACGTGGCGGTGCAGCGACGCCGAGTTGAACTGTGTCAGGATGGCGATCTTCTCGATGCCCGCGTGCAGGCAATTGCTCATCGGAATGTCGATCAGCCGGTACTTACCCGCCAACGGCACGGCCGGCTTCGCCCGCTCCTTTGTCAGCGGGTACAGGCGCGTCCCCGCGCCCCCACCGAGAATCAATCCCAGGACGTCTCGCATCTCAACCATGTGCTCTCATTCCTCCATAGGTAGCAATTCGCAGAGTTATCAATTTATCTTGGTAAGGCAAGCGGAGGGTGGATCCTCGGATCCACCCGGTCTCCCAACTGATTTGAAACGCACTCACTAATGATCTGGCAAATGGGTCACCATCCATTATACAGAGAACGTGCCAATTCCCCTATTGGCGCTTTGGAACACGCGTGCTATGCTAGGGCGGCTTCACGTAATGAGACAGATATCAAAAACCGAGTTTCTATTCGCGAAGTGCTCGCAAACGAGAATCATGCGCCAGAAACTCGATTTTAGATAAGCCGGAGGAAACAAATCACGATATGAGCCGTGTCATCAACACCAACAGCCCGGGCAAAATCCGCAACCACTGCCGGCGCACCGTCGCCGAAATCCTGCGCCGCCTCAGCCGCAAGAGCGACGTCGACGCCGAAACGAAAGATATGGCCGCCGCCATCGTCTACCTCCTGCGCGAGATCGACCGCAGCGTCCGGCAGACCGTCGAGGCCTGGGAGAAGCGCGATTACTGGATGAAGGCCGAGCGCTTCCAGCGGGAGTGGGAGTGGGCGCGCGAGGCGGCCGCCAACTTCGAGGACATCATCCGCAACGACGCCTGGGACCTCCTCCCTGAACTTCTGGCCGCCCTCTCCCCCCACGTCGCCGACGTCGAGGTCAAGAAAATGACGCGCAAACCGTCCGTCTGGCACGGCGCCCACAAAAAACTGCTGGATGATCCCCCCGCGCCCCTCCCCTGGTAGCCTATGTAGGACAATTTGCCAACAAATTGTCCTACCGGCGCTGATCCTCTTCCTCGCCGCCTGCACCGGCCGCCCTTCGCCCACACCCACCACAGCCGCGGCCGCCACCAGCCCCACATCTCCCGCCACCGCTAGCCCCACACCTTCACTAAACAATACGCCAACCCACACCGCGACGGCCGAACCGCCCACGCCCACACCAACCGACACCCCCACGCCCCGGCCGTCAACGACCCCCTCCCCAACACCGTGCGCCGCCCCCGGCCGCCTCGTTGACCACGCCTACCCCAGTCCCACGGCCGGCGATCCCCAGAACGTCCGCGTCTACCTGCCCCCGTGCTACGCCGACGATGGCCGCGCCTATCCCGCTCTCATCCTCTTCGGGGGCAACATCCACGACGAAACGATCTGGGATCAACTGGGCGCAGACGAAGCGGCCGACGACCTGATCGCGGCCGGCGAGATCCCGCCTCTGCTCATCATCATGCCCGACGGCGGCTGGATGGCCAACAACACCAGCGGTGGCCCCGGCTCCTACGAAACCGTCGTCCTCGACGACCTCCTCCGCTGGGTCGAAGCCAACTTCTGCGTCTGGCCCGCTCCTACCGGCCGCGCCATCGGCGGCCTCTCCCGCGGCGGCTACTGGGCTCTCGAAATCGCCTTGCGCCACCCCGACCGCTTCGCCAGCGTCGGCGGTCACAGCGCCGCCCTCCTCGACACCTTCGCCGGCCCGGCCGTCAACCCCCGGCAGACAGCACTGAGCAACGACCTCGGCGACCTGCGCATCTACCTCGACATC
>JAWVYQ010000077.1:0-16694 GCA_033722615.1 Promineifilaceae bacterium (SeqCode)
GAACGCGACCACTAACCTGTTGGCTAGGGCGCGTCCTGCGCCCGGCCTTACCCGTTTTGCGGAGGAAATAGAATGAGCCATATCCCACCACGGGAGGTTCAGGGTAATCTGGATCTCCTGAAACCTACTGATCGTTTTGTCAGCCGCCACATCGGCCCCAAAGGAGAGGCGGTTGATGAGATGGTGAAAAGTGTTGGCTTTTCGTCACTGGACGACTTAATTGACGAGGCTGTGCCTGACGTCATTCGCATGGAAGGAACGCTAGATCTGCCGGAGCCTCGCAGCGAATCTGAAGTGCTGGCCGATTTACGGGCGCTGGCGGAGAAGAATAAGGTGTTCCGCTCCTTTATCGGCATGGGCTATTATGACTGCCTCGTGCCCGGCGTCATACAGCGTAACATTCTCGAGAACCCCGGCTGGTACACACAATACACGCCGTACCAGGCAGAAATTGCCCAGGGCCGCCTGGAGGCGCTGCTCAATTTCCAGACGATGGTCAGCGACCTGACGGGCCTGGAGATCGCCAACGCCTCGATGTTGGACGAGGGAACGGCGGCCGCGGAAGCGATGACTCTCTGTATGCGCGCGCAGGGGCGGCGTTCGACGGCCGACACCTTTTTCGTCTCCGAACTGTGTAACCCCCAAACGATTGGCGTCGTGCAGACGCGGGCCGAGGCGCTGGACATTAACGTCGTCGTCGGCAACCATGAGGAGTATGCGTTTGAGGATGACGTCTTCGGCGTGCTGGTCCAATATCCGGCCACCGACGGTTCGATTTACGACTACGAGGCTTTCTTCGAGCGAGCGCACGAGGTGGGCGCCCTGGCCGTGACGGCCACCGACCTGCTGGCGCTGACGCTGCTGCGGCCGCCGGCCGAGTTCGGCGCGGACGTGGCCGTGGGCAACAGCCAGCGCTTTGGGGTGCCTCTGGGCTACGGCGGCCCTCACGCCGCTTTCATGGCCACCCACGACGATTATACGCGGCAGTTGCCCGGGCGCATCGTCGGCGTTTCCCTGGATTCGAACGGCAACCAGGCGCTGCGCCTGGCCCTGCAGACGCGCGAACAGCACATTCGCCGGGAGAAGGCCACGAGTAACATCTGTACGGCGCAGGTGCTGCTGGCGATTATGGCCGGCATGTACGGCGTCTATCATGGACCAGAAGGGCTGAAGCGCATCGGCCGGCGGGTGCGACTCCTGACCGGCATCCTCGCCAGCGGCCTGAAGGAACTGGGCTACGAGATAAATGACAAGCCCGTTTTCGACACGCTGAAGATCGCGGACGGGCCGCGCACCCAGGAAGAGGTGATAAACGCCGCCCTGGAGCGGAAGTTCAATCTGCGCCGTTACGACGACGGCGCCGTCGGCGTCTCCCTGGACGAGGCGACGACCGCTGACGAGGTGGGCCAATTGCTGGCAATCTTTGGCGCGGCGCCGGACCAGTTTGACCTGGAAAGGATGGCCGGCGACGTGTGGCTGCCCTACGAACGGCCGCACGAACGCGAGAGCGACTATCTGACCCACGCCGTCTTCCACAGCCATCACTCAGAAACAGAGATGTTGCGCTACATCTATAAGTTGCAGGAGCGCGACCTGTCCCTGGCCTACTCCATGATCCCCCTCGGCTCGTGCACGATGAAGCTCAATGCCACGACCGAGATGAAGCCCGTTACCTGGCCGGAGTTTGCCAACATCCATCCCTTCGCGCCGCTGGACCAGACGGAGGGCTACCAGCTCCTCTTCGAGCGGTTGAAGGCGTGGCTGGCGGAGATCACCGGTTTCGCGGCCGTTTCGTTGCAGCCGAACGCCGGTTCGCAGGGCGAATACACGGGCCTGAAGGTGATCCGCGCCTACCACGAATCGCGCGGCGAAGGCCACCGGGACGTGTGCCTCATCCCCAGCAGCGCGCACGGCACGAATCCGGCCAGCGCCGTCCTCGCCGGCCTGAACGTCGTCGTGGTCGCCTGTGATGAAAACGGCAACATCGACGTCGACGATCTGCGCAAGAAGGCGGAGAAGCACCGGGACAACCTGGCGGCGATTATGATCACCTACCCCTCCACCCACGGGGTGTTTGAGCCGGACGTCAGAGAAATCTGCCAGATCGTGCACGACAACGGCGGGCAGGTATATCTGGATGGGGCTAACATGAACGCCATGGTCGGTTTGTCCAAACCGGGCGACTTCGGGGCGGACGTATGCCATCTAAACCTGCACAAGACTTTCACTATTCCGCACGGCGGCGGCGGCCCGGGCATGGGCCCCATCGGCGCGGCGGAACATCTGGCGCCGTTCCTGCCGGACCATCCGGTGGTGCGCGGCGTCGGCGGCGAGCAGGCAGTCGGCAACGTGGCGGACGCGCCGTGGGGGAGCGCCAGCATTCTGCCCATCTCCTACGCCTACATCGCCATGATGGGGGCGGAAGGGCTGACGCAGGCAACGAAGATCGCCGTACTCAACGCCAATTACATCGCCGCGCGTCTGGAGCCGCACTATCCCGTGCTCTATAAGGGGACGACCGGCCGCGTGGCCCACGAGTGCATCATCGACCTCCGGCCGCTGCGCGAAACGTCCGGCGTCGAGGTGGACGACGTGGCCAAACGGTTGATGGATTACGGCTTCCACGCGCCGACGATGAGCTTCCCTGTGCCGGGCACGTTGATGATCGAGCCGACGGAGAGCGAATCCAAGGAGGAGGTAGACCGCTTCTGCGACGCCCTCATCGCCATCCGCGAAGAGATTCGCGCCATCGAAGAGGGGAAGAGCGACCGGGAGGATAACCCGTTGAAGTGGGCGCCGCACACGGTGCTGGAAGTGGCAACCGACGAGTGGGATCACCCCTACTCGCGCGAAGTAGCCACCTTCCCGGCCGAGTGGGTGAAGGAGCAGAAGTTCTGGCCGGCCGTGGCCCGCATCGACAACGTGTGGGGCGACCGCAACCTCTTCTGTGTCTGCGTTCCCACCGAGGCTTACGCCGAGGAAGAGGAGCTAGAGGACGTGCCGCCGGAACTGGTGCCGGCGTAACGATAAGGAACGAAGTATCATCTTATTCATCGACACGAATAAGATGATACTTCTTCTTGCCCTTGCGTAGCACGAGGAACTGACCCTCGATGGCGTCGGCCAGCGTTGCCTGGCGGCCGAGGTCGGTGACCCGCCGGTTATTCAGGTAAATGCCGCCGCCTCTGATGTCTCGCTTGGCCTGCCCGCGGGAGGGAGCCAGCCCGCTATCGGCGACCAGATCGATGACGGAGACTCCGCCGTCCTCCAGCGCGCTCTTAGGCACCTCGCTGGAAGGGACATCGGCAAAGATGTCGGCGATGTCGCCGGCGCCGAGCCCGGTCAACTCGCCACCGAAGAGCACGTCCGAGGCCAGTTCCGCCTTTTCCAGCTCCGTCGGCCCGTGGATCATGCGCGTCATCTCCTGCGCCAGCCGGCGCTGCGCCTCGCGCTGCTCCGGCCGGGTATCTACTTCATGGGCCAAAGCATCGATTTCATCCCGGGTGAGAAACGTGTAGTATTTCAGGTGCTCGACGACCCTCTCGTCGCCGGTGTTGAGCCAGAACTGGTAGAAACGATAGGGCGACGTCCGCTCCGGGTCGAGCCAGACGTTGGTCCCGGCGGCCGTCTTGCCAAATTTCGTGCCGTCGGCCCTGGTGATCAGGGGGTAGACGAGGCCGAAGGCGGGCTCGCCGCGCATTCGGCGAATCAGTTCGACGCCGGAGACGATGTTGCCCCACTGGTCGCTGCCGCCGGCCTGGAGGCGACAACCGAAACGATCGTGAAGGACGAGGTAGTCGTAGGCCTGGAGCAGCATGTAGCTGAACTCGGTGAAGGAGATGCCGACCTCGCGATCGAGGCGGGAGCGAATCGAATCTTTGGCCATCATGTAATTGACGGTGAAATGCTTGCCGATATCGCGGAGGAAGTCCATGAGATTGAGGGGGGCCAACCAGTCGGCGTTGTTGAGCAGGCGGGCGGGATTTTCCTGTACGTCGAAGTCGAGGAGGCTGGCCAGTTGTTGCTTAACGCCCCGCAGATTGGCTTCGATCTCTTCCCGGCTGAGCAGGTTACGCTCTTCGGACTTGCCACTCGGGTCGCCGACCATCGCAGTGCCGCCGCCGGCGACGGCGATAGGTGTATGGCCGAAGCGCTGGAATCGCGCCAACTGGACCATGGGAACCAGGTGACCGACGTGCAGGCTGTCGGCCGTGGGATCGAAGCCGTTGTACAGAGCAATCTTTTCCCCGGCGAGCAACTTTTCAACCCCTTCTGTGTGGTCGTAGATGAGACCACGCCATTTTAGTTCTGTGAAGATGTTCTCTGCCACGATATCTCTCCTGTTTCACTCTTCCGTGCAAAAATCGTCAAATAGCGACCACTCACGTTTCCCCGGAAACGACTTTCCGGGAAGCGTGAAATAAAAAAGACGCGGCCTTTACGCCGCGTCCTCTTTCGCTTCTGGTTGCTGCCCTAACGCACCCTGCGTACTACTATTAGTGCAGAGACAACCCTCCCACGCGAACACGGCGTTGGTGGTATCCTCTCGCATAATAGATATAGGCGTAAGCAGGCCGGGTCAACATAGTGCAGACATCATAGCACGGCGGCCGGAGGGCGTCAAGGAAATGTGCGCCGACCGTACGATCGGCTCTTAGGCGTCGTCCAGGGCAGCGATGCCCGGCAATTCCTCACCCTGCAACATTTCCAGGCTGGCGCCTCCGCCCGTGCTGACGTGCGTCATCTCGTCGGCCAGGCCCGCCTTGCGCACGGCCGCGGCCGAGTCGCCGCCGCCGATGACCACCTGCACGCCGTCTCCGGCCATCCTGGCCAGAATCTTTGCCAGCGAGTTGGTGCCTTCGGCAAACTGGTCAATTTCAAAGACACCCATGGGGCCGTTCCAGACGACCAGCTGGGCACCCTGCAACTCCTTTTCAAAGCGGGTGATACTTTCGGAACCGACGTCCACGGCCGCCCGGTCGGCGGGGATATCCTCCACCGGAACCACGTCGCTCTCCGCGTCGGCCGACACTTCGTCGGCGACGACGACGTCTACCGGCAGCACGAGGCGCTCGCCGGCCTGGTCGAGCAATTGCTCCGCTTCGGGGACGGCCTCTTCTTCGACGAGCGACTCGCCCATCTCGTATCCCTGTGCAGCGAGGAACGTGTTCGCCATGCCGCCGCCGACAAGTATCTTATCCGCCTTCTGTAGCAAGTTGTCGATTAACTTGATCTTGTCGGAAATCTTGGCGCCGCCCATGATGGCCACGTATGGATGGGGCGGATTGTGAGCGGCCGTGCCCAGCGCCTCAATTTCCTTCTCCATCAAATAGCCCGCCACGGCCGGTTTACCCATCTCGCGCATGGCCTGCGCCACACCTTCTGTGCTGGCGTGGGCGCGGTGCGCGGAGCCAAAGGCGTCGTTTACGTAGACGTCGGCCAGCGTGCCCAACTCCCACGCCAGATCGCCGTCATTTGCCTTTTCTCCGGAGTGGAAACGCGTATTCTCCAGCAGCAGAACCTCTCCCGGACGGAGATAAGCCGTCGTTTCCCGCACCTCTGGCCCGACGACGTCCTCGACGGTCCGCACCGGCCGGTTCAACAGCGCCGACAGGCGCTCGGCGACGGGTTCCATCGAAAGATGTTTATCCTCCGCTGACTTTGGCCGGCCGAGGTGAGACATTAAAATGAGGGACGCCCCATTGTCCAGCAGATAGTTCAGCGTCGGTAGCGCAGCGCGCATTCGCGTGTCGTCGGTAACCGTGATTCCCGCCGCCGGGTCTTTGCCGCTCAAAGGCACGTTAAAATCCACGCGAACGAGAACTTTCTTACCGCTGACGTCGATATCTTCAATCGTCTTCTTATTCATGGTACTCCTCGTCGAATGTGACGGACATTGTCCAGGTTATGGTGGAATGCCGGCAAGCTGCGTGGCCCACCACGTCCCATTATAGCAAGAGTCGAAGCGGTGTGAAGCGGGGGATGTCACACGATGCACGTGACATTACTCAACAGAGCCTCGGCCCTCACGGCTTGTCCCCGCAATTGCGCCAAAGAGGGCTACGGAATACACAGCACCTGATTGATGTTGATCCGGTAGTCGGCACCCAGATTATTGAGTTGGGCAATTGCTTCCTTGGTAACGCCGTGGCGACGGGCGATGCTAAAAACGGTATCATTGGGTCGTACCAGGTACGCTTGCGAGCCCGCACAGTACGCGGCGTTGGCCACCGGCAGGCGAATCGTGTTGCCGGTGACAAGGTTGCCAGAGGCGATGTTGTGTTCAGCCATTAATTCAATTGACGTCTGGTGTTTCTGGGTGATACGGTAGAGAGTGTCCTCCGGTTGGACGACGTAATCGATGAGGACGATCTGCTCCACCCCGGCGACGGGCCCGGCCGGAGCGGGGGCGGACGTCGCCGTCGGCAGAGGGAGCGTCGCCGTCGGCAGGGGGAGCGTCGCCGAAGGTTGCGTCTGCGTCGGAGCCGGTTGCTGGGCCTCCGGCGCCACAATGTGCACACGCCGCAGCGGGTCGGCGTTGATGATGACCTCTGTGCCGCCGATGACGTATGGCTGGCCGACCGACTGCTGTGGCTGTTGTGGCTGCTGAGCTTCCCCTTCGCCGGTTGGCGCCTCTACCGGTGCCTGTGGCTGGGCCGGCCGGAGTAGAAAGGAGATGAGAAGGAAGAAGGCGATCGCAATGATCACGGCGATCATTACAAGGAAGAGGATCACTCGATTTTGCATTAAGGCACTCCCTGTTTAACAGGACGCATATGCTTTTATGTTAAGATTAGATGGACTATTGAGAATTGTCAATACTGTTCTGGCTTTTTTACTGGCGGTTACGGCCGTCAGGCGTAAAGATGAGGCGTTGATGACGTGCTGATCACAGAAGGAGAAGATGATGGTTTTTCTGCGAGAGAAGCTTGAGGAAATAGAACAAGAGACGCTGGCACCCTACGCCTTGAAGAGTGCTGAATCCCGCGGCCGGGAGCATGCCGAGGCGGAATCGAAGACGCGAACGGCTTTCCGGCGAGATCGGGATCGCATCATCCATACGACGGCTTTCCGGCGGCTGGAGTACAAGACCCAGGTATTCGTCTTTTACGAAGGCGACCATTACCGGACGCGGCTGACGCACACCATCGAAGTCTCCCAGTTGGGTCGCTCTCTGGCCCGGGGGTTGGGGGCAAACGAAGATCTGACGGAAGCCATCTGCCTGGCTCACGACCTGGGTCACCCACCCTTTGGCCACGCCGGGGAACATGCCTTGAATCGCATGATGCAGGGGCATGGCGGGTTCAATCACAACACCCAGAGTTATCGCGTGGTGACGGAGCTTGAGCACCGCTACCCTGACTATCGCGGGCTCAACCTAACCTACGAGACGCGCGAAGGGATGATCAAGCACGAGACAGAATATGACCGGAGCGATGCCACCGATTATGAGCCGGAGAAGAGGGCGTCGCTGGAGGCACAGATTGCCAATCTGGCCGACGAAATTGCCTACAACGCTGCCGATCTGGACGATGGATTGCGGGCCGGATTGTTTGCCCCGGCCGATCTGGAGGGGCTGGAACTGTGGCAGGAGATGAAAGAGCAGGTCGGGTGGAACAGCAGCGAACCCTTCAACGATCTCATCCGTCGGGAGATTGTGCGTGAATTGATCGGCGACTTCGTGACCGACGTCGTCCTTACAACCTCACATACGCTGGAGGAGAACGACATCGACTCGCCCGAAGCCGTGCAGCTATTCCAGAGCAACGTCGTCACCTACTCGCCCGAAATGGAGCGGAAGGTGCGACAATTGAAAGATTTCCTGTACGAGAACATGTACCGCCATTACCGCGTAATGCGCATGCAGGTGAAGGCCGAGCGCTTCATCTCCGAACTGTTCGAGGCTTACGTGCAGGAGCCGCGGATGCTGCCGACGAAGACCCAGGAACGGTTAGAGTTGTTACCTCGGGAGCGCGCCGTCTGTGACTACATCGCCGGCATGACCGATCGCTACGCCCTTCAAGAGTGGGAGAAACTGTTCGACCCCTATCGCAAGGCGTAGCCCTGCCCCTGCAAAACAAAAAACCCCGGCCGTAGAACATGGCCGGGGTTTTCCTCTTTTACTATCGGGGGGCTCAATAATCGAGCATCTCGTCGATGTGGCCCTGAATATCCGGTTCGCCAAAGTCGCCTTCCTTCGCCCAGGCGGACAGTTCCACCGTGAATTGTTCGAAGAAGCTCTTCGGCGGCAGGGCCCCGCTGCCATACGCCATCTCGGTGATTTCGGCGTTGATGATCAGCGTCGCCGTTTCCAGGACGATCGTTTCACCTTCGCGAGCCAGCACCGGCTCTCCCTTCGGCGCAAGCTTCGCCTTGATCGCCTCGTCGAAGAAGGCATGGTCACTCATGATTACCTTGGTGACCGTCCGGATATCGTTCTTGTCGAAGAGCCACACCTCAAAGGCGGTGACGTTTTTCGGCGTGTCCATGCCGATCGATTCCGAGATGCCGACGCCGCATTCGCCCAGAAAATCGCCCTGTTCGTTTTCGATGCTGAAGGAATCGTCGTAGGTATCATGACCGCGCGTGTACGTGGTCTGGAAGCGGGCGATGGGGATCGTAGCCAGCTCCTCGTCCGAATACTCGACGGTCTCGGGCGTCGTCGTCTCCATAGAGGACGGGTAGGCAGCGTAGCGCTCGCCCTCCACGTCACGCCGCGGCCGGCGCACGACGAAGAAGACGACGGCCAGCAGGACGATGAACAGGAGCAGCAGGCCCAGAACGATGAGTAGGCCACCGAGACCACCGCCCTCCTCCGCTTCTGCCGGGCCGGCCACGCCAGCGCATCCTTGATTATTGAGGACGGCTGCCAGCGCTTCCAGCCGTTGTGCCTCGGCCGGGTCGGCCGTGCGCAGTTGGTCGGCCAACTGGCAAATTTCCTGAGGCGCTTCACCCCAACGGCCGAGCGCTGCCTGCACATGTCCGCGGTTGTTGTCCACTGAATAGAGGCGCGCCAGCGTAATCAGATAAAGATCCTGATCTGCCTCCGAAAGGTGCTGTGGCCCTCCTCCTTCCCATTCCACCGGCGTCAACCACCAGCCAAAAATAACCAGGCCAATGAAGAAACCGACGACAAAGGCAGCGAGGCCGACCAGTACTGGTTGCCTGTCCATGCTATTCATTTGCCACCTACCTTCCTGAGTAACCCAAGCGGGTGTCCTGTAAGTAAACTACCTTCAATTAGGTGACATCCCCTCGATGGACGTTATCTTACCATAAGTAAAGATTGTGGCAAATGATAATTTTATGTTCAGGAAAAGCTTGCCGCCCGCAGCCAGACTTTCCGCACGTGCTTCGGTAACATTTTTAATGAGGCAATGCGGGTGCTTGACGCCCTTTGACGCACGTCTTACAATCCGCCGCAAGAGAATACTGCGGGAAGAGGACGGAGAAATTATGGATCTATTTGCAAAGATAGAGCGTGATGAACGCTTGCAGAGAGTGCGCGAAATAAAGGAAAAGGGGCTCTATCCTTACTTCGTGTCCCTTGACGGGACAGAGGGTACCGAAGTGACCGTCGACGACCGCTCTGTCATTATGATCGGCTCCAACAACTATCTCGGTTTAACCACCCATCCCAAGGTGCGTGAGGCAGCCAAGAAAGCGGTAGACGATTATGGAACCAGTTGCACCGGCTCGCGCTATCTGAATGGCACGCTTAAGCTCCATCGCGAACTGGAAGAGCGGCTGGCCGCGTTCGTGGACAAGGAAGCCGCGCTCGTTTTCAGCACCGGCATGCAGGCCAACCTGGGCGCCATTTCAGCCATCGTTTGCTCCGACGACTACGTCATTCTTGACAAAGAAAACCACGCCAGCATTGTCGACGGCGTCTTGCTCAGCGGGGGCAAGATGAAGCGCTTTCGCCACAATGACATGCGCCACCTGGAGCGCATTCTCGACGGCCTGCCCGACGACGGCGGCAAGCTCGTGATCGTCGACGGCGTTTTCAGCATGGGCGGCGATATCGCGCCACTCGACAAAATCGTTTCTCTCTGCAAGAAGTACGATGCTCGCCTCTACGTCGACGATGCCCACTCGTTAGGCGTGTTGGGTAACGGCCGGGGTACAGCCGCCCACTTCGGCCTCACCGACGACGTAGACTTAATCATGGGCACCTTTAGCAAATCTTTCGCTTCCATCGGCGGCTTCATCGCCGGCGACGCCGACGTCATTTCCTACATCCAGCATCACGCTCGCTCCTTCATCTTCAGCGCCAGCCTGCCCGCTCCCAACGCGATGACGGTGATGGCCGCGCTGGAAGTGATGGAGACCGAGCCCGAACACGTCGAACAGTTGTGGGAGAACGGCGATTACATGCTCCGCTGTCTCAACGAGATGGGTTTCAATACCGGCGAGACCCAGACGCCCATCATTCCCATCGTCATCGGCGATGATGGCCCCACATTCCTCACCTGGAAGCTGCTGTTCGAGCGCGGCCTCTACACCAATCCCGTCATCACGCCGGCCGTTCCTCCCGGCCAGTCTCTTCTGCGCACCAGCTACATGGCCACCCACACGCGTGACCAACTGGACCGCGCACTGGGCATCCTGGAATCGACCGGCCGCCAACTTGGGCTCATTTCCTCCTAGCGTTTCGTGGCGCCGGCCACCGGCCACTCGCCTCGCGCCTGCACCGGGAACTAACGAAACCATGGACCACGTTCCCTCCCATTTCCGCCTCGACTTTGCACCCGTCGCTGCCGACGGCGCCATCGTTCGTGGCCCCAACGTGCGATTTACCGTCCTCACGTCCCGCCTGCTCCGCCTCGAATACGATCCGGACGACAGCTTTGAGGATCGGCCCAGCCAACTGGTCTGGTACCGGGAACAGCCGGTGCCGGCATTCGAGGTTCAGCGAACGGCCGAACAGATCGACGTCATCACCGAACACGTCCACTTGCGTTACCGGACATCGCCCGCCGGCTTTACCCCCGAGACGCTTTCCATCGAGCGCCGGGAGAGCGGCCGCCTCTGGCGCCACGGCGACCGGGACGAAGGCAACTTACAGGGAACTGTGCGCACCCTCGACGTGGTGAGCGGCGCCACGGAGCTGGAACCCGGTCTCTTATCTCGTGCCGGTCACACCGTCGTCGACGATTCCGAGAGCCTGGTCTTCAACGAAGAAGGCTGGTTGGAGAACCGGGCCCGTCCCGCCTCTCATGACCTCTACTACTTCGGCTACGGCCACGACTACCGGGCGGGGCTGGACGATTACGCTCGAGTGACCGGCCGGACCCCCCTCTTGCCGCGCTGGGCGTTGGGCAACTGGTGGAGCCGCTACTGGGCGTATACACAAGAAGAGTTGATGGATTTGATGCGCGCCTTCCGCGAGCACCGGGTGCCGCTTTCTGTGTGCATTGTGGATATGGATTGGCACGTCACTGAGACGGGCAATCAATGCTCCGGTTGGACCGGATATACCTGGAATCGGGAGTTGTTTCCCGATCCTGACGCCTTCCTCGATTGGCTCCACCGGCAAGGTCTGAAGACGGCCCTCAACCTGCACCCGGCCGAGGGCGTACACCCCCACGAAGCGGCCTACGAAGAGGTAGCCCGTGCTATGGGCATCGATCCGGAGACCGAGGAGCCTGTCCCTTTCACCATCGCCGATCCCCGGTTTGTCCGCGCTTACTTTGAAGAGCTACACCATCCGCTCGAAGAACAGGGCGTCGATTTCTGGTGGATGGATTGGCAACAGGGCACCGGTTGCCGTCTGCCCGGCCTCGATCCTCTCTGGTGGTTGAATCACCTCCACTTCTACGATCGGGCGCGGGACGGCCGGAAGCGCCCCTTCATCTTCTCGCGCTGGGGCGGTCTGGGCAACCACCGTTATCCCATTGGTTTCTCCGGCGACACCTACGTCGACTGGCCCTCGCTGGCCTTCCAACCGTACCACACGGCGACGGCGGCCAACGTCCTCTATAGTTGGTGGAGTCATGACATCGGCGGGCACATGCAGGGGATAGAAGAAGCGGAGCTATACGCGCGCTGGGTGCAGTTCGGCGTCTTCAGCCCCATCATGCGCCTGCACAGCACGAACAATCCCTATCACGAGCGACGGCCGTGGGGCTATGACGCGGAAACCTTCCGCGTGACCCGGGAGGCCATGCAGTTGCGCCACGCCCTGATTCCCTATCTGTACACGATGTCGTGGCGCAATTTCCGGGAGAGCGTCCCCGCCGTTCGTCCCATGTACCACGATTATCCAGAAGAAGAAGCTGCCTACCACTGTCCGAACCAGTATCTCTTCGGTAGCGAACTGATCGCCGCGCCCTTTGTCAGCCCGGCCAATCCCGACACCCGGCTGGCGCGCCAGGTCGTGTGGCTGCCGCCCGGCGGCTGGTTCCACTTCTTCGACGGCCGCCGCTTCTCCGGGGATAGCTGGCGCGCCCTGCACGGCGGCCTGGATGAGATTCCCGTCCTCGCCCGCGCCGGAGCCATCGTTCCCCTGGGGCCGAAAGTCGGCTGGGGCGGCGTAGATAATCCGTCGTCCCTGGACGTATACCTCTTCCCCGGGGCAAACAACGTGTTCGAGTCGAACGTATTTGAGCTGTACGAAGATGACGGCGAGACGACGGCCTATCGGGATGGCGTTTACGCCCTTACCCCGATGGCCCAGCAGTGGCGGGAGGGCGAGTTGCTCGTCACCGTTGGGCCGGTGCAGGGTGGCGCGGACCACGTGCCGGCCGAGCGCACCTATCGCCTACACGTTCGCGGTGTGCAGCGGCCTGGCGCCGTCGTCGCCCAGATCGACAGGCGGGAGCAATCGGTGGAAGTAGCGTATGATACGGCGACGCGTACGACAACGGTCGGGCCGCTGACCGTGACCCCAGACGTTACATTGTCGGTGACGTTGACGCCGCAGGGAGAGAGCTTGCTGGTCCCGGCCGACGACCTCTCGGCCACGCTCCGCCCTATGATTGAAGCGTTTCGCCTCCAGACCAGCGCCAAAGCAGCCATCGTCGAGCGCCTGGACGAGATCATGGGGAACCCGGCGCTGCTGGCCGATTACGCCGTCGAACTGGCAGACGGACACCGGCGCGCGCTGTTGGAAGTGATCACGGGCGCCGGCGTCCATTACAACACAAATACCGGCCGGCCTCTGCTCGTGCTGTGGAATAACCAGGATCGGGACGACGTCGCCCACCGCCTCTCTATCGTTAGCCGCCGCCAGTGGGAGTGGGCGAAGCGCTTTCAATCGACGGCCGGCCGGCTTCCCCGTTTCCAGGTGATCGCGCCCGAGGAATCCCTTGCCGGCGCCCGCTGGGAACTCTCTCTTTCTTACGACGATCTCTTGACCCTCGGCTTTGCAGGAGAATCGTGAGCCGATTTCTGCCGTCGCAGCAGATTCGTGCAGACGACGGTCTTGTGTTGGGCTCACTGGCCATGACGATGGGCGGCGTCCTATTGGGAGCCATCCTGCGCGCCCCCCACGCCTTTGGCGTCACGGCCCTGTTGGTCATTGCCCTGCTTATCGGTGGGTGGGCTCTCACCGGCAGCCGGCGCCTGGCCTGGCTGCTGCCTTTCGGTTTCGTCGCCGGCGTCCTGGAGTTATGGGCCGACTGGATTCACGTGGAGCACTTTGGCTCGCTGGTCTATACAGACTATTTCGGCTTTCGTCTTCTCGCTTCCCCTTCCTACATGGCCGTGGGTTGGTGGTTGACCGTTGTCCAGTTCGGCTATGTGGCGCTGCGCCTGGCGGACCGCTGGCGGCCGTGGCAGGCGGTGGCGACCGTGACGTTCCTGGGGATGACCATTCCCCCTTGGTATGAAGAGTTCGCGGCGCCTGCTCGCGCCTGGCATTACACGACGGCCGGCCCGGCAGTATCTAACACCCCCCTGTGGGTCATCCTCACGTACGGAGGGTGTACCTTTTCTATCGCCACGGCGGCCCTCCTACTATACCGTGGCGGCCGTTGGCCCCATGCGCTCGCCGGCGGCTTCTTTACCGGTGCCGGTATCACGCTCTCCGGCATCATCTGGTTTGCTCTGCTGGGCTGATTTCATCCTACTTGCCGGGCGGCAACCGGCTATAATAGAGAACGTGTCACCAAAGTTGTCAAAGTAAACAATCCGCCAGAAGGAAGCAAACGATGAGCAAAGTGCGTTGGGGATTACTGTCGACGGCAAACATTAACCGGCGGGTCATCCCCGCTATCCGCGCCTCGCGCCGGGGCGAACTGGTCGCCGTGGCCAGCCGCACCCGAGAACGGGCCGAGGCTTACGCCGGGGAGTGGGAGATCCCCCAGGCTTTCGCCAGCTACGACGAGATGTTGGCGTCGGGCGCCGTCGATGCAGTGTACGTCAGCCTGCCCAACCATCTCCACGCCGAGTGGTCTATTAAGGCGATGGAACGTGGCGTCCACGTCCTCTGTGAAAAGCCCTTTGCGCCGACGCTGGAAGAAGTGGACGCCATGATCGAAGCGGCCGACTCTACTGGCATGGTTCTCGCCGAGGCGTTTATGTACCGCCACCATCCACAGACGAAGATCGTGGGCGAGTGGGTGCACGCCGGCCGTCTGGGCGACGTAACCGTCGTCCGCGGCGCTTTCAACTTCACCATCGGCGACCGGCAAAACGTGCGTCTGGTCCCGGAATATGGGGGCGGCTGCCTGTGGGACGTGGGCGTCTACCCCCTCAGTTTCGCCCAGTACGTGATGGGCGGCCCGCCCCAGCGGGTGGTCGGCGACCGGTGGCTGGGCGACACGGGTGTGGACGAGGTCTTTGTGGGCCAGATGCATTATGAGGGCGGCCGTTTCGCGCAGATTACGTCCAGCTTCCACACCCCTCTGTTCACGCACGCCGAAATCATCGGCACCGGCGGGCGTTTGCTCCTCAACCGGCCTTTCGTCGGCATAGACGAGAACGCGCGCCTCGTTTTCTACCCTCCAGAGGGGCCGCCAGAGGAGGTCGATGTGCCACAAAAAGAGCTTTATCTGGGCGAGATAGAAGATATGCACGCTGCCATCCTGGATGGCGCGCCCAATTACCTGTCACTGGCCGAAACGCGGGACCACGTGCGCACGACGTTGGCCCTCTACGAGTCGGCCGCGACGCAACGGCCCGTCAACCTGTAAGCGGGCGCCGCACGCCCGCTTCCTGTGTTGCCGGCTGCCTGTTTCCTATGGGAGAGCGACCATGATCGATTACGACGCCTACGTACAGACGACGCCGTCCGTCGCCGACCGCGAGCATTGGCGCCGGCAGTTGCTGGCGCTCCTGGCCGGCGAGCGGGCCGAATTGCTCTACCTCCTGCTGGGACTGGATGAGGAAACGCTGACGACCCGGCCCGTCTTCGACGATCAGACGGTCAAAGATCTGCTGGCCCACGTCGCCGCGTGGGACGAGTTGCACCGTGAGCGCATGGCCCTGATCCTCGCCGACCGCAAGGGGGAGATCGCCAGCGTTGACCTGGACGAACATAATGCGGGCGTACACGCGCGGCGGCGCGATTGGACCCTGTCCCGGGCGTTGGACGCCTTTACGGAGGCCCGGCAGAGCTTTCTGGAGACCTTCTCCCGCGTGCCTGACGAGCAACTGCACCGGCCGGTTGCCATCCCGTGGTCCGACGCCCTTCCCATGCGCACCTGGGCCATCTGGCGCGCCCGCCACGACGCCGTGCACGCCGCCGACGTGCGCCGCTGGAGAAATGACAATGAGATTGAGGACGGCGTGGGACCGCGAGCTATTTTGGTGGCGGCCCTGGAGGCCAGCCGTGACGAAGCACACGCTCTTTCTGCGCTCGTAGCCGAGGAAGAAAGAGACAGCCGCGCCGTCGCCGATGGGTGGACGCTGAGGGACGTGGTCGGCCATCTGGCCGATTGGGAACTGTTTCTGCTGGAATGCCTGGAGGCCGGGCGCATGCTGGACATGGGCCACGGCGGCGACGTCGACGAGTGGAACGCCGCGCACGCGGCCGCCCGCCGCGAACAGTCCTGGGCGCAAACGTGGGAAGATTACGGCCGGGCAAGGCAGGAAACGATCGACGCCGTACAGGAGATGGACCAGGAACGGCTAAGTACGCTCCTGAACAACTCTTGGGGGCGAGATACATCCACGTACCGCGTCGTCGTATGGTGGCTGGAGCACGAACGGGAGCACGCGGCCGGCCTTCGCGGCGCCCTTCTCGACCGGGACGGAACGGTCGAGTTTCGGGGCTGACCTGCGGATTACGCTTCCCTTTCCTCCAATTCGTCCAGATAATTCCTGATGCTGGGCACGGCCGTCAGCTTCTCGCGGAAGAAGTTGTTGACCAGGTTGATCACTTCCGCCCGCGCTGCGTCCACCTGGGCACTCCACTGTTGACCCTTCTCCTGCCGGTTCAGCCCATCGCGCAGGCGCAGCAAGATTCTGACGATTTCGCTTTCCTGCTCCCCTTCCAGCACCTCGACGACCTCCACGATCAGATTGTCGGCCTGAGCCATCACATGTTCCATAGAAATCGTCGAGCCCGGCCGCGCTGCTTCGTCCATCGTGCGGATCAGGGCGCCCACCTGGTAGAGGAGGGTCGTCGGCTCGTCAAATAGCTCGCGCACGTAGGCCGCTTCCGGATAGCGGCCGGTCAGGCGAAAAACATTGTATATGCGCTTCGCTGCCTTGCCGAAGTTGGGCGGCGCTTTGCTCACGTACTTCGC
>JAWVYQ010000078.1:0-16635 GCA_033722615.1 Promineifilaceae bacterium (SeqCode)
CTCGCTGGGCAAAGGCCCTTCCTCCGGCAGCGAGAGCAGGGGGCGCAGCAAGAGGCCGAATTCCCGTTCTCGCCCCGTCTCGATGACGCCGACGGCCATTTGCCTGAGTCTTTCTACTCTGTCGGGAAACGAGCCGAGGGCATCCGGGGGGGCGGCCGGCCGCCACGCACTTTCCGGTAAGATGACGCCGGCGTTCGCCGCGACGAACGTCAGTCGTTGCTCCTGTATGAGGATGGTGTCACCCTTCTCCACGCTGTGTAAGGCGGCGGCCGAGTCGCGTAAGGTGACCGTCAGCGGGCTACGATACCGTTCGTAGGAGAGGAAGATGAGCCAGCGGCCGGTGGTTTGCAAAAAAAGTCCTCGGGACGTCGACCCCAGGACCTTCGCCCGTTGCCTGGTTGCCACCGTCTGGCGTGCCAGATACCCGATGTCGGCGGCCCGGATTATCTGGAGAGGGGGGCGCTGCTCGGAGCCCATGCGTTAATCTCCCTGCGGTTCGCGCACCGTCAGGAGCAGGAGAAGGAGCACGGCGGCCATCGAAGCGGCCGAGGCCCAGCTCCAGGGGGCGACGCCGAAGCGCTCAAATAGCCAGGGACCGACGAGGCTGCCCAGCGAAAAGCCGGCGAGCATGACCATGGCTCCTTGAGAGAGCACCTTTCCTCGCTGGGCGGGTACCTGTTCGCTGAGGAGGGTAATGTTACTGACGATGCTAAATTCAAAGGCGAAGCGGCTCAGCGCCAGGCCGCCGATGACCAGGGCGGCCGAGACGTCAAATTGGGGCAGGATGAGGAAGGTGAGAAGGGCGCTACCGGCCCCGAGTAGCACGCTGCGCCGTTTCCCAACCCGGTCGATGATGAGGCTGGCCAATCCGCTACCGGCCAGGTCGGCCACGCCGAGGAGGAGGGCCACGGTGCCCAACTGGGTCGTCCGCAGGCCGTAATCGCGGTTGAGCCAGGCGCCATGGACGATAAAAATGTTGATGCCGGCGAAACCAATGAAACCGCTGAGCAGCATATTGCTCCATGCCGAGCGGGCGTTGGCCCCCAGGTCGAAGAAGTTGCGGATCACCTGGCGCCAGGCCTGGCGGGCGCGGGGTGCATAGTCGGCCGCCCGGCCGGCGCCCCTCAGACGCCCAAAGACGACCCACGCGATGGCCAGCCCGGCGGCGAGGATGAAGAAAGGGGCGCGCCAGCCGGCGAATTCGATGACAAAGCCGGTGAGGAAGAGGCCGGCGATACCGGCCAACGCCCACGAATATTCGACGATGGCCAGCCCCCGGCCGCGCCGGTTCCAGGGGAGCCGTTCGCTGAGAAAGGCGTGAAGCGTGGGAGTGAAGCTGGTGAGGCCGGCGCCGAGCACCACCATGCCGGCGGCAGCCACCCAGATGTTGTTGCTGACGCCGATCAGGATCAACCCGGCGACGGCCAGCAGCAGCTCCAGGCGCAGGATGAAGCGATACCCCAGCCGGTCCGCGAACGTTCCGAACAGGGGGGCCACGATGCCCACGGCCGTGCGCAGGCTGACCAGCCGGCCCATGGTAACGATGCTCACGCCCAACCCCTCGGCAAAGATGGGGAGAAACGGGTTAAAGAGCTGGAGGCCGGTATCTGTGACGAGCCGAGTGGACACGGCCAGCAGGAGCAGGCGGGACGTCGCCGTCCTTTGCTCGTCGCCTTCACCGGTGGCGGGGGTGCGAATCTGTTCTGCCGTCTTGTTTGCCGTCTTGCCGTCCACGATGTTTATCTCCTGCGGGTTTGTCGAGTCTGCAATTGGGTACGCGTCGTCCCTGGCCGGCCGCCGATTCCGGGCCGTCGCGAAGAACGGAAACCATGCTACTGGCGTCGGGCGTGATCTGCAACACATTCGGTTGGGCACCGGCGCTTTCTGTTACAATTAACTTCTAACGGCATACCGTCCGTTGCCGAATTACCGCGGGAGAATAATGATGGAGGGTCATATGGTGAGGATCGAAGCGGCCACAGCGGCCGACGCCGACGTTCTGGCCGACCTCAACCGACACGTGCAGGGGCTCCACGTCGACGGCGCGCCGCACCTTTTCAAACGGCACGTACACGACGAGGTGGCTGCGCAATTTGAAGAGTGGTTAGGAGAAGAAAATGTCTGGGCGTTTATTGCCTACCAGGGCGAGAGACCCGTGGGATACGTACTGGCCCTTATTCGAGAGCGGCCGGAAAATCCCGTTACCCGCGCGTGGCGCGCCTTTCTCATCGACCAGATCAGCGTTGAACCGGCGTGGAAGGGGAAGGGGGTGGGGCGGGCGCTTGTGGAGGCAGCGTTAGAGGTGGCTCGAGAAGCGGCCGTGGACGAGGTGCAGGCCACGACCTGGGCCTTTAACGAGCAGGCTCAAGCTTTCTTTCGCGCCCTGGGGTTTGACGTGCAGGTGTTGCGCTTTGGCCGGCCGCTCGACCAGTGAACGGGAGCGCTGCCGTCACTCCTCATCATGTTCAAGAAGCGTATGTGTTGGATAAGTGTACGTTTGAACCTCATCCGCTTCTCCGCCACGAATGATCCAGCGCAAGGTGAGGAAATAAGCCGTTAACGAACCACCACCTAGCACGAGGGCCGCGATACCGCCCAGGCCTGCCGTGTTGATTAGCCAGTACATGAACCGAAAGAGAGGGAATTCCGAGGGGAACATCGTCTACCTCCATTAATTGGCGCGGCAGCGCCAACAATACTCAAGCCAGCGCGGATGGCCCAGTTGGCGCGATACATACTCCAGTTCGGCGCGGCTTACCGTAGGTTCACCACAGGCTGGACAATTAGCCCGTGGCGAGCTCCGCAGAATCTGCCACTCGTCGGGCCCCATCGTTGCCTGTTCCTCATGAGACGGGCTCATCGTCATCGCCGACGTTTCGCAAGCCCGTACGCATTTCCCACAGCCGTAGCAGCGCGTAGGCGACAGCAATAAAATGGTCTCCGAATCATTCTCATCGATCAAAAGGGCGCGGACTGGACACACCTGGCTGCAAAACCCACAGAGAGTGCACGCCGGCTGATCCACACTCGGAACGCGCTGCAATACGCGTTTTCTGGCTGCTGGTTGTAGAAGCTCCTCCAGCCAATCGGCCAGCAGCGTACCAATAGGTGCGTACACCGCATCGCCACTGGCGGCAATTGCCCGGCCCATCGTCGGTAGCCAGTGCCCGGCATGCTTCTTCAAAAAAAGCTTCTCCATCTGCCGCCATTGCCCTGCCCGTTTAGGATTCTCAACTCCCCGGCGCGCGAGGTGAGCCAGAAACGCCAGTTCTACGGAGGCGTGGTCCGGCAGCTCTTTACCGCTGAGCTCTAGACCGGCCGCACGGTACAGTTGTTCCACTTCAAGCATTTCCGGTCCCAGAAGCCGGCCGCTGCGATAAAGAGATTCGTGTAGCCAGAACCGGGGGCGCCCGTTACTCTGGAACAACGCCCTGTGTCTCGCCCTCCGCTCCTGCATAGACTCGGAGCGAACCTGGGCGAAAGCAGCAGCGGCGTGCGCCGCTGCCGTTGAAACCCCTGCCAGCTTCTCCGTGCAGGCGTAGAGCGGCCACCGTTGCCCTGGCTGCTCCAACCACGGCGGCGGCTCGGCCAGCGCTTCCGCCAGGGCCAAATACAGGTCGGCGCTTTGCTCCTGCATCGTCAGAGGCGGAGTAGGGGGCCCGAAATTATTCATCTCCCATAGAAGCTAATTGCTGCCGCGTCTCGCCGTTGCCGTGCCCTCTGAGCACTTGAGCGATTCCGCCAATCACGTCCAGCGGAATCGGTAGAATCGTCGCGTTTTGTTCGCTGGCCACTTCTACCAGGGTCTGGAGATAACGCAGTTGTAGGCTGGCGGGTGACTGGGCCAGGCGATCGGCTGCCTCGCTTAGCGTCTCGGCGGCCAGCTTCTCGCCTTCGGCGTGGATCACCTTCGCTCGTTTCTCCCGCTCTGCTTCTGCCTGGCGGGCCATCGTGCGCTGCAGCGATTCGGGCAGGAGCACGTCCTTAACTTCCACCAGCGTAACTTCGATCCCCCACGGCTCGGTGTGAGAGTCGATGATGGTCTGCAAGCGCTCGTTGATCATGTCGCGGTGCGACAACAATTCGTCGAGATCCGACTGGCCGAGCACGCTACGAAGCGTCGTGAGTGCGTTCTGACCAGTGGCCATTGAATAATCCTTGACCTCGATGACCGCATCCGTCGCGTCCACGACCCTAAAATAGACGACGGCGTCGACCTGAGCCGTGACGTTGTCACGCGTAATCACTTCCTGCGGCTCCACAACCAGCGTCTCTACACGCATGTCCACTTTCACCATCTTATCGATGTAAGGAACGATGAAATTGAGGCCTGCGCGGCGCTCGCCGCGCAAGCGGCCGAAGCGGAAGACGACACCTCGCTCATACTGCCACACTATTTTGATCGCTGGCACAATCAGCAACAAGGCGACGACCACACCAGCGATGATGAGAAAAGCTTGATTTGTCATGGTAAACTCCTCGTGAGAATCATGTAGATTAAATCGTTGCAGTGGCTGCTTGCCGGGCTGCTTATAAGTGAGGGCATGTCACTCCCGCTGCACCCAGCGTAGCCCTCGTTTTTCTTGGCTCGGCTCAGGCTCCGGTACCGAGACCTTTGAATGGGCTTCTTCCACAAGGCGACCCTCCGCTATTTCCCACAGCGAAACTGCGGGGAACAATTTGAAGAATAACAGAAACAGAAGGAGAAAAAGGGCAATGGAGGCTGCCGTCAGGGAGAACTCAGTCATCGTCGGCAGATAGGAAGAAAATGCAATCAGGCGCGGATGGGTCATCGTAGGAACGATGATATTCCATCGTTCCAGCCACATGCCGATCACCACTAAGATCGCAGCGAAAACCGAGCTGGCGACAGGGTGCTCTTTGAGCCAGGGCGCGGTGCCTAATCCCACCCCCATGGCGAAGACGATCAGCAATGCCCAGGCGACGGTCCGTGAAACCGGATCGCTCAATGCTGCGGTAGCGTAGAGCGGCTCTAGCCAGGAAATCGGTGGCGAAACCAGCAAGAGAAAGGTAGCCACGGCTCCCGCTGCCGATGCAACCGTAATCTCAGGTCGGGCCAGCCGCCTGCTCCACGACACGGCGCCCAACACCTTGGGAACTACCAGGATCCAGAGCGCAGCCACCATCGCGATTATCATTGCCCAGAAAGTGGCGGCAAAGGAGCCCCACAGTTTACTTGCCAGCACGACGAATTCCTCTATTTGTTGTGCAGCGGCGATTCCCAGATTCTCGGCGTAGGTGAAGTAGAACCAGATGAAGTTCATCACAATGAAGAGTAGGCCAAGATTGCGATATTGCCGCAGCGTGATGTACTCTTCCAGGCCTAACGCGCGGCGTACGGCGGTCATGGCAAGAAAGAGGGCGCCGATTCCAGAAAAGATCGCCCCGACGACGAAATACGGACCGAAAATCGACGAGTGCCAGCCCGGCTGCACCGTCGTCGCCAGAATCCAGGAAATAATCGTGTGTACGGAAACTGCCACGGGAATGATGAACACCGCCATCGCGGCAATCGCTTTTTCCAAGCGTCTCCATTGCTCTCGATTACCTCGCCAACCAAGAGCCAGGAAGGAGTAAAGCCTCTTCTGCCAGGACGGTGCCGTGATCGGGGCGTTGTCCCTTACTATTGCGAGGTCAGGGATCAGGGGTAGATAAAGGTAAGTCACCGATCCCAGGAAATACAACGTTACAGAAACGACGTCCCAGAGGATGGGTGACTGCAGACGACCGTAGCGTAGTACAAACCATAGCCGATCCGGCCTGCCCATGTCGATGATGATCTGTAGCGTGCCCACCACCAGCGCAAACACGGTGATCGCCTCGGCCACCCGCGTGATCGGCCGCCGCCACTCCGCACCCGTCACGCGTAAAATGGCAGAAATGAGGGTCCCGGCGTGGCTGATGCCGATGAAGAAGATGAAATTGACCATGTAGACGCCCCAATAAGTCGGGCGATCCATGCCCGTCTCGCCCAGACCCAAGATTATCTGGCGGGCATACATGAAGACTCCCCACCCGATCACCACCAGCAGCGCCAGGACAGAAGCCCGAAAGAGTGGGCTCGTCCTGAAGAGGGGGTCAATCAGCTTGGCCTTATCGGTGCTGTCAACTTTTAGCATAGATTATCCCTCACGCAGGTAGATCACTTTAGGATGCGTCCCTACATCTTCCAGAAGGCGAAAGGCGCGTGGGCTTTGCTCGAACTGGGAGACGATGCTTTCCGGATCGTCCAGATCGCCGAAGAATCGGGCTTTGCCGGTACAGGTTTCGACGCAGGCCGGAATATAGTCCTCTGAACGCAGCTCGCGCCCCTCTGCCTCAGCCCTGGCGCGCGCTTTGTGAAGCCGGTGTATGCAGAAAGTGCACTTCTCCACGACGCCCAGCGGGCGCACGGCCGGTCCTTCCAGGACTCCCTGTCCTTCCAGGCGATCTGGATTATTGGCCTCGGCCAGTTCGCCGTCCCACTCCGGTTTGTGCCAGTTGAAGTAGCGTACGCCGTAAGGGCAGGCCACGGTACAGAAGCGACAACCAATGCAGCGGTCGTAATTCTGGCGCACCAGGCCTTCCTCATCCTTGTAGGTGGCGCGAACGGGGCAGACCTTGATGCAGGGTGGGTTGGCGCAGTGCATGCAGGGGCGGGTCAGGTAACGCGTCTTGACGTTGGGATACTCTTCCGATTCTTCTTCCTCTGGGTTAATCGGTATGGGGAAGACGTCATTCCAGCGGATGGCTCGCCCCTTTAGGGCCTCGCTGGGCTTTACTGCCGGCGTGTTGTTTTCAAAGCGGCAGGCAATGCTGCAACCCTGACAGGCCACACACTTATCCAGATCGATGACCATTGCCCAACGTGCCATGTTTCGTTAACTCCTCATGCGCGATAGACCTTCACCCGCGTGTTGGTGAAGGCCGCCAGGCCGGTGACCGGCTCCGATTCAGGGTTGAGCAGAGTAAGGCCATTGACGCCCCGATCGCGGGCGTAACGCCCCACGGCCGAATGCCCCTGGTTATAGGGGATATTGACGACGTCCGGCCGCAGTGCCGCGACCAGGCGCACCTGCGTCTTGACTCTGCCGAATGGGCTCTCCACCCATACCTCATCGCCGTTCTCGAGCCGTCGCCTGTGGGCCTCCTCTGGATTCATCTCCACCCAGGAGTCCCACGTCACGTCCACCGTCATGCCGCTGATCTCCTGCAACGTCGGTAGATTGGCTGCGGCCGTGAATGGCCCGAGGCTCATCAGCGTGATGACGTTGAGCATGAACGGATACTCGTCTTCCTCGCCGACGAACTCCGTGGGTACGTAACGGGGTAAATTGGGATCGTTGCCGTCATCGGTGAGACCCAGCCTTTCTCTCTCCTCTTCAGAAAGCGTTTCCAGGATGCAACTTAGCTCGCGGCTGTAGAAGTCGAAATAACCGTCTCGCGGCGCGCTGCGTCGCTCGCTACCCACGACCTCGTTAACCCACTTTTCGCTTCCCCGCCGGGCAAAACGGTAACCGGGCGTCATCCACACGCCCAGCTCCTGCAGCGTTTCCCAGTCGGCGCCCTCCAGGCGCAGACGCTGGCGCAGCACCCCCTGGTACGTTTGCCACGGAAACGCTTCGGCCACCGGGCCGCCCATTTCACGCGCCACGCGCAGCAAGAAGTCGCCGACGCTCATCGTCTCCAACCTGGGATTGATGACCGGCTGGCGCAGGCCCACGCCGGGGTAACCGAAGCCCTCGATGAAATGGTCCTCATATCGCTCGAGGAACGTCGGTTCGGGCAGAACGAGGTCGGCGTACTGCGCGCTCTCGTCCAGGAAGGAAGAGAAGGAAACGATGAAGGGGATGCGCTGAAACGCTTCGACGAAGCGCTCTCCTCCGGGCGCCTCGTAAACCGGATTTGCGTCATAAAGAAACAGCGCCTCCAGCGGGTAGCCATCGAGAACGCCGTCGGCGACGGCCTGGTACGCGTGGCGCGCCAGCGGAAAACGGGTACCCGCCCCGTCCACGCGGTCAGCCCGGCAACCTTGCCGGGCGATGGGATCGTCCGGCAATTCCGGCCAGTTACGGACGGCCGGATATCGCTGCCGCAGGACGCCGCCTGGCCGGTCAATGCTGCCAACAACCGCATTCAGGCAGTGCACGGCCATCGCCGCGTAGAGGCCGCCAATGCTGCCGTTGAGCAGGCCGCCCTTACCGGGGAGAACGGCCACGGCCGGTTGCGACCCGGCGAATTCGCCCGCCAAACGGGAAATCGTCGCGGCCGGCACGCCCGTGATCTCCGAGACGGTTTCTGGATCGTAATTCTCTAAGACGAATGACTTGAAACCCTGGATCAGGCGCGTGCCGCTCTCATTAGGGAAATCGTCGAAACCAAAACTATAGTTGTGGACAAAGCTCGAGTCTATCTGCCCGGCGCGGATGATGACGTGGGCCAGGCCCAGCGCCAGCGCCGCGTCGGTCCCGGGAACGATGGGAATCCACTCGTCGGCCTTGGCCCCGCTCACGCCCTGCCGGGGATCGATTATGACCACCTTGCCCCGCGTTGCCCGCCCCTGGCGCAAATAAGAGTAGCCGGAGACCATCCTTTGCGGAACCGGGCCGGCGTCCAGCAAACTGGCGCCAAAGGAAAGCACGTAGTTGCTATTCTCCAGGTCGTAGGCGGGCATATCGTAGATGCCCTGGGTCAGGTACGTGGCCAGCTTGGCCCCCGCCACGTTGAGGCTGTCGCGCGAAATAGTGTTGGGCGAGCCGACCGCCTGCATGAAGCGTTGCAGGAACGACCGCAGTTGCCCCCGCGCTTCTCCGAACATCAGCGCTGCCCGTTGCGGCTGCCCGGCCTCGCGGAGATTGGCCAGCTTCTCTGCGACGAGGCCGACCGCCTCGTCCCAGCTCAACGATTCCCATTCGCCGGAACCGCGCTCGCCGACGCGGCGCATGGGACCTTGAACGCGGTCTGGATTATAGAGTAGCTCTGGCGCGGCCTGCCCTTTCGGACAGAGGGAGCCCGTGTTGATGGGGTGCATGGGGCTGCCCTCTAGCTTGACCACCCGTCCATCCGACACCCGCGTCACAACGCCGCACCCGCTGGGGCACAACAGGCAGACGCCGGGTACAATTCTCTCTTCTTCTCCCGTGATGAGCCGGATGTCAACCGAATCAGGATCCGAATTCTGTAACAGGCGTTGCAGGCTCGCCAGCGCAGTGGTGCTTCCTACCGCGGAAGCGGCCAATACGAGGAACTCGCGACGTGACAATGGATTAGACATGTCGAGTCATTCACCTCCACAAAGATCCCCGGTGACGGGCATGCAGTTGAACTCAGGCGGCGGCAGCGGATATTCGTCCGGAGGCACGTCTCCTTCTCCCATCTCGGCCACAAATTGGGTCAGCGCCTGCAATTGCTCATCCGTGAACTGTCCTTCAAAGGAGGGCATCCCTAATTCGGGAATG
Organism: Promineifilaceae bacterium (SeqCode); assembly: GCA_033722615.1. Lineage (GTDB taxonomy): Bacteria > Chloroflexota > Anaerolineae > Promineifilales > Promineifilaceae > JAAYYY01. The sequence continues at coordinate 9,459 of JAWVYQ010000078.1, forward strand.
CCGTCTATGACGAAGGAACGCACGGCTGCCTGAGAGATGCTGCGGTCGGCCAGGTTGATACCGAACAACCCCTCTCCCTGGAAACCGTGGCACCCGGCACAGGCAATGTCGTACAGCTCCTGGCCGTCCTCAACGCCCGGGGCGATGATGTCGCTGGGCAGTTCGGGCACTTCGTCCGGCCGTCCACGGGCAGCCCACAACATCCCCCGCATCGTGCGCGGCCCACCACCACCGGCGCTGACGTGACAGGTAACGCACGGTTCGCCCGTACGCGGCGCGTATTCCGGCAAGGCGTGAACCGGCTGTTCCCCCCACGATAGACGGAGGCCCAGGTACACGGCCAGCGCCATGATGACGATGGCAAACGTCTGAGCGGAACGTGTTATGCTTGGTAAGAATCTTCGCATGATTGTCTGGCCTTGCTACATCCTTCCTTCAAAGCGTCGCAGGGAGGGCGCATGCTGGCTGGCAAAACGGGACCCCGGGTCACGTTAATCGTGGACGTCGGACACGGCGAATTCGCTGCCCGATCCGTGGCATACCTGGCAGGTCTCGATGCCTCCTGCCGTCGTCTGCAATTCAGCGTGTCCACCGGCCGCCGAACTGTCGTGGCAGGCCGTACATACGGACCGCACGGGTAGCGTGCTGCTGACGACCTCGCCGTCCTGCGTAATCGTCGTGGGCTGGAGGCCTTCCGGCAGCGGCAGCGTGTAGGTGCCGGCCGCGTGGCACGTCTCGCAATTAGCCAGATTGCCCGGGAACTCCACGTGACTGTAATCATGTAGGTTGTTGCCAAAGCCGTAGACTTGCAGCGGGTTGGCCGCCTCCTGGCCCCGGTGCAGACGGTGGATCAACCAGCGGAAGTTGATGCTCGTGGGCAGCCCTTCGGCCTCCTCGGGTCGCCGGGCCTCGTCCGTTGCCAGCGGGTTGTGACAGAGCACGCAATACTCAGTGTTCTGGCGGATCGTCCCGTGCAGCGCCAGATCATTGTGGCATGCGTTGCAGAGCGAGAGGTCGACGACCGTGCGCCGGGGGGCAGCCTCCCCCTCACCGGTATTGAGATAGGTGACCGGATTGAATCCGGCAATGCGCACCGGTTCCTCGACGCCGTCAATATCCTCCATGACGTACCCTTCCAGTCCCAGGGCGTAGTCCGTGTCGGCGTCTTCCTCGGGTACGGTGAATTCGGTGATATAAGTGAAGGCCCCATCTGTAGCCTCTTCCACCGCCGGCGGCTCGTCAGAGGGCTGGCGGAAAATCGTTTCCGTCGTGCGCATCACGTAATCGGTGGTCGGCCGGGCTACTGTCACTGCCAGGTAATCCATGTCGGCCGGAGCAATCGGGTCGCCCGCATTCGTCGTGATGCGGAAGGTCACGCTGATAGGTGCTCCGGGAGCAACGCCCGCGTCCACGATCTCCAGGTTGACGCCGGTCACCTGTTCCGAGAAGCGCGGTATGACGTGCGCGCCGGCCACGGACGCGTCGAATTCGTCGCCTTCCGGCTCGTGACAGGTAGCGCACGTGGTATCGTCCCGGCGGCCGCCCGGATGGTTCTCGCCTGTGATAGGCTCAACGTTGTCATGACAGGAGGTACAGGCAGACGTCTGCGGTACCGTCTTGTAATTCTCGCTATCAGCGCCGCCCGTATGGCACGTTTCGCAGTTGCGAACGTCCTGCGGCCATTGCGCGAAACTATAGTCGTGCACGCTCTGGCGAAAACCGACGATGCGGTAGGGCTCGCCTTCCTGGACGCTGGGCAGATTGGCGCCATTGTGCAGCCGGTGAATGAGCACGCGGAAGTTGACTGTATTGCCCGTCTCCGGATCGATGGTCTGGCTGGTGTGGCAAGTGATACACAGCCCCACCTCTTGCCGCGTCCCGCCGTGCAGGGCAAGCTCGCCGTGACACGCATTGCAGGCCTCGGTGCTTACCACTTCCCGTGTGATTGCCGGCTCCCCACCGGCCGGGACAAAGGTAAACGTGTCGTTGGCCACCGTGCTCCGACCATCTTTATAAGCGTACAAACCGACCGTCGTCGTCAATTCCGGATCTGCGTCGCTGGAAAGCTCGTTGGCAAAGGTATAAACGTACTCGCCTTCGGCTTGTTCCTCCCATTGTCCATCGCTGTCAGCAAAAGCCTGTGTGGCCGTGGCCATTGCCGGCTCAATTTCCTCGCCGCCGACGGTAAAGGGTGCCCCCTCACTCTCCCGAATGAGCAGACTCTGGTACCGGCTGATTTCTGTATCTTCTTCGACCATGATCTGGGCTATCGTAAAGCCGTAACCCTCCAGATCCTCCACCGTTAGACGTTGTCCCCTGTCATCCGAGAGAGTCAGCGTGACCTGCGGCCGTCCGTCATTGCCAAATTCCACTGCCGTAATCTCTGCATTGAGCCCCGGTCCCGGCGGGATGAAAGCTACCCCCGCCGGCCCTTCCGGTCCTTGCGGCCCTTGTGGCCCTTCCGGTCCTTGCGGCCCCTCTGGCCCTTCCGGTCCTTGCGGCCCTTCTGGTCCCGGTGGCCCTTGCGGCCCCTCTGGCCCCGCCTGTGGCTGCGAACATGCAGCCAGTGCCAGGGCCAACACGCCCAGACACAGTAGAAGCAGTGTCACCCAGGACGGGCCTTTGCGACTGTGACGGTACATGGTGTCCTCCTCGATCAGAACGATGCGGCGATCATGAGAGAATAAGGTGGAGAAGATCATCGGCCTGTATTGCCGCCCACTCCTCCCGCTGGTACACGCGAAGCTTGTTATCGTCCATGCTGAAGCTCACGAGACGCCCCCTGAATCCCGGTCCCTCAAACACACTCATCACCTCGTTAGAGACGTGCCCCTCAGTCTCTTCTACGAGGATTGTGTCGAGTTCCATGCTCGAAATTTGCTCTGCAACGACTTCGTCACTGTGTATCACCTCGACGCACTCTACCTCCGGGTGCCTCAACAGCATCAGCACCGAATCGCGAAACAGCGGATTAGCGTAAATGACAATCACGCGTCGTAAAGACATCCGAACTCCGACGGTATCTCAGCTTTCTATTAGATTAAGTCTAATTGGCGTGTGGAGATTTTTGTATAGTCAGGAGTGCCAAGCTTCTGGCAATAATCGCCAAATTGCCTGGCGTTTTTTACGAGGTCATCTGGCGATAAGGGGATGCCGGCCTCCATTGCCAGACGGCCGGCGGCCCTAAAGGGTCTTGTTTTTTGCATTGAAGGGGATGTGCGGGGAAAGCGTGCGTTAGGTCGATCCGGGTGAATCGCGAAGGAGACCGTGGCGACGGGCGTACTTGATCAATTCGTGGCGGCTGGTCAGGTCGAGCTTTTCCATCAGGCTGCTGCGGTGCGTATAGACTGTGCTGGGACTAATTACCAGCCGCTCCGCGATCTCTTTGTTACTATAGCCTTCGGCTAGGAGGCGCAATATCTGTTGCTCCCGCGGTGTGAGCGCGTCTTCGCGTTCGCCACCTGTTACCCGCTCCAGATAATCCTGCACGAGCTTCTGCGTCATCGTCGGGTATAGAAACACTTCACCTCGGCCGACAATGCGCACGGCGTGGATCAACTCATTTGTTTCGGCGCCTTTGAGAACGTAGCCTGAAGCGCCCGCTCTAAGTATCTCAAAAAAGTATTCGTCTCGACGGTGCATGGTCAGCACCAGGACGTTGACCTCAGGCCACTCGGCCTTAATGTGGCGCGTGGCTTCCATTCCATCCATCCCGGGCATCGTGATATCCATCAGCACCACGTCAGGCTGCAGCGACTCGACGAGCTCGACCGCCTCCGCTCCGTCCAGGGCTTCGCCCACGACGTCGATGTCCGGTTCAGCGTCGAGAAGGAGGCGGACGCCGGAGCGAACGATAGTGTGATCGTCGGCGATGAGGACCTTAATTCTCCCGTTCACTCAACACCTCCGGGAGGGGGATGGAGAAGCGGATGCGCGTGCCGCGGCCGGGGGCCGAGTCGATTTCCATTTGGCCGCCACATTGGTTTATCCGCTCGTGCATGCCTAACAGGCCCAGGCCTCGCGTGCGCTGCCCGTTGAGTTGAAACGCTTTGGGCTCAAATCCGCGGCCGTCGTCCGCCAGGCTGCCTTCGAACAGCCCATTGTTGCACGCCAGCGTGATCGTAATGTGGGAAGCGTCTGCATGCCGTAATACGTTGGTGATACCTTCTTGCAGGACGCGAAAGAGAGCCGTCTCGACCTCAGGCGGCAGCCGGTCGTCGAAGCAGTGATCGTCAATGGTAAAGGTTAAGTCGGTGCTTTCCACTGCTCGCTCGGTGTATGCGTTGAGGGCCGAAACCAGACCGAGATCGTCCAACATTGAGGGGCGTAGGTCCATGATGATATCGTACATCTGATCTGTCGTGTCCGTGATCAACGTGCGTATCTGATCCAGGATCGACTTCCCGCCATCGTCCGCCCCCGGTAGATGTCGTTCCAGCGCCTCGGCACGGAGTGCGAGTCCTGTCAGACTCTGACCAAGTTCGTCATGTAATTCTCGGGCTACGCGCATGCGCTCATCTTCCTGAGCGGTAATCAGGCGTCTGAGCAGCCGGCCGCGCTGCATGCTCTGCTGCTGCAACTGTTCAGAAAGCTCCTCATTCTGTTGGTTGCGCGCCTCGACTTGCTGCGTCATGGTGTTGAAGGCCCTCACCAATTGGCCGATTTCGTCTGGGGGGCCCTCAGGCAAGGGAGGAGGCCGCTTGCCCTGGCTCATACCGCCGATGGCTGAGACCAGTTGTCCGAGGCGGCGCAAAACAAACCGATTGACCACAATATAGACGGCGAGGGTAGAAATCGCAATAAAGCTGATCCAGAGGAACAGATTCTGCTGCAAATAGCCAGTCAACCGCTTGGAGAAGGGTGCAACCGAGATGTCGATCAGCAGGAGCCCGATCAGGCGCCCGTCTTCTTCGTGGCACCCGATACACTCTTCGCTGTTCTCGATGGGCGCCATGCTGCGGAACACCCGGTCCCTGCCCGGGACAGATACCACGATGCTGTCTGGCCTTTCCGCGACGGGAAGGGAATGACAGGGCTGGCATTGTTCCTGCCCGTTGTCCAGACGTAAACCAACCTCTTTCTCCTGGGGAGCAAAAATAACCTGGCCCGAGGTATCCAACAGGTAGAGCCTCTCTATTTCCTCCTGGGCTGCGATGGTATCGAGTAGTCCCTGCAACCCTTCGAAGTCTGACTCGACCATCTGGTGGCGGAGGTCGCTCTCGACGACGCGGCCGGTGTAGGCAGCCAGTTTGGATAGCTCGGCCAGTGTGGCCTCGCGGTGTCGCTGATAGCCAATCGCAGTGAACAGACCAAGAATGAGAAGCGCAGGCAAGATGACGCCCAGGGATACTTTGGCGTGTAATCCGGATGGAATCAGCCTGAACTTCTTGTCGTTATGGGACATCACGAAAACTTTCCGGCCTCTTCAGATGACTGTCGCCTCGAATTCTTCAGGTACTATCTTTGTTGTTCTATCCCGAGTGTGCAAGTAACGAATGTCATGTATAAATGGTTCAACTGTCCCAATTTTGGATGAACGCGTTCTGATGGACGGCCCACGAAGGGCTGGCGTACCACGTTGTGTCCAGTCAATGAGGAGTGAATCACGTGCAGAAAACCATTCTTATCGAAGAGCGCTTCTGTGGCCCCCCGGGCATGGCGAACGGGGGTTACGTGAGCGGCATCATGGCTCAGGCATTCGACGGCTCGGCCGAAGTCACGTTGCGCCGGCCCGTGCCCGTGGAACGGCCGCTACGATTGGAGCCCCGGCCCGACGGGAGCGTGGCCCTGCAGGACGGCGACGACGTGCTGGCGGAAGCGCGGCCGGCCAGACTGGATCTGGAACCGCCGGCGCCCCCGTCATATGCCGAGGCCGAAGCGGCCAGCGCCCGCTATCCCGATCAAGAGGAACACCCACTCCCCAATTGCTTTGTCTGCGGGCCCGCGCGGGAGGGCGGAGACGGCTTGCAGGTCTTCGCCGGGCCGGTGGCCGGCCGCCGGTTGGTGGCCGCCCCCTGGACGCCGGCCGCCTCGCTGGCGGACGAAAGCGGTACGGTCGCTCCCCATTTCCTGTGGGCGGCGTTAGATTGCCCCGGCGCTTTCGCCGCCGATCCCGAACAGGAGCACCCTCTCCTTCTGGGCAGGTTGACGGCCGCCGTGGAACGCGCGGTACGTCCCGGTGAGCAATGCGTGGTCGCGGGATGGCTTCTCGAGCAGAGCGGCCGGAAATATTTTACCGGCACCGCCCTCTTTTCCCCGTCGGGCGCTCTCGTCGCCCGGGCAAAAGCGGTCTGGTTCGCGCCAAAATCTGAATAGCGCCCCCAAAATGGCCCTTATCGGCTGAGCCCCAGGCTGGCGGCCGCCTGGCGGCAGAGGCTGGCGCCGCCGGCTTCCATCCACGCTTGTAGGGTAGCGCTCTCGGCCGCCCCGTTCCGGGCCTCTTCGTAGATACCCGTGCTCCACACGTAATAACGTTGCGTTTCGGCCGGCCACTGCTCCCAGCTGCTGGCGGCAGCCCGTTGCCCGCCGTTGTACCCGGCGAACGCCCGGCCGGCGTCGCCCCCCGTCTGTTGCAACCGTTCGGCGAAGTAGGACAGGCCGCGGCGGGCGTTCGTCTCCGGGTCGAAAGGATCTTCGCCGGCCGCGAAGTGGAAGGGCATCACCTGGAAAAGGCCGCGCGCGCCGGCCGACGAAACGGCTCGGGGGTCGCCGCACGACTCGATCTGCATGATGGTGGCGGCGGCGTCAGGGTCCAGACCGTACGTCGCAGCCCAGTTGGCGATCTCCGGCGCCCACCATTGCACTTCCGGCGCGAAGAAGGGAGCGATGGCGCTTTCTGCGGGGGCGGCGCCCGCCGGCCGGTTGCTTGCGGCGTTGGCCAGGGGAGTGGGAGCCGGGTCGGCAGCCGGCGTCGGTTTGACCAACAGCAACAGCGAAACGACGACGGCGACGAAGAAGAGGATGGCGACCATCCGCCGCCAGCCCGGCACCCCGGCCGCACGACGCGGCCGGGGCGCGTTGATCAGGTGCGTTCTGGGGATGGGCGTGTACTGGGTCATTCCCTTATTTCGGTTCCCTGGTTATGCTTCCTGGCGAGCGGGCGTTCGCCTTGCGGCGCGAGCCGGGCGTGCATTTCCCTTCTCCTTTCTCGCCCCGGTTCCTTTCTCGGTTTTGGCAG
>JAWVYQ010000079.1:0-16478 GCA_033722615.1 Promineifilaceae bacterium (SeqCode)
GGTTCGAGTCCCTTTAGGTCCACTTTTATGCTCCCGAAATCGGCGCACAGCTGCCGACGCCATCAATCAGAGTGGTACCGCGGCCCCCTTTCGTCTCTGAACGGAAGGGGTCTTTTTTTTGTTGTAGGCCTACCTCGAGGGGTTGGCACGTTATCTCTCGCATTGGGAAACGCACGCCAGGCCCTTGCGAGGCCTGTGGACGGAGAAATGGAAGCGATCTGGATTGACATTCCCTCAGGAAGGGTGTTTGGTATGACGGCCGGAGATGGTCCCCTGGTACTCGGCCTCCACGGTTGGAGCCAGCGCAACGGCTGGCACACGTGGGAACCCCTCATCGAACCGCTGGCGGCCGGCGGCTTTCGTGTCGTCAGCGTCGATATGCCTGGCTGGGGAAAATCTCCGGCTGTGGGCGACGGCCGCCTCTCGTCAGAGCAGGCCGTCGACGTGGTCCTGGCCCTTCTTGACAGCCTTGGCGCAGAGACGGCCGCCCTCATGGGCAAAAGCTGGGGCGGTGGCGTTGCGCTACGAGCCGCCCTCGACCATCCAAAACGGATCACAAAGCTGATTCTCAGCGCGCCGGCCTTTCGCGACTTCGGCCGCCTGGCACAGTTGCCGCAACCCGTGCTCCTCGCCTGGGCCGAAGACGACGACGTCATACCCATCGGCCACGCCGAATCGTACACGGACCACGTACCCGACATCCGTCTCGAGACCTACGAAAGCGGCGGCCACAGCGCTGCCCCTGAAAATGCCGGCGACTTTGCGCCCAAGGCCATCACCTTTCTCAAGGAAGGAAAGGCGACGGGCTAACGGCTCCGCTAAGAGTTGACGCTTACCGCTAAGAGAAATATCAGCAGAATGATTCGCTGAATTGACCGACACGATGGAGGACCGATGACCGATAAGAACGACCGCTACAACCCGGCCGAAGTAGAGGCCAAATGGCATCAGAAATGGGAAGAGACGGGCCTGTACCGGCAGGAGATCGACTGGGACCGGCCGAAACATTACGCGCTGACCATGCTTCCCTATCCCAGTGGCGACCTGCACATCGGCCACTGGTACGCCATGACGCCCAGTGACGCCCGCGCCCGCTACATGCGCATGCAAGGTTACAACGTCCTCTTCCCGATGGGCTTCGACGCCTTTGGCCTCCCGGCCGAAAATGCCGCTATCGAGCGCAACATCCATCCCAAGAAATGGACTTACGAGAATATCGAGAAGATGCGGCGCCAGCTGAAGAGCATGGGCGCCATGTTCGATTGGGAACGCGAGGCTATCTCCTCCGATCCCAGCTACTACCACTGGACGGAGTGGTTCTTCAAGAAGTTATTGGAGCAGGGGCTGGCTTACCGTAAGAAAGCGGCCGTCGACTTTTGCCCCAACTGCAACACCACGCTCGCCCGCGAACAGGTCTGGGGCGAGGACCGCCACTGCGAGCGCTGCGGCACGCCGGTCATCAAGAAAGAGCTGGCGCAATGGTTCTTCCGCACCACAGATTACGCCGAGGAGTTGCTCGACTTCAGCGACATTGACTGGCCCGACCGTGTCGTCACGATGCAGAAGAACTGGATCGGTAAATCGGTCGGCGCCGAAGTTGTCTTCGAGACGGAGGACGGCGATCCGATGCCGGTATTCACCACCCGGCCGGACACGCTGTGGGGCGCCACGTTCATGGTCCTCGCACCCGAACACCCGCTTGTAGAGAAGATCACGACGGATGAACGGCGCGAGGAAGTGGACGAATATCGGGCCCGCGCCGAGCGCATGAGCGACATTGACCGCGAGGCGGCCGATCGCCCCAAGACCGGCGTCTTTACCGGCGCCTACGCCGTCAATCCCGTCAACCAGGCGCGCATCCCCATCTGGGTCGCCGACTACGTGCTCATGACTTACGGATCCGGGGCCATTATGGCGGTTCCCGCCCACGACGAACGGGACTTCGCCTTTGCCCAAAAGTACGGCCTGCCCATCGTCGAAGTCATTCGCAGCCCCGAACGGCTGGCCCGAGCCGAGGCCGGCGAAGAGCTGGAACCGCTGCCCGAGGCCCATACCGAGAAGGAGGGGCAGATGGTCAACTCGGGCCCCTTCGACGGCACGCCGGCCGACGTCGGTGTGGAAAAAGTCACTGCCTGGTTGGAGGAGGAGGGCACCGGCGAGAGGGCTGTCAATTACAAGCTGCGCGACTGGCTCATCAGCCGCCAGCGTTATTGGGGCGCGCCCATTCCCATCATTTATTGCGACGAACACGGCGCCGTCCCCGTTCCCGACGAGGATCTGCCCGTCGTTCTGCCCGACGACGTCGAATTCATGCCTACGGGCGAAAGTCCGCTCAAGTACCATGAGGAGTTCCGCTACGCCGAGTGTCCCATTTGCGGCCGTCCGTCGGAGCGGGAAACGGACACGATGGACACCTTCATGTGCTCCTCCTGGTACCAGTACCGTTACCTGAGCCCCGATTACGACGAGGGACCCTTTGACCCAGAGGAGTGCGATTATTGGATGCCCGTCGACCAGTACACGGGCGGGATCGAGCACGCCACCATGCACCTCATCTACACTCGCTTCTTCACGAAGGCCATGCGCGACATGGGCCTGGTCGATTTCGACGAGCCGATGCTCTCTCTATACAACCAGGGCATGGTGCTCGGCGAAGACGGCGAGAAGATGTCTAAATCGCGGGGCAACGTCGTGGCGCCTGATGACCTGGTCGAGCAGTTCGGGGCGGATACAGTCCGAACTTATCTCATGTTCTTCGCTAAGTGGGATCAGGGCGGCCCCTGGAACTACGCGGGCATCAAGGGGCCACAGCGCTTCCTGAACGACGTGTGGGACCTGGGCCACGAAGAATATGCCCCGGCCGGCGAAGATGACGACGCCACCCGCGACTTACGGCGGAAGACGCACCAGACCATCCGCAAAGTGGGCGACGACATGGAGAGTTTCAGTTTCAACACGGCCGTCGCCGCCCTTATGGAGCTGCGCAATGCCATTATGGACGCGCGCGACGGGCGGAATGTGAGCGCTGCGGCCTGGGATGAAGCGGTGGACGGTTTGTTGCTGCTCCTGGCCCCCGTCGCCCCGCACATCGCCGAGGAGCTATGGGCGCGGCGCGGCAACGCTTACAGCATTCACGAACAACCCTGGCCCGAATGGGACGAGGAGATCGCCAAAGAAGAGACCATCACCCTCGTCGTGCAGGTGAACGGCCGGGTGCGCGCCAAGGTGGACGTACCGGCCGGCATCAGCAACGAAGAGGCGGAACGCGTGGCTCTGGCCGAGGAGAACGTCCAGCGCTGGCTTGACGGCAAGACGCCGAAGAAGGTCATCGTCGTTCCCAACCGCCTGGTCAACATCGTCGTCTAAGTTCGTTTCTGGGAGGTGGCGGGGAGTATCCTCCCGCCCCATCGGTTAATTCTCCTTCGTCGCTTTCGAAGGGCGTTCTTCCCGGTGAGCGCTGCGCAGTGCCTCCACGTGTCTCTGCATCCGGTACCAGACCGACGGGGCCTCACTCCCACACGGCGGCGGGACGGCCGCGTAACGCTCCGCCATCTCTTCTAGCAGCGGTTGGTCCCCCACCGGCCCACCTAAAAGCACCCACTGCAACGTCTCCAGGTCCTCCAGCAACTGTTCGGCCGACAGCGGCCGCCCGTCGGGGGCCGGTGGCGGGCCGGCGTAGACCTCTTCGACCGCTTCGGCGATAAAGGCGAGGGCGGCCGCTGTCGGATCCTGCTCTGCACTGACCTCCCTGGTCTCTTCAGGGAGCAGCGAGGGGTACCGGGCGTGGATGGCCGCCAACAGCGTCTCGTCCAGCCGCCCAGCCAGCGCGTCGGCGAAGGCAACCGGGTCGGGCAGCAGGTCCAGCAGCGTCTGCTCGTCCATTGCCACGTAGCGCTCCACGGCCGGCAGATGCTTCCCTACGGCGCGCCGCAGTGCCCCCGTTATCTCTTCGTAGCGCGCATCGGCCGCGTCTAACCGCCACTCGCCGCTGCCCAGACAGTAAAAGGCCGCGCACTTGATCGGCCGCCAGGCTGCCGGCCAGCTACAGCCCTGGGGCGTGAGGTAGATGCACGCCCTCTCGCCTACCGGGCTCCGCGCCGGCCGTCGGGGCAACTGCTCTTCCATCAAGGCCAGGGCCACGTAATCTATCCCCTTCAGGTCGGCCGCGTCTACGACGCAGCAGCCGCCCAGACATTGGCTACAGTAGGGGAAATGGCGCCACAAGACGCGATTGTAGGCGTTGAAGAGGTCGACGAGGGCTTCCAGGGTGCCCTGCGCCCGCTCCACCGTCCACGCCCGGCCGTCGCCGTCTGGCAAGGGCTCATCGCTCTCCTGCCAGAGCGCGACTACCCGCCGGTATGCCTCCGCTTGCTTCCCATGCGTCTGATGCTTCTCAAATTCGGGGTGCTTGCTCACAACAGGCGGCTGCCTTCCAGCACCAGTAGCCACGCTTTCGTCTCCACGCCACCGGCACCCCCGTAGCCGTGCAGGCCGCCGTCGCTGCCCAGGACGCGGTGGCAGGGGATGACCAGGGGCATCGGGTTAGTAGCGTTGGCCCGGCCCACGGCCCGCGCTGCGCCGGAGTTCCCTAACTCGTCCGCGATCTGCTGGTACGTGCGCGTCTGCCCGTAGGGAATGGCAGCCACCAGCCGCAGAACGTCTTCCTGGAAAGGGGTCAGGACGGACCAATCGATGGGCAAGTCAAAGGCACGGCGCTCTCCCCGGAGATATTCTGCGATCTGAGTCAGGGCAGGGGCGGTGCGTTGAGGATCGTGGACGACCTCGCCCTCGGGGAAGGCGGCGCCGATTTCGCTGGCGGCGGCCCGCATGCGCACGGCCGCCACTCCCCACGTTGTCATGGCAACCCACAGCGGGCCCAATCGCTCATGCTCCATGGAACCTATCCACACCTTCTCCGCACTCATCCTGATTCCCGATACTATCCGGCTTCCGGAAAATCGCCATAGGTAAAAGCGCCGGGAAACGCTTCCACCTCTTTCTTTTTGCCGCTCCAGTCGTCGATGGCGATGCGGTAGACGCTCGTACGCTTTAATTCCTCGGGGACCGGCGGCCGGTAATCTCGGCCGGGTTCCAGATGGGGGAAATATTTGTCCAGAAGTTGCTGGAGGGCGCGGGTGGCTTCGGCTTCTTCCTCCACGATGGACGCCCGGCCGAAGACGACGACGCTGCGGTACTCGACGCTGAACTCCAGGGCCACGTCGGCCGGCAGCAGGCGGCCCATCTCGCTGACAGTGAAACACACCTTCTCCTCGCGCTCGACGTTGGCCCGCGTGCGGCCGTAGCGCGCCGTGTGCATATAAATGATGTTGGCGTTCTCGTCGTAGACGAACAGGTTGCTGTTGATAAACGGCTGGTCCTCGTGCACGGTAGCCAGGTGGCCGTAGGCCGCGCCACGCAACGTGGCCCGGATCCAATCGTCGTCTTCGACGGCGCGGTCGCTGCGGCGTACGTGTGTGCGGGGAAGGGCGGCGTGATCCTTGGGCATATACATCCTCTCTGCTGGTTGGTAGCGCTGTGCTCCTAGGTCATGGGGTTTCGGCCGGAGCGAAAAAGACCAGCACCGTCAACTCTTCTTCAATCGAATGGAAGCGGTGGACGGCGTAGGCCGGAACGTACACGATGCTGCCACTTTGTACCGGCTGCTCCTCACCCTGCACTTCCAGCGTCGCTCGCCCGGCTAACACGTAGTAGACTTCGTCTTGCTCATGGGGTTCTTGTGGGTCGTGGGCTCCGGCCGGTAACGTGTAGATACCCATGCTCATGGACGGCCGGCGCAAGAACTCCATGTAAAGGTCGCTCGCCTTTGCTCGCTGCTGCTGCAGCAACGTTTCGACTTCGAAAGCCTGCATATCCTACCCTTGCCTTATTGGTTGAATAAGGGAGCGCGGCGTGTCGCGCTCGTCCTTTAGGGAGAATGATAAGCGAGGAAGGTTATCTCTGTCCACCGATTCGCCGGGACACCGCGCTTTTTCACCGCAATCGTTTAATGCGGGCCGAGGGAACGGCTGAAATTGGGAAGGACGACTTACGCTTCGGCCCTCGATCTGGCCTCCAATGGCATCCACTCCCGGCCGCGTTCTCCCGTATAGTGGGACTGCGGCCGGATCAGGCGTCCCTCTCGTTGTTGTTCCAGACAATGGCCGATCCAGCCGGGCAGGCGGCCGATGGCGAAGGTTGGACTGAAAAGGTCGGCGTCCAGGCCCAGGCCGTGTAGGAGGAGAGCGGTGTAAAATTCGACGTTAGTTTGCAGGTTGCGGCCGGGTTTGTACTCCTCGAGCAAAGCGACGGCCGTCTCTTCCACCGCCTTCGCCAGCCGGTACAGTTCCATATCCCCGCGGATGGCGTTGCCACTCGTATACAGGCGTTCGGCGGCCGCTGCCAGGACTTCTGCTCGCGGGTCGCGGACTTTGTAGACGCGGTGGCCGAAGCCCATCAGCCGCTCGCCTCTCTCTAGCTTGGCCCGCAGATGCGGCTCGGCTATCTCTGGGTGGCCGATGGCCAGCACTGTGTCCAGAGCCGGGCCCGGTGCCCCCCCGTGCTTTGGTCCCTTCAACGCTCCGATGGCGCCCACCACAGCCGAGACCAGGTCCGAGTCGGTGGAGATGATGGTCCGCGCCGCGAAGGTTGAGGCATTGAGACCGTGGTCGCTGACAGTGATCAGGTAGCGCTCAAGGCTGCGTGCCTGTACGCGGGTGGGGGGCGTGCCGCGAAGCATGGTCAGGTAGTTGGCCGCCTGCCCCAGATCGGCGCGGGGCGCCACCGGCTCCTCGCCCTCGCGCAGGCGTGCGTAGGCAGCGACCATCGTCGGGAAGCGGGCCACCAGGTCCAGGCCGGGCTCGTCGCCGGCCGCCAGGTTGAGGGTGCCTGCCGCCATGCGCAGGGCGTCCATCGCCCCGATCTCGCGCACGGCCGCCTCGCGCAAGAGGGCCAGCGTGATCGATGGTAGCTCTCGCCGGGAAGCCAGCGCCTCGCGGAAAGTGTGTAACTGTTCGGAGGTGGGCAACTCGCCGTGCCACAAAAGGTAGGCTGTTTCTTCGTACCCGGCTCGAGTGGCTAAAACGTCCACGGGAAAACCGGCAATGAATAGTTCTCCGCGCTGGCCGTCGACGTGACTTAACCGGGTCTCAGCGGCAACCACGCCCTCCAGCCCAGATTTGTACTCATTATGATTGTGCTCGCCATTATCCATTCGTGTAGTCATAACAATCGACTCCTCTTAATCTCTGTACGATTCCCTATGATGCCTTGCCCGCGACCGGTATCCGTTCAACTCTGCGCAAGGCTCTGTCGCTCTTTGCGTGTCATTGGTATCTATCTTACAAATAGGATATAATATCGTCAATATTGATTTATTAATCAATACAAATGGACATACTGGGGCGGCGAGGCTTTTTACAGTCGGCCGGCTTTGTCCCCGACGTGACTCGTCTTAAGAGAGCTGGTCGTTCGATTTGGAGGAGGCTCCCCATGAAGGAGAAACAGTATCTGATGGCCGAAGAGGCCGCCGAGCGTTTAGGCGTCAGCCGGGCCACCCTCTACGCTTACGTCAGTCGCGGGCTCGTTCGTTCCGAGCCGGCCGCCAAGGGCAGTCGCCGCCACCGCTACCGCGCGGAAGATGTGCGCCGCCTCCAGCGACGCAAGGAGCAACGGCTCGATCCAGAGGCCGCCGCCCAGGATGCCCTCCATTTCGGCGCACCCGTCCTCGAATCGGCCATCACCCTCATCGACGACGGCCGCCTTTACTATCGCGGCCGGGACGTCCTGGGCCTGGCGCAGGAGCGGAGCGCGGAAGAAGTGGCCGGCCTCATCTGGACGGGCAATCTGGACGCGGGGCCGCTGACTCAGGTCGAGCGTCCGCCGGTGCCGCACGTGGCCCGGCCCGACCTTTCAGTCGTCGAGCGTTTCCAGGTCGTGTTGCCCCTGGCGGCGGCCGGTGATCTGGCTGCTTTCGACCTGCGCTCCCCCGCCGTCGTCAGCGCCGCCGGGCGCATTCTCTGGCTGCTGGTGCAGGCCGCTGGTTCGGGGGAGGGGATGGCCGGCGACGGGTTGGTGGAGGTGTTGCGGCACTCCTGGTCTCTGCCCGATGACGCGGTCCCTTTGCTCAACGCCGCCCTCATCCTCTGCGCCGACCACGAATTAAACGTCTCATCCTTTACCGCCCGCTGTGTGGCCTCGGCCGGGGGCACACCTTATGGCGTCGTGCAGGCGGGGTTGGCCGCCCTGCGCGGCAGCCGCCACGGCGGACATACCGAACGCGTGGAAGCCCTGTTACGGGAAGTCGGGGAGCCAGAACAGGCGCCGACCGCTCTCGCCGCCCGTCTTCAGCGCGGCGAACCGGTGCCCGGCTTTGGTCATCGCCTCTATCCGGACGGGGATCCCCGCGGCCGCCTGCTGCTGGAAATGGCGCGCGGGCGACGTCCCCGATCTCCTGCCGTGGCTCTGGCTACCGCCGTCGCAGCCGCCGCGAAGGATCTTCTGGGGCAGCGGCCGACCGTCGATTTCGGCCTCGTCGCCGCCGCCGGCGCCCTGGGATTACCATCGGGCAGCGCGCTGGCCCTCTTTGCTATCGGCCGGACTATCGGCTGGATCGGCCACGCCCTGGAGCAAATCGAAGCCGGGACCATGATCCGCCCCCGCGCCCGTTACGTCGGCCGCCTGCCTTGACTTCTACAACGCGGAAGAAGAGGCAAGGGGCGTTCCCTGGCGCGCTGGCCTACCTGTCCGGCACCGACCTCTCGGCGCCATCTCTTTACGCTGCAACCTTGAAGCCCGCCAGGTTCTCCAGCGCCTTGACCAGCGCGTGGTTGCCTTCGTGGCCCAGGCCCGCCTGTTGCAGCGTGCGGTAGAGCTGGAAGATGAGACCGGTGGCCACGGCCGGCGTTCCCATCTCGTCGGCTGCTTCGAGCACGAGGCGCAGGTCTTTCTGCTGCAGGTCGATGGTAAATCCCGGCCGCCAATCCCGTTCCAGTACCTGCGGGCCGCGATTGCTCAACATCCAGCTTCCGGCCGCGCCCTGGCTCACCGCCTGCAACGCCTTCGCCAGATCCAATCCCCCTGCCTGCGCGAAGAGGAGGGCCTCGGCGACGCCAAGCATATTGCTGACCACCAGGATCTGGTTAACCAGCTTGACCGTCTGTCCGGCACCGGTGTCGCCCACGTGCGTAATCGTCTTGCCCATCGCTTCCAGCACCGGCATTGCTCGTTCCACCTGCGCGCCGTCGCCGCCGACCATGATGCTCAAGGTCCCCTCAGCTGCTCCCTCGCTGCCGCCGCTGATCGGCGCGTCCAGCATATGCGCTCCCTTTTCCGCCAGGCGGCCGGCGATGTGCTGTGTCACCTGCGGGCTAATGGTGCTGCAATCGACGACCAGCGCGCCCTCCTGCACGCCGTGGATGACGCCCTCGTCACCGAGAATGACCGCCTCCACGTCCGGCGTGTCGCTGACGCAGGTAATAATGATTTGACATGTGCGGGCCAGGTCGGCCGGGCTCTCAGCACCCGCAGCCCCTGCCTCTAGAAACTCGTCCATCTTGCTCCGGGTGCGGTTCCATACCGTCAGATCGAAGCCAGCCTTGAGCAAATTGTGGGCCATTCCCTGCCCCATGATGCCTAATCCAATAAAGCCTATGCGCTCGTCCATGATTCCTCCTTGTAACCATCTACTCTTACCTCTTATTATGGAGAACGCGGCGCTGTATGCAACGAGATGCCTTGACCCTTCGAGCGGCGCGGCCGATGACATGGCGTGTAAGATCGCCCGGTTGCTAACTCAAGACGCAGACAGTATTATTTTCGCACCATGAGTAGAGAGCGAGACACGGAAATGGTCGGGATACACGATCGGGCGGCCGCCCGACCGCGCCCTCGCGGCGCGCACCGCCCGCCAGGCCAAAGAGACGGGCGACCGTGGCCGGTCAAAGCCCTCACCCTCTTGCTCGTCGTTCAGGGTCTGGGCCTCGTCCTCGTTGGCCTCTTCAGCGTCGACCTCACGGCTGGTCTCTGGGACATTCTCACCGAAAGTTCCTTCTACGCGACGCTGCCTCCCCTGGGCGTGCTGGCCCTCGCGGCCGCCACCGGTTTCTTGCGCCTGCGGCCGGGCGCCTGGGTCGTCGCCATGCTCGTCCAGGGCCTCAGCCTCCTCGTCACCCTCCTCTTTTACTTTCGCTACCGGCCGCAGGACCTGCTCATTTACGGGATGATGGTTTACGCCCTTATCATGGTCCTTTATCTAAATTACGCTGAGGTCCCCGCCATCTTTCGCGCCCAGCCCGGCGAGGAACAAACCGGATGAGCGAGCGGGTACAAAAGGAAGCCCTCCTGCGGCGCTTCGAACCAATCATACGATATACGCGGGGCGAGGAGTTCTTCCCCATGGACGTGGAGCCTTATTTAGAGCGGTGCAGTCTCTGGCAACAGTTTCCCGGCGGAGAACCCCGATGTCTGGTGCCCGAGGGCGAACTCACGCCCGAGACCCTGGCCGAACCGCGTCTTGCCGGTTTCGGCGCCATCCACTTCCTCAAGTTCATCACGCCCCTCAATCTGGCGGAACTGGCTGCCTATCGCCTGCAGAATCTGCAGGAGGGCCTGAAGCGTCGCGACGGGCGAGAGCAATTTCGCGCCGGCCGCGGGCGTCTGGCGCGCGTTGGCTACAGCTCCCGTTTCGTCGACGCCCTTTTCCAGCTTTCCTTGCTGGCCCGCGGGCGGGTGCCCGGCGATACGGCCGCCGCTGCTGCTCTCGAATACCGGCGGATCATGGCCGACGAGGCCCATTATCGCTACTACGGTCGTGTGGTGCGCCAGAACGGCTGGATCGTCCTCCAATACTGGTTTTTCTATCCCTTCAATAACTGGCGATCGGGCTTTTTCGGGGCCAATGACCACGAGGGCGATTGGGAGATGGTGACCGTGTACCTTTCTGAGTCAGAAGCCGACGGTTCCGTGCGACCGGAGTGGGTGGCTTACGCTTCGCACGATTTTGAGGGAGATGACCTGCGTCGTCGCTGGGACGATCCCGAGTTGGAGACGGTGGGCGAACACCCCGTCATCTACGCCGGGGCCGGCTCCCACGCCAACTACTACCGGCCGGGCGAATATCTGGCCGAGCTGGAGCTACCGTTTCTGGCCCCGCTGGTCCAGGCTGGCGACCGGCTGGAACTATTCCTGCGGCGCACGTTACACCGCTACCGGGCGGCCGACGGCGAGGGGCCGGACGAAGAGGCAGACGCCAGCTTTAACCTTTTTCGCATTCCCTTCGTCGACTACGCTCGTGGTGATGGCGTGGCCATCGGACCGGGGCAGGAGCGGCAGTGGGGCCGGCCGGGCCTGCTAAGCCCGGCTCCCGACTGGGCCCGTTACTATCGTGGGTTGTGGGGCCTCTATGCTCGCGATCCCTTTTCCGGCGAAAATGCGCCGGCCGGGCCTCGCTATAACCGCGACGGTACCGTGCGCCGTTCCTGGTACGATCCGCTTGGGTGGGCCGGTCTGGATAAAGTGCCGCCTCCCGACGAGGCGCTGCGCCACGTCTTGGCCCGGCGGGCAGAAGTTGACGTTCGCCGTCAAGAGCTGGAGGAGGCGATCGAGGAGAAGAGCGAGGCGTTGGTCGAGTTGGGGATCGAGGCACGGGCCATGCGCGGCCGGCCCCACCTGCAACGACCGTTTGCGGAGCGCCAGCAGCAGATCGACGCCCTGGCCGAGGAGCTCGATGGCCTCCGTGCCGAGCTGACCGAAAACGAATCCCTGCTGCGCGCCCTGGACCTTTACGCCGGCCGTCTGCGTGCCGGGCTGCGCGGCCCACTGCGCGCTCACATCACGCGCCCTCACCGGCCGGCCAGCGACGTCAGTTTGCGCTTCGCCCGCTTCGCGGAGGTCTGGGCGGCCGTGAGCATCAGCGTGGGGCTCATCACCTTTGTCCTCCTTTTCCTTTTCGCGCCGGAATACCTGCTCTATGGGCTGGCGTTGCTGGTCGCCGTCTTCTTTTTCGTGGAAGCCGGATTCCGCCGCCAGTTACCCGCTCTCATCACCGGCCTGACCGTCACCCTTTCCGTTATCGCCTCCCTGGTCCTCCTCTACGAATTCTTCTGGGAGATCGTCGTCGCCGCTGTGGTGACGGCCGGCGCCTACCTGATGTGGGGTAACCTGCGCGAGCTATGGGCCTGAAACGTCCCTTCTCTCGAAATAGAGGGGCAAAATCCTTGATAAGATGAGATTTTTGTTGATTGTTGTTGGCCTCGTCATCCTGTTCATTCTCCTGGCGCAGGCCGCGCCGCCATCTCTATACATTCCCCTTTATTGCATTTTTACGACGGCCGGCGTTGCCCTTGCCTGGTGGGAACGCCGGCGCCTGGCGGACCGCCGCGCGCACTTAGAGCGGGAACTGGCCGAATACCGCCCCGGCCGTGCTGAAGAGGAGTAACGCTGTCCGCGGGCCAGGCTGCCCCAGGCGCTCCCTGCTTTTCAGATGTTGGTCCAGCGCTGCCTTCAGATCGTGCCCGATCCGGCTTCGGCGGACCTGCAGAGCCAAACCGCTAAGGCGAACGTAAAAGACCTCCGCATCCTGGTCGCCGCCCTGCGTGAAGGGTGCCCGTGGCTTGTCACTTTTAACGTTCGCGACTACGAGCCCGGTGATCCAGCAGTTTCCGTGCTCAGCCCGGGCGATTTTGTCCGGGAAATTCGCCACTTGCTTGGGCGGTTGGGCTAAGCTCAGGGAGGAGGGTTTACCGTGCCAGCAACCCCTCTCGCTCCACGGCCTCATCCAGAATACGGTTGACCAACTGATCATACGTCCACCCGGCCGCCCGCGCCTCGATGCACAGATCCGAGTACTCTGGGTTCAGCCCGGGAAGGGGGTTGATCTCCAGGATCATCGGCCGGTCGTCCTCGTGTGCGTTCAGCCGGAAATCGACGCGCGCCACGTCCTGGCAGCCCGTAATGCGGAACGTAGCGGCCGTCAGCCAGTTTAGCTCTTCTATCACTTCCTCATCCAGCGGAGCCGGGCACGTCCAGTAGAAATCGTGCACTAGTTCTGTCTTAATGCGGCTCGTATAGACCCCTCCCTCTGTCTCATAGCGGTCCAGGTCGATCTCCAGCGGCGGCAGAAATTGTAGCCCCCGGGAAACCCGGGGCGCTTCCTCATCCTCCGGTAGCCGCCAGGCCACAGGCCCCGTCAGATTGCCCACCACGCCGACCGTAATCTCCCGTCCCTCGATATACTGCTCCACCAGCACCGGCTGTTCGTACCGTTCAAAAAGGCGGCGAAGCTGCTGTCGCAACTGTGCCTGGTCGCGCACAATCGACTCCGCGCTGACCCCCATGCCCGTGCCCTCCCGGCTGGGCTTGACGAACAGGGGGAACGCCATCTCCTCGTCCAGGGCCTCGTTAATCCGTTCAAAGACCTGGAATGCCGGTGTGGGCAGCCCGTGGTAAGCTAACACCCGCTTGGTCATTGGCTTGTCCAGAGTCAGCGCGAGCGTCAGCACGCGCGAGCCGGTGTAAGGCAGGCGCAGCATCTCCAGAATGGTGGGGACGTGGGCCTCACGGCTGTCGCCAAAGTGACCCTCGCAAATGTTGAAGCAGATGTCGGGTTGCACCCGCGGTAACAACCGGACCAAATCCAGATTCCCTTCCAGGAACGTGACCTTATGTCCTCCCGAACGTAGGGCGTCGCTGATCGCTTCAATCGTTTCTTCGGAATCCAGATCGTCCCAGCGATCGGCTGCGATACCGTTCCAGGTGGGCGCGTTTTTCTTCAGGTTGGCCAGCAGAGCAACGTGCACGAGAACCTCCGTTTGCCATTTTCTTTGGGGAAGAAGTATAACAGTGAGCGGACGAAAATCACATTACGAGCGTTTTCATCCTATAAGATCTCCGGGGGCAGGCGCTTAGACTCTCGCTGTCCACGTCTCCCGCCGAGCCTCCCGGAAATCAATCTCACACGGAGGACCAGTGAAATTCCGTTCTCAGAGGTCGGATGCCGAGTTTGCCGTGATTGGCCTCGGTCGCTTCGGCACGAGCCTGGCCCTGGCCCTTATGGAAGATGGCCATAGCGTGCTGGGCATCGATGCCGATCCCGTCATCGTCCAACGCATTTCGGCCGACATCACATACGCCGTCTCCTGCGACGCTACCGACGAAGAGGCCCTGCAGGAAGTCAACATCACCGCTTTCGACATGGTTGTCGTAGCCATCGGCGTCGACTTTGAAAGCAACCTGCTGGTCACGTCGGCCTTGAAGAGCCTCGGCGTCCGTCACGTGATCAGCAAGGCGGTCACGAGCCGGCAGCGGGAGATCCTGTTACGCGTGGGTGCGGACCGGGTGGTGTTGCCCGAACACGACGCCGGCCGGCGGCTAGCCGAGGAATTGATTGCCCCGGCCGTTTTGGAGCGCGTCCACCTGGGGCCTGATCACAGCGTGGCCGAAGTGCGCGTTCCCTCCTCGCTGGCCTGGCAGAGCCTGGCCCAGCTTGACCTGCGGCGGCGGATGGGTGTCACCGTGCTGGTGATTAAGCGCGGCGAGCAACTCCTTGTTTCGCCCACGGCGGATACCGTGTTACTTGAGGACGATCTTCTGGTGATCCTGGGCGAAAACGACGCCCTGGTGACCTTCAGCAACCTCTCATGAGCAAGGGCGACCGGTTGCCGACGCGGCGCGCTGTCGGCGAGCTTGTACAGAGTTCGCCTGCTGAGCGGCGTAGCCAGTTACCTCCCCCCCTGCGCCTGGTGCTGGGCCTGTTGGGCCTCGTCTTGCTAGGTACGCTTTTGCTGATGTTGCCAGGGACAAGCAGCGGCCGTCCGCTGACGTTGATGGAGGCACTCTTTACCTCTACCTCGGCCGTGACCGTCACCGGCCTGACAGTGGTCACGACCAGCGTCGACCTAAGCCGTTGGGGCCAGCTCGTCGTCCTTCTCCTGGTGCAGGCCGGGGGTGTGGGCGCCATGTTTGGGCTGGCGCTGGCTTTGCGGTTAGCCCGCCGTCCGGTCGCGTTGGCCGACCGGCTGGCCCTTTCCGAGAGCCTGGGGCTGGACAGGCCGGGAGCCGTCTTGAGCCTGGCGCGGAATGTGTTCTACGGCATCCTCGTTATCGAGGGCTTGGGTGCCCTCCTCCTTTACCTGCACTGGCGACTGGCCGACGTCGTGCCCGCCGACGACGTCCTTTTCTACGCCGTCTTCCACGCCGTCACTGCGTTCTGCAACGCCGGCTTTGACCTCTTCGCGGGCCTCGCCCGCTATCCGCGGGGCGTTCCCGGCGACACCTTCTCGCTGCTGATCATGGGAACGCTCATTTTCGCCGGCGGGCTGGGTATTCCCGTGTTTGCCGACCTGCTGCGACGCGAGGGTGGGCGCCGGCTGGGGCTGCACACGCGGCTGACGCTGGGGGCAGTCACCGCACTCGTCATCGTGGGCTGGTTCGGCCTCTTCATTCCGGAGACGCGGCCGGGCGGCGTGCTGCACGGCGATCCTCTGGAACAACAACTGGTCCACACCTGGTTCCAGTCCGTTTCCACGCGCACGGCCGGCTTCCCCGGCTTCGAAGATTTCGACAACCTGGTGCCGGAGAGCCAGTTGCTGGTAACGGCTCTGATGTTCGTGGGCACCGCCCCGGCCTCTATGGGCGGCGGCATTACCACTGGCACCTTTATCGTGCTGTTACTTGCCCTGTGGGGATACGCTCGGGGCCAGCCGCACGTGCAGATAGCGGGGCGCACCATCGCCACTGGCACCGTGCGCCGCGCGGGCGCCATCCTGACCATCAGCGTCATCGTTGCCTTCTTCGCCTCCTGGCTGATCCTGCTCACCCACGACCTGCCGATGAACACCGTGGTCTTCGAAGTCGTTTCCGCCTTCGCCACCGTTGGCCTTTCCCTGGGGATCACTGACGATCTGAATACGTTCGGCCGGCTGGTCATCATCCTGATGATGTTCTGGGGCCGGCTGGGTGCTGTAACCCTCGTCGTGGCCATTGCCCAACGAACGGCCCAGCCTCGTGGCCTGGTCCAATACCCCGAGGAACAGGTCTACATTTAGGGATCCCACGGCGACTGACGCTTCTGGTCACCATTTCTCTATTGCGCGGTCGTTTGCCGTTTCTTTCAGGGAGACAGTATAACAGGGCGCCAGTGGACCTTCACGGCGATAGACCCGGTGAACTCAGGGAGGTTGGCAAATGGAAGAAAAGCGATTCATCCCCCTTCAATTTCAGGAATATCCGGCCGAGGAAATGCGCGAGCGGGCGGCCGAATTCTACGCAGCGATGCGCAGCCGGCGCACGGTGCGCCACTTCTCCGACCGGCCGGTGCCCTTGGACGTCGTGAAACAATGTTTGCGTACGGCGGGCACGGCCCCCAACGGCGCCAACTTGCAGCCGTGGACCTTTGTCGTCGTCAGTGACCCCGCCGTCAAGCGCCAGATTCGGCAGGCGGCCGAAGCGGAAGAGCGCGAGTTCTACGAGCGGCGGGCTCCCGA
>JAWVYQ010000080.1:0-16350 GCA_033722615.1 Promineifilaceae bacterium (SeqCode)
CGGCGCACCCATGGCTACAGGTACTCCCATGCGGCGCACGATGCGCAACTGGTGTGCGGGAACTGGCGAAAATGCCTCGTCGGCTAGGGTTACGTGCACGTCCACGGTCGCCCCGTAGTTGTGTAGCCGCCGGGCACAGACCAGAGCGCCGCCGCCGTTGCCCCCGGTGCCGGCGAGGACGACGATGCGCTTTCCTCGCGGATCGCCGCCGCAGAATCGGGCGCGGGCCAGGTGGGCAAGAGAGCGGCCGGCGTTTTCCATCATCTGGATCAGTTCGATGCCGACATCTTCGACCATTGCCCGGTCCACTTCTCTCATCTGTTCCGTGGTCAGGTAGGGCAGATCCCCGGAATATGTTGGCAGCTGCACAGTGCTCACTCTGACGACCAGGGGGTTCTAAAATCAGGGTAAAGGGTGAGCCCGCCGTCTACGAATAGGGTCTGTCCCGTCATATAGGCGGCCTCGTCGGAGCAAAGGAACGCCGTGATCGCGGCCATCTCCTCGGCCGTGCCGGCCCGGCCCATAGGGATGTGCGACTCGACCATCTCCTTCTTCTCGGGATCGTCGACCCAGGAGCGATTAATGGGGGTGATGGTGGCCCCGGGGCCGACGCCGTTGACGCGAATGCCCCGGCCGGCGTACTCCAGGGCCAGCGTCTGCGTCAGGTTCTCCATTCCGCCCTTGCTCACGGCGTAACCAACGTATTCTGGCTTGGGTATAAGCTGGTGTACGCTGGAGACGTTGACGATCGCGCCCGCTTTCTCTTCCGCCAGGAAGTGGCGAATCGCTTCGCGCGCGGCGAGATAGGCGCCGCGCAGGTTGACGCGCAACACACGGTCGAACTGCTCGGCCGTCATCTCGTGAGAAGCCGCCCGGATCTGGATGCCGGCGTTGTTGACCAGCGCGTCGACCCCTCCCAGCCTGGCGATCGTCTCTGCAAACATTTCCTTGATGTCCTTTTCGCTGGTCACGTCGGCCTGCACGAGAATGTGGTTGACGCCGTGATTCTGGATACCGCGTACTGATTCCTCCAGTGCCTCGTGTACCATCTCGTCCGTTTCCGCCGCTTCTTCCGGGTGGCGGCGGTAGTTGATGGCCACGTGGGCGCCTTCGGCCGCCATGCGCACGGCAATGGCCTGCCCGATGCCCGACGTTCCCCCGGTGACGATGACGTTCTTATCCTTCAATCCTTTCACAAAGCATTTCCTTTCTTCATTAAGTTCCTCCTGTGATCTCCAGCTAGATACAGCCTATCTTGCATGAGTTGCCCGCTAAAGTCAACGCGGGGTTGAATTCTGGCTTCCCACACTTTATACTTCCCACATGAGGCGAACATGAACGAACCGATCCCCCATCCCATCTACTCGCGAGATGCGACCGTCTACCTGGAGACGGGCGCCGACAAATTCGAGGCGTTGCAGCGGGCAATAGATGCCTCTGGCTTCCTCGACAACATAGAAGCCGCTTTCCAGGAGAGCGGGAAAGTTCGAGAAGCGTTCACCATCGCCGTCAAACCCAACATCATGACGGCCTCCCTCCGCCTCGACCCTAATCCCGTCTACACCGACCCGGAGCTTGTGGAATACCTGTTCGAGCGACTGCGCGAGCGAGGCTTTGGCGATTTCGTCGTGGTCGAATCGCGCAACGTCTACGACTACTCTTACGAGGGGCGCTCGGTGCGCGCCGTGGCCCAGATGGTCGGCTATGACGAGGGTGGCGGCTACCGTATCGAAGATCTATCGGAAGACACCGTCCCCTTCGATTATGGCGGCGTGCTCGGCCCGCATACGGCCGGCCGTGCCTGGCACGACGCCGACTATCGCATCTCCTTCGCCAAGAATAAATCCCACTGGCAATGTTACTACACCGGCTGCCTGAAA
Organism: Promineifilaceae bacterium (SeqCode); assembly: GCA_033722615.1. Classification (GTDB taxonomy): domain Bacteria; phylum Chloroflexota; class Anaerolineae; order Promineifilales; family Promineifilaceae; genus JAAYYY01. Next base: position 1,881 of record JAWVYQ010000080.1, read on the forward strand.
AACGTCTACGGCTGTCTTCCCGAATGGGACAAGATGAAGCATTATCACGGTCGGAACCGCGAGTTCTTCGAGTGTTGTATCCTGATCGTCGACGCATTCCCCGTTCACTTCGGCTTCCTCGACGCCTGGGTCAGCGGCGACGGCTTTAGCGGCCACGTGCGCGACGCCAAGCCGAACCATACGCGCACCATCTTCGCCAGTGACAACGTCTACGCGCTGGATTGGGTGCAGGGAGAGAAGATGGGCGTTGACCCCTTCGACAATTACGTCATCCAGGAAGCCATCCGCCGCTGGGGCACCATTACCATCACGCGTCACGGCGACATGGCGCCCTGGCAGCCGTGGACCAACATCCGGCCGGCCACTGTCAAGATCATGGACGTCGCCGAAGAAGCATACGGTTTCAGCCGGTTCATGTCCCGCTCCTTTGCTAACGAGCAGGACGACCGCTTTCCCCCTGTCTCCCGCTGGCAATGGCTCTTCGGCCCCATTCAAGCGTTATCTCGCGTCTTCGAACGGCTTTTCGTGACCAAGACCTGATCCGAATTTGTAGGGCAATTTGCGAAATTGTCCAACATTCAACAAGGAGCTTCCCATGCAAGTCGCCACTGGTCAGATGGTCCCCCTGGGATACGGCAAATATTTCCGTTCCGACAAGATTATTGGGCTGGAGCCGATTGAGGAGGAGGAGGGGAGGGGGCCCGGCCGACGCACCCGCGTCTTCGTCGAAGGTGCTCCCCAACCCATCGTCGCTTCGCGCGCCGAGGGCACCATTTTGCGCGACATGGTGGAAACGTCGCGCGAAGTGACCCGGGCGGCCGAGCAGTACGAGTTGCTCGTCGACATCCTGGAGACGGTGCGCGACATCGACCCCATGCTGCGCACCATCGTCCAGCAGCAGGGGGATTGGGACTTGGATCGGCTGGAGCGCCGCATCGAGGAAACGCTAAGCGAGGAGTAAGGGGTATCCCGGAAAAGCGCCCGTTGCCCGGAAAGGTACCCGTCATTATGCTGTGGGCCCGCTCCCTACCGGCTAAGAAAGAAGTTTCCGGGAAGTTTGACGGGCAGAAGGCCGGCTTATCCGTGCAGGCCCGGCCTGAACATCGTCAGATCGTCCACTAGGAGGGGGCTGTGGGCCTTGAACACTTCGGCGTAGGCTACGCCCAGCCGGCGTCCCATGTACATATCTTCCGCTTCGTATAGGTCGAGGAGCCGGTCCCCCGTTTCCACCGAGAAGATCGAGCGGTAGACGTCGAGCGCCTCTTGCTTCTTCTCGTACGTGTCGCTGACATCCACGGCGAAGCTGAAATCGCCGCCCCATGCCGGTTCCATCTTGCAATGCGGAAAGAAGAGGCGGCCGACTTCCCACGGTTCCGTCTCCGCCAGCGCCTCGCCGCCGGGCACCTGCTCCCACTTCTTCAGGCGCGCGTAGAAGACGGCGGCCGTCACCAGCGGTTCCACGGCCGCGTGGTCTGGATGCACGCACGCCTCGGCCGTGCCGAACACCCACTGCGGCCGGTGCCGGCGAATCAGTTGCGCCAGCTCCAGCCGCAGGGGAATGCTGTCTTCGATGAAACGATCTTGTTCGTCCAGGATGAGGCAATCAGCGCCGAGAATGGACGCCGCCCGCTGCGCGTGCTCGGCGCGCACGCCCGCTTCCGCGTAATCGGCCGGCTCGCCATCACAGAGGTTGACAATGAGTACGGCCATCCCCTGCTCGGTCAATTTGGCAATCGTGCCCCCCATTTGCACTTCGGCATCGTCTGGGTGGGCGGCGAAAACGACGGCATCGTAAGCCATGATTGCCTTATTTCCAGTCCGTTCGTAGTTCGCGGCGGCCGTGGACGTACTTGTCGGCGGCTATTGCCGCCGTCACGCCGTCGGCCGCGGCGATGACGGCCTGCTTGATGTGGTCGCAGAGCAGGTCTCCCACGGCGTAAACGCCGGGTATCGTCGTCTGCATCTCTGCGTCTACCGTCAGGCAGCCGCCGTCTTCTGTCTCCAGTTGCTCCATCAGATAATCGGTGATGGGCTTGCCGCCTTGCAGGTAGAGAAACGCCCCGTTCACCGGCAGCGTCGTCTCATCGCCGCCCCGAGGATGGATACGTACACCGTTGACGGTGCCGTTGCCCACGATCCCCTTCAGGCGCGCCCCTAGTTGCATCACTATCTTCGGGTGGGACTGCACCTCCTCCGCGATCGGCGCTCGCGCTTTCAGGCTAGGGGTGGGTGAGATCACGTGGACCTTCTCGGCAAATTTCGTCAGGAAGAGGGCTTCTTCCAGCGCCTCGTCGTTATTGCCGACAACGGCCACTGGCTGATCGCGGAAAAAAGCGCCGTCGCATGTGGCGCAGTAGCTGACGCCGCGTCCCAGATATTCCTCCTCGCCGGGCACGGAGCCGGTGCGTCCCATAGAGCCGGTGGCCAGAATCAGCGTCTGAGCGGTGTAGGTGTGCGTGCCGGCGATCACCATCTTCGGATCGCTCTTGACGTTCACGCCCACCACTTTGTCAGTCAGAAAATGGGCGCCGAACGCTTCCGCCTGCTCGCGCATCGTCTCGACCAGTTCGGCTCCGGTAACCGGGCCGGGCACGCCGGGATAATTGCTGATCTTGGTCGTCAGGCCCAGGGCGCCGGCCGTCAGGCCCTTGTCGATGACCAGCGTGCGCAGGTCCGCACGAGCGGTGTAAATGGCCGCCGACGTCCCTGCCGGCCCGCCGCCGATAATGATCACGTCGTACTGGTTCCCCTCGAAGTGGGCCTCCTCGAAGTGGGCCTCCTCGAAGTGGGCCTCCTCGAAGTGGGCCTCCTCGAAGTGGGCCTCCTCGAAGTGGGCCCGGTCTTTGCCCGAACGGCCGTTGGCGGCGTTCGGGGTTCCGTTGTTGTTCATAATCTCTGTCTCTCTCCCTATCACCGGGTTCATTCGCCCGGATTGATTCATACATTTTCCCATCCTTAGTGTACGCCTGATACGTAAAAAGGGGGCAAGAATCGTGTAAGGGTTTGGTAAGGGTCGCTCACACTGCTGCACGAGGAACGTCACCCTCAATGCCGTGTCGAACGTCAATTGCATTCCGGCGGCAGATTGTTATGATTGTAGTAATACAAGTGATACAATAATGGCTGATACCAACACCTTTCTCTACCAGGAAATTGCAGAATCGTTACGGCGGCGCATCGCGGCCGGCAAACTGGGGCCGGGTGACCGGCTGCCGCCCGTGCGCGACCTGGCCGAGCAGTGGCAGTGCACGCCGGGGACGGTCAGCCGCGCTTACCGGGCCCTGGCCGACGAGGGGCTGGTGACGGCCCGGCGCGGCAGCGGCACCCATGTGGCCCCCAATTTGCTCCAGCCGGAGCGGCCGCAATGGCAGTGGGCGGCGTTGGTCAACCGCGCCGAGCAATTCTTGCTGGAGGCCCTTTCCGCCGGGCACACGCCGCCGGCCGCGGCCGCCGCCCTCTCCGCCGCCGTCTCGCGCTGGGAGGCGTTGCAGCAGGAGTCGCAATCGGAAGCGGCTGGCCACGGTCCGGCGGCCGGAGAAGCTCCCTTTCGTTTCGCGGGCAGCCACGACCTGGCCGTCGACCTCTTGCGCCGTTTGCTGGAGGAGGAGGCGCCAACCGTGCACCTCTCCGTGGAATACGCCGGCAGTCTGGGCGGCCTAATGGCCCTGGCTCGCGGGGAGGCCGACGTCGCCGGCGCTCACCTGTGGGATGCGGCCAGTGACAGCTACAATCTGCCCTTCGTCCGCCGCCTTTTTCCCGGTCGCCGCGTCGCCCTGGTAACCCTTGTCCACCGCTCCCTGGGTCTTATCTTGCCCGCAGACAACGCCCAGAAAGTGAGTGCGTTGTCCGAGCTGACCGCGCCCGGCGTCCGTTTCGTCAACCGGCAGACCGGGTCCGGCACTCGCGTCTGGCTGGACGCCCGGCTGGAGGCGCTGGACATTGATCCCGCAACCATCGCCGGTTACGAGCGGGAGGAAGCCACGCACACAGCCGTGGCCCGCGCCGTGCACGAAGGCCAGGCGACGGCCGGCCTGGGCATCCACGCCGCGGCCGCCGCCTACGGGCTTGGCTTTGTCGGCCTGGCGCGGGAGCGATATGAGTTGGTGATGTCTGAGCAGGTGCGTTCCACGCCGCCCGCCCGCGCGCTGGTAAAGGTCATTCAATCCCGCCGCTTCCGCGAAGCCGTTGACGCCCTCGGCGGCTACGACACGGCCGAAACCGGGCACGAACGATGGGTCTGAGAGGTGAATTATCGAGGAGTTACTGAGCGGCCTTGTCCAGGCCATCCGCCTCATCTTTGCCGCCGACCCCGACCTGATCGAAATCGTCCTGCTCTCTCTGCGCGTCTCGGGGACGGCCCTTTTCCTGAGCACGTTGGTCGGCATTCCCCTGGGCCTCTACCTGGGATTAAGCCGCTTTCTCGGCCGCCCGGCGATCATCGCCTTCCTTTACACGGGCATGGGCTTTCCGCCGGTCGTCGCCGGTCTCGTCGTCTACCTTTTCCTCTCCCGCAGTGGGCCGCTGGGACAGCTCAACGCCGCCTTCATCCCCGCCCTCTTTACGCCGGGGGGCATGATCGTGGCGCAAAGCCTCATCGCTTTTCCTCTGGTCGCCGGATTTACCATGGCGGCCGTCATGAGCGTGGACCCGCAATTGCGCCAGCAGATGCGCGCCCTGGGCGCCACCCGCTGGCAGGCGGCGCTAACCACGCTGGCCGAAGCCCGCATCGGCGTCCTCATCGCCATCGTCGCCGGCTTCGGCCGCATCATTGCTGAAGTGGGCGCTGTGATGATGGTCGGCGGCAACATCGAACACCGTACTCGCGTCTTGACGACGGCCATCGTCCTGGAGACGCGTAAGGGCAACTTCGACCTGGCCATCGCTCTCGGTCTGATTCTGCTGACGCTGGCTTTCTTGATCAACACGCTCATGCTCATTTTACAGGGGCGCACGCTCCATGAATGACGTGACGGAACGGCTTTACGACGTTCGCCAGGTTACGAAATCTTATGACGGCCGGCGCGTCCTCACCGTCGAACGTCTGCAAATTCGACGCGGCGAGATCCTGGCGGTGGTCGGTCCCAGCGGCGCCGGCAAGAGTACGCTTTTACGACTCCTCAACTTTCTGGAGCCGCCGGACACCGGCGCCATCACGTTCCGCGACCATACCTTCCGGCCCGGCGAAGCGATGCCCGTCCCCGTGCGCCGCCGGGTAACGACCGTCTTCCAGCGGCCGTTGCTGCTCAACCGCAGCGTCTGGGCCAACGTCGAGTACGGATTGAAACTACGCGGCAATGGCGACGGCGACGAGCGGATCGCGGCCGCCCTGCGCCGCGTTGGGTTGGAGGAGATGGCCAGGCAGCCGGCGCGCACCCTTTCCGGCGGCGAGGCGCAGCGGGTCGCCGTGGCCCGGGCCATGGTCCTCGAGCCGGAGGTGCTGCTGCTGGACGAACCGACGGCCAACCTGGATCCCTATAACGTGGGCCTCATCGAAGAGATCATTCGGCAATTGAACACAGAAGAGGAGGTGACGCAGGTCCTCATCACTCATAACGTCTTTCAGGCGCGCCGCCTGGCCCAGCGCGTCCTCTTCCTTTTGGAAGGTGACGTGATTGAGGTCTCCGACGTCGAGACCTTTTTCGAGTCGCCTCAAGATCCCCGGACGAGCGCGTTCGTGCGTGGAGAAATGGTTTATTGATGATTACGTTGGAGACAACCGTGATAGGAGGAACAGAAGATGATCAATGTGACCAACGCATCAATGTCAAGAGCGGTGGCGATTTGTCTATCCATCCTCTTCCTGTTTCTGGCTGCCTGCCAGTCGGCACAAACGATGGTAGAGGAACAGCCAACCTCAGCTCCAGAAGAGCAGCCGACCGCGCCGTCCGACGAACGCCCTATCCTGACGTTGGCGACGACGACCAGCACCGAAAACTCCGGGCTCCTCGAGTATCTGTTACCGGCTTTTGAGGAAGAATACAACGTGGACGTGGACGTCGTCGCCGTCGGCACGGGACAGGCGCTGCAACTGGGTGAGGACGGCAACGCCGACGTGCTCATGGTACACGCCCGCTCGTTGGAGGATGCTTTCATGGAGGCCGGCCACGGCGTGCGCCGGGAAGACCTCATGTATAACGATTTTGTGATCGTCGGTCCGCCCGACGATCCGGCCGGCGTGGCCGGCATGGAAGATGCGGCCGCCGCCTTCGCCCAGATCGCGGAGGCCGAAGCCCCTTTCGTTTCCCGCGGCGACGACTCGGGCACGCATACCAAGGAAAAGGCCATCTGGGAAGAGGCCGGAGTAGAACCGTCCGGCGACTGGTACATCTCGGCCGGGCAGGGGATGGGCGCCGTGCTCACCATGTCCGACGAGCAGCAGGCCTACACCCTGAGCGATCGCGCCACCTATCTGGCGCGCACGCTGGAAGGAACCGAGCTGGAGATCCTGGTTGAGGGCGATCCCATCCTCTTCAATCCGTATGGCGTCATCGCCGTCAATCCGGATAAAGGGGAGCACATCCAGAACGACCTGGCGAACCGGTTTATTGATTGGTTAATCTCCGTGCCGGCGCAGGAAATGATCGCTGAGTATGGGGTCGAGGAATTTGGCGACCCGCTCTTTACGCCGGACTCTGAACCGTGGCGTGCTGCCCAGGGGACCGAATCCTGATATCCGAATTGAGAATCCCTTAACCGACAATCTCCCGGCAAAGTCGTTTCCGGAAAAGGGGGCAACGTCGTTTTCTCCCTTCACTCATCGGCCGGGTCGGCCGCCGGGAGTGTGAGCGTAAACGTACTCCCCTGATCCCTGCCCGGGCTGCTGGCCGTCAGGTCGCCGCCCATAGCCCAGGCCAGGTGGCGGGCGATGGTCAGGCCGATGCCGCTGCCGCCGCTGCGCCGCGAGCGGGAGGGATCTACCCGGTAGAAACGCTCGAACAGATAGGGCAACGATTCGGCCGGGATGCCAATCCCCGTATCCTTGACGAGCACGTCCGCGCTCCTCTCCCCTGTTTCGACGCGCACGGTAATCGCGCCCCCTTCCGGCGTGTAGCGGATGGCGTTGCCCACGAGGTTTACCAGCACCTGAGCCGTGCGATCGCGGTCGGCAAAAACCGCCGTCGGGGCGTCCGGATAATGGGTGGCCAGATGAAGCTCCTTAGATTCGGCCTGGGGGCGCAGTTGGGAGACGACGCGCTCCACGACCGGCCGTAGCGCAAAGGCTTCCACCTTGAGCGAGATCCGGCCGGACTCCACGCGGGAGAGGGCCTGAAGGTCGTCGACCAGCCGTTGCAGGCGGCGCACTTCCTGGTACATGTCGGCGAACGTTTCGGGGTCGCTGGGAAAGAGGCCGTCCATCAGGCCTTCCAGATAACCAGAGAGGGCGGTGAGCGGCGTGCGCAGTTCGTGGGCCACGTTGCCGATGAGGCGGATCCGCTGTTCCTCTACCTCTTCCAGCGCCTGCGCCATCTGGTTGAAGTGGGTGGCCACCACCGCCAGTTCGTCGCTGCCGGGCACGGCCACACGCTCGCTGTAACGGCCGTCGGCGATGCGCTGGCTGCTGGAAGCGATCTCCTGCAAGGGGCGCAGGATCTGGCGCGCCAGCATCAGCCCGCTGATCAGACCGGCGACGATGGCCCCCAGGGCGGCCACGAGCACGGCCGTGAAGATGGAGTTGCGAAAGGTGTCCAGGAGTGCCGTCGTGGCCCGAGCCACGGCCTCGGGATCCTGGGCCTCCGCCAGGTCGGCCACGCGCGCCTGCACGCTCGCCGGTACCAGGTACTGGGTCGTCACCCGGGCCATGAGCAGGATCACGGTAACGCCGACGATGACCACGACCATGTGCGCAGCCACGATACGCCACTTCAACTGGCGGAATGGACCCAGACCGCTCACTTCTGTTCGTCCGTAAATTTGTAGCCCACGCCGCGTACCGTCTCGATCAACTTCTTGCCGGTTGCTTCTTCCAGCTTGCGTCGTACCTGGCCGACGTAGACGTCGACCACGCGCTCGTTACCGTAGAAATCGACCCCCCATACGCGATCGATAATCTGTTCGCGGGTGAGAACGCGGCCGGCGTGGTCCGCCAGTTCCAGCAGCACCTGGAACTCTGTTGGCGTCAGGTCCACTTTCTCCTCCGGCGTCCACGCCTCGTGGCGATCGGGGTCGATACTCAGGTGGCGGAAATGGCGGGCGTTGCTCGCCTGGGCGGCGCCGCGGTGGCGGCGCAAGATAGCTTCTACCCGGGCCACCATTTCGCGCGGGCTGAACGGCTTGGTCAGGTAATCGTCGGCCCCGATCTGGAGCCCGGCGACGCGATCGCGCTCTTCCGTGCGCGCCGTCAACATCAAGATGTAGACGTCCGACTTCTGGCGCAGGCGCGCCGCCACCTCCATGCCGTCCATCCCCGGCAGGTTCAAGTCGAGTACGATCAGGTCCGGCCGGTGGGCCTCGGCCATCTCCAGCGCCTCCACGCCGCTATCGGTGGAGAGCACCTGGTAACCGGCGCTTTCCAGGTAGGTGCGGACGACGCGCTGGATGCTCTTTTCGTCTTCGACGACGAGAATGGTGGGGTTCATCGTTTTGGAAGCTGCTGAGATGGCGGGATGAGGCCGTTCATCCCCTTCTCTCTCAACAACGCCTGACAACTTATCTTGCCTATTATACCGTCCATTCGTTCGCGTGTGTTACATTCATCGGATGATGTCGTGACAACTGACACTATTCGCACCCTGTTGCCTCCATTAAGCTGAGGAAAAAGTCTGGAGGTGTGACGTGGCCTTTGAGAAGTGGGTCCCTATCAAGACCCAGTGGTGTGACGTTATCGGCCGCGAGGCGGAACTGTTGGAACGGCGCGCGTACCCGGCCGCCCAGATGCCGGATACCGAACCGTTCCGCGTGCTGGCCCGCCGGTGCTCGGCCGCCGTCGAGTGTAACCTGCTCGGCTGCCGCTGCAAATGGGCCTATACGGAGCCGGCCGTCGACCGCTTCGCTCTCGGTCAGTAGCACTCTGCTCCGACATAATTGAATAGAGACAGGGCGAAGGGGGCGCAGGCGACACCTGCCGGCTGCGCCCCCTTCGCCTTTTCTGTTTCCAGCCCCGTCACAAACGGGACGTCCCCGACCGCTTCCGGCCGGGGACGCCCGTAACAGAAAAGGAGGCAATGGTAATGAGCAAATGCCGATTATGGCAATCGGCTGTGGCTAATTACACATAGCCAGGCCCGTAGGAACTTACGACCTGAATGTAATTAGCGCGCTCGAACGCGGCCGGCGCCGATACGTTAATCTGGCTCAAGCTGCCGCGCAGTTCATCCAGCGATTCGTATTCGTTTTCCACCAACCACATCGCCAGGTCCGCCAGCATTTCGCCGATACGGCCCAGACCGTTCTCCAAAAGCTCGGAGGCCATCATCGTCACCTGCGCGCCGGCGGCCAGACCCTTGAGCACGTCGTCGACTGTGTGCACGCCCGTCGTCAGGGCCAGGTCGGTGTCGACGCGGCCGTAGAGAATGGCGATCCAGCGTAGCGGCAGGCGCAGCTCGTGCGAGTCGCTGAGGACGAGGTTGGGTACCACGTCCAGCTCCTCTAGATCCAGGTCCGGCTGGTAAAAACGGTTAAACAGCACGAGGCCGTCTGCACCGCCGTCGGCCAGACGCTTCGCCATGTTGGCCATTGAACTGAAGTAAGGGCTGAGCTTCATGGCGACCGGGATATCCACCTCGGCCCGAACGTCGCGCAGGACGTCGAGGTAAATTTCCTCTACCTCTGCCCCGCTCAGCTCCAGATGCGTCGGGATGTAGTAAATGTTCAACTCCAGAGCATCGGCCCCGGCGTCTTCGATATGCCGGGCGTAGTCGATCCAGCCGCCGGTGGAGACACCGTTCAGGCTGGCGATGACGGGAATGTCCAACGCTTGTTTGGCCGCCTGGAGATGCTCCAGGTATGCGTCCGGACCCACCATCCGGTAAGAAGGGGCCTCCGGGAAGAAGGTGATCGACTCTGGGTAGATTTCGGTCCCCTGAACCAGATACTCGTTCAGCGTCTTGCTCTCCATCGTGATCTCTTCTTCGAAGAGAGAGTAGAGAACGACGGCCGCTGCACCGGCGTCTTCCATGCGCCGTAACGTGCTCAGATGGCGCGATAAGGGCGACGACGAGGGGACGATGGGATTCTTCAATTCCAGCCCCAGGTAATTTGTGCTCAAGTCCATGCTAATTCTCCTCGTTTGTTAATCGCTGTGCCGGTGGAAGGCAGCGGGCATCCCACTGCCTTCCGGTCCGGCGTCATTTCTGGCCGTTGCTGCCGTTTTCTCCGCGGGCCATCCGCTCGTACTGCTTCCAGCGCATCTCTACGTCGGCCTTGGCCAGTTCCAGCAGGCGCTCGGCCGCTTCGGGATTGCTCTGCGTCAGCATGCGGTAGCGCCCTTCACGGTAGATGTATTTCTCCAGCGGCAGGCGCGGCGGCCGCGAGTCAAGCTGGAACGGGTTCTGGCCTTCGCTGGCCAGGTCCGGGTTGTAGCGATAGAGGGGCCAGTAGCCGGTCTTGACGGCCGCGTCCTGCTGTTCCATACCGTAGCGCAGGTCGTAGCCGTGGGCGATGCAGGGCGTGTAGGCGATGATCAGGGAGGGGCCGTCGTACGCTTCCGCTTCGAGGAACGCCTGTACGGTGTGTCTGTCGCTGGAGCCCATGGCCACCCGGGCGACGTAGACGTTGCCGTAACTCATCGCCAGTTGGCCCAGGTCCTTTTTGGGCAGCGGCTTGCCCGCTGCGGCGAACTTGGCCACGGCGCCTCGCGGCGTCGCTTTCGACATTTGGCCGCCGGTGTTGGAGTACACTTCCGTATCCAGCACCAGCACGTTCACGTTGCGGCCGGAGGCCAGAACGTGGTCCAGGCCGCCGTAACCGATGTCGTAGGCCCATCCGTCGCCGCCGACAATCCACACGTTCTTCTTCACGAAGATGTCGGCCACGCTGAGCAGATTCTCCAGTTGCGGCTTCAGCGTTTCCACCTCTTCCTCACCATCGTCGAGCAGCTCTTGCAGGCGGTGCTTCAGCTCTGCCACGCGCCCGCGTTGGTCACGGATCTGCGCTTCCGTCACCTGGTCGGCGAAGATGATGGCGTCGGCCAGTTCCGGCCGGACGACGTCGCGCAGTTCGCGCAAGAGATTGGTCGCTGCCTCCAGCCGCTGGTCCAGCGCAACGCGCATGCCAAAGCCGAATTCAGCGTTGTCCTCGAAGAGCGAGTTCGACCACGCCGGGCCGCGCCCTTCGTCATTCTTCGCCCAGGGCGTCGTCGGCAGGTTGCCTCCATAGATGGAGGAGCAGCCGGTCGCGTTGGCGATGACGGAGCGGTCGCCGAAGAGCTGGCTCAGCAGCTTCAGGTATGGCGTTTCGCCGCAGCCGGCGCAGGCTCCGGAGAACTCGAAGAGCGGTTGCACTAACTGGTTATACTTAACCTGGTTCAGCGGCACGTCGCTCGGCTCCATGTAGGGCAATTCGTCTTCGAAGAACTCCCAGTTCTCCACGCCCTGTTCGCGGATTGGCGCCAGGGGCATCATGTTGATCGCCTTGAACTTCGGCTGCTTCTTGTTCTTGGCCGGGCACACCTCCACGCACAGGGCGCAGCCGGTGCAATCCTCAACAGAGACCTGTAGCGTATAGAGCTGGTCTTTGTACTCCTTGAAGAAGCGGGCCGGTGTGGCCTGGAACGCTTCCGGCGCCTTTTCCATCAGTTCCGGTTCGAAGATCTTCTGTCGAATGACGGCGTGCGGGCAGACAAAGACGCACTTGCCGCACTGGATGCAGACGTCCGGATCCCAGACGGGTACTTCGGTCGCGATGTTGCGCTTTTCCCATTGGGTTGTGGCCGTGGGATAGGTGCCGTCCTCTGGCAGTGCGCTGACGGGAAGCTTGTCGCCTTTGCCGGCGATGATCTGCTCCGTCACGTTGCGGACGAAGGAGGGGGCTTCTTCGGGAATCAGCGCAGGCTGTTCCCAATCGCTGGTCACCTCGGCCGGCACCTCGACGCGGTGCATGTGGGAGAGGGCGGCGTCCACGGCCGCGTAATTCTGCTTCACTACCGTTTCACCGCGCTTACCGTACGTCTTGCGGATCGCCTCTTTGATGGCTTCGATGGCTTCTTCCTTGGTCATCAGCGGTTCGCCCGTCACTTCGTCCAGCAGGGCGAAGAAGCACGTCTGCATAATGGTGTTGATGCGACGCCCCATGCCCGTTTCTTCCGCTACCTGGTAGCCGTCAACCACGTAGAAGTTCAGATCTTTGTCGATAATCTGTCGTTGCAGGCTGCGCGGCAACTGCTCCCACACTTCATCCGGCCCATAAGGGCTGTTGAGTAGGAAGGTGGCGCCGGGCGCCGCCAGCTCGAGGACGTCGTATTTCTCGACGAAATTGAACTGGTGGCAGGCCACGAAGTTAGCCGACTTGATAAGGTAAGTGGAGTGAACGGGGCGCGGTCCAAAGCGCAGGTGGGAGACGGTGCGCGCGCCCGATTTCTTGGAGTCGTAGACAAAGTAGCCCTGGGCGTAGTTGTCCGTGTTCTCGCCGATGATCTTGATCGAGTTCTTATTGGCGCCTACGGTACCATCAGCGCCAAGGCCATAGAAGACGGCGCGGACGACGTCATCAGGTTCGATGTTGAAAGCGTCGTCCCATTCGAGGCTGGTGTGGGTCACGTCGTCGTGGATGCCGACGGTGAAGTGATTCTTCGGCTTTTCCTTCTCCAGCTCGTCAAAGATTCCCTTGATCATGGCCGGCGTAAACTCCTTGGAGGAGAGGCCATAACGGCCGCCAACGATGCGCGGCGGAACGTCGAAGGGGGTGGTGCCGGCGGCAAACTGTTCCGTCGTCGCCGTCACGGCGTCGAGATAGAGAGGTTCGCCGGGCGCGCCCGGTTCCTTCGTGCGGTCGAGCACGGCCACGGCTTTCACCGTCTCTGGTAAGGCGTTGACGAACGCTTCTCCGTCAAAGGGGCGGTAGAGGCGTACGATGACGGCGCCGACCTTTTCGCCCTGATTCGCCAGGTAATTTACCGTCTCCCGTACCGTTTCCGCGCCGGAGCCCATGAGCGCGACGACGCGCTCGGCGTCCGGAGCGCCCACGTAGTCGAACAGGTGGTAGTGGCGGCCGGTCAAGTCGGCGAAGTGATCCATCGCCCGCTGCACGATCCCCGGGCAGTCATAGTAGTAGGGGTTCACCGTCTCTCTCGCCTGGAAGAAAACGTCCGGGTTCTGCGCCGTACCCCGGATAAATGGATTATCCGGCGAGAGGGCGCGCTGCCGGTGGGCGCGCAGCAGGTTATCGTCGATCATCGCCCGGATGACGTCTTCGCCGACAGGCGTGATCTTGTTGATTTCGTGGGACGTGCGGAAACCGTCGAAAAAGTGAATGAACGGCACCCGCGCTTCCAGGGTGGCCGCCTGCGCGATGAGAGCGAAATCCATCACCTCCTGGATAGAGTTGGAGGCGAGGAAGGCAAAGCCCGTATTGCGCGCTGCCATCACGTCGCTGTGGTCGCCGAAGATGGAAAGCGCCTGGGCAGCCACCGAGCGGGCGGCGACGTGAAAGACCGTCGCCGTCAATTCGCCCGCGATCTTATACATATTGGGAATCATTAACAGCAGGCCCTGGGAAGCAGTAAACGTCGTCGTCGTGGCGCCGCTCTGTAGCGCTCCATGGACGGCGCCGGCCGCTCCGCCTTCAGCCTGCATCTCGACGACCAGCGGCACCGACCCCCAGATATTGGTTTTTCCTTCGGCCGACCACTGGTCCGCCAGCTCACCCATCGGCGACGAAGGGGTGATAGGGTAGATGGCGATCACCTCGTTTACCTTGTGGGCGACGGTTGCGGCCGCCTGGTTGCCGTCGATGGTTACAGTTAATCCTCTTCTTTCTGCTTGCTCAGCCATGTACTTTCACTCCGTGTGTTGAGTAATCAGTGGCCGGGCAACCGGCCGGCGGCGGGTTTTCCCGTGATGGCCGGTTGCCCGTTTCTGATTACCCTTTACTCCCTGTCGTCCAGGGCCGCGTGGGCGGCCGCCAGCCGGGCGATAGGTACCCGGAAGGGGGAGCAGGAAACGTAATTCAGCCCCATCTTGTGGCAGAGGGCAATGCTCTCGGGGTCGCCGCCGTGCTCGCCGCAGATGCCGATCTCCATCTCCGGCCGCGCCTCGCGTCCTGCCTCCACAGCCCATTCCATCAACTTGCCAACGCCGTCGGCGTCGATGGTGGCGAACGGGTTAGCCGGAAGAATGCCTTCCTGGATGTATTCCACCAGGAACCCGGCCTCTGCGTCGTCGCGGGAAACGCCGAACGTCGTCTGTGTCAGGTCATTTGTGCCGAAGGAGAAGAACTGCGCGACCTCTGCGATTTCGTCGGCCGTCAGCGCCGCCCGCGGGATCTCGATCATCGTCCCGAACTTGTAGTCCACCTGGCAGCCTTGTTCTTCCATGAC
>JAWVYQ010000081.1:0-16128 GCA_033722615.1 Promineifilaceae bacterium (SeqCode)
AGTACCAAATACAAAGTACCAAATACAAAGTACCAAATACGAAGTGCCAAATACCAAGGGCGGCTCTTCCGTAGATGGTTGCTTGCGTATGGCGGTAAGGTTTCCGAAGAATGTGAAAGCGGGAGGCGGAATTCCAACTATGATGGAACGCACCCTTTGTTAATCTGGCGCCGGTCGCGGCAGTGCGCTAATGAGATTGGAGAATTAGGTCTGGCGAGCGTCGCCGCCCAGGTCGCTTCAATCACCGGCCGTTGTCGTCTCATTCTTGTTCCCTGGCGATGGCCTGGAAGAGTCCGATCCAACGGGCAGGTGCCACATTGCCCAGATTCCAGCCAAGGCGGACGATGATGGTCTCGGTCGTTGGGTTGACATAAAGGAACTTGCCGTCTTTGCCCAGGGCGAAGTAGTCGCCGGCCTCTTCGGAGGCGAGCCACCACTGGTAGCCGTAGTTGCGCCAGCCGGCCGCGCGCAGTTCGGAGGGCCAGGCGGCGGTGGGCACGCCGCCGACCTGTGTCGATTGCCGAACCCAATCGGGGGAGACGACCTGCCGGCCGTCGGCGGCACCGTCGCTGAGATAGAGGCGGCCGACCTTGGCCAGGTCCCGGGCGGACATCGCCAGGCAGCACCACGTTCTCTCCAGGCCGTCTTCGGCGCTATCGATGGACCACACGCCGCCGTCTTCCATGCCCAGCGGAGACCAGATGGTGTCTTGCGCGTAGTCTGTTATGGAGCGGGGGGCCAGCAGCCGATCGAGAATGAGGCCGAGCAGGGCGTTGTCGCCGGATTTGTAGCGGAAGACGGTTCCCGGCTCGTCTACTACCTGAAAACCGAGGATCTCCTCTTCGAGATTGGGAGTGTAGTTGAGGATGACGTGAGTGCCGAAGGGGTTGTCGTTCTCCACGTAATCGGTGCCGGACGTCATGGTAAGCAGATGGCGAAGGCTCACGGCGTCGAATCCCTGGTCGGCGAGTTCCGGGAGAAAGGTTGTTACCGGCTGCTCTACAGAGTCGATAAGTCCGTCTTCCAGGGCTGCTCCGACAAGCAGGGAGGTGATCGACTTGGACACGGAAAAGATCTGGGAAGGGGACGAGGCAGTATGATCCTGTAAGTACCGTTCGTAGACGATGGCTCCGTCCTCGATGACGAGGAAGGCGATGGTGTCGGTGCGGGCCAGCATCTGGTCGAAGGGAATCTCTTCGCCTTCTGTAATCTGGATGGTGGATGGGACGCCGCCGGGACCGGCCGCCTCAGGGAAAGGGGCGGGCGAGGGAGAGGCGCTCAGCCGACGCCCCGGGTAATGGCGGAAGTCGTCGATCTGGGTGTCCCCAAAGCGGATGACGCGGTATACGGTCATCGGCCCGGCAACGACGACCCAAGCGGTGAGGACGAGGAGGAGAGTGCCGGCCAGGGCGGCCGTTAATTTGAGGAGCAGGTCGCGGGAAAGCAGTCTTCGCATAGACATTATTCAGGATAATTCAGTACGATTCTACCGCGTTCATCGCCAGCATAAAAATGGAGGTGTTTTATTGAATCCCCATTAGCGGCCGCATTTGCGATAAGTTGACAGGCGTTGGGCGCCCATGCTATAGTGCCGAAAAGTTGAAGATTGCGAAAGGGCAATGATGGGGACAGGTTGGCGAGAGCGGCCGGCCGCAAAGAGGGATACGGGTTCCGGCCGGCGCCCGTTATTGCGCCAGGTCTGATTTAGACCTGCAGAGATCCCGGCTGCGGGACTGGGATAAATGGTGGTGACACCACGGATTGGCCACTGGGCCTCCGTCCTCGACTCGAGAGGACGGGGCTTTTTTGTTTTGGGAGGTTTTCTATGGAACGGATCCGTACAGTGGAAGCAGAAGCGCACGTGGAGGAAAGGGTTTTCCTTCAGGGATGGTTGCACGCCGTTCGGCGCCTCGGCGGTGTCAATTTTATCCTGTTGCGCGATGGATGGGGCGTGATTCAGGCTGTAACGGAAGACGAGGCGGACCTGGCTCCGCTGGAAGGGCTGGCGGAAGAGACGGTCATCGCGCTGGAGGGGGTCGTGGTTCGCTCAGCGCAGGCGCCGGGCGGGCGGGAACTGCATCATCCGCGCGTCCACGTTATCATGCCAGTTGTGGAGCCGCCTCCCGCGCCGCTTTACAAGCGCCAGCTTAACGTGCGCCTGCCGACGATGCTGGACCACGCTGTCGTCCTTAACCGCCACCCGCGCCGCCGGGCGATCTTTCGTCTGGCGGCCGGCGCCATGGGCGGATTCCGCGCCACACTCGACGGCCGGCATTTCACCGAGATCCAGACGCCCAAAATTGTGGCGTCGGCGACGGAGAGCGGGGCGAACGTCTTCGCCGTCGATTACCAGGGGCAGCCGGCATTCCTCGCGCAGAGCCCGCAATTTTACAAGCAGATTATGGTCGGCGTGTTTGAGCGTGTTTATGAGGTCGGCCCGGTCTTTCGTGCAGAACCTCACAATACGTCGCGCCATGCGAACGAATATGTGAGCCTGGACGCCGAAATGGGCTTCATCGAGGATCATTTCGAGGTAATGGCCGTGGTCCGGGACGTGGTGGCCGGCATCCTCGCGTGGCTGTCCGAACGGTACCAGGACGAAGTGGATTTTCTGGGCGCGGCGTTGCCCCCGGTTCCGGCCGAGATTCCCCACATCCATTTTGCGGAGGCCGGGATGTTGCTCAGAGAACGGTACGGCGCTGCGGCGGAGGAAGCACCGGGCGTGGCCACAGGCGAGCCGGACCTCTCGCCCCATGATGAGCGCAGACTGGGCGCCTGGGCCAAGGAGGAATATGGCAGCGATTTCCTTTTCGTCACCGGGTATCCGATGATCAAGCGGCCGTTCTACACGCATCCGGAGCCGGAGCGGCCGGAATATTCCAACAGCTTCGACCTCCTCTTCCGGGGTATGGAATTGATCACGGGTGGGCAACGACGCCACCGCTACGAGGATTACAAGGCGGCGCTGACAGCGGCCAACCTCTCGCCAGAGCCCTTTGCCGCTTACCTGGAGGCGTTCCGCCACGGCATGCCACCCCACGGCGGTTTCGCCATCGGGCTGGAGCGGCTCCTGATGCAATTGCTGGGAGTGGGTAACGTGCGCCTGACGACTCTCTTCCCCCGCGATCGCACACGCCTCACGCCGTGACCGTGCCCTTTGACGGGAGCCGGGAAGCTAATAAAATAGATCACGGTGTTCGCTTAAAATCTTTGTTAAACGGGTGCCATCTATTTAGCAAGGATGCGTTTCAAATGAGTTGAGGGCCCAGGCGGATCTGAGGATCCGCCCTCCTCTGGAATCAAACCGGATGAAACGCAGCCTTTTAGCAAGATGAAACCGGGGCAGGTTCTTCGCCTGCCCCTTTTTGTGGCCAAGTGTGCAGTTGCAGGAGAAAAGGAGAAACAATGTCAGAGGCTCATGTTGAACTAAGTCGTGATCTGTCGCTTTTTGACATCACGATGATTGGCGTCGGCGCGATGATCGGGGCGGGCATCTTCGTGCTGACGGGTATCGCGGCCGGCGAGGCCGGCCCGGCGCTCATTCTGTCGTTCGCCCTTAACGGCATCGTCACGATCTTTACGGCGATGGTTTATGCCGAGCTAGGGTCGGCGATACCGGAGGCCGGCGGCGGTTACTTGTGGGTCAAAGAGGGTTTGCCGGGCCCCAACGCCTTTCTCGCCGGTTGGATGAGCTGGTTTGCGCACGCGGTAGCCGGCAGCCTCTATGGGCTAGGCTTCGGCGCGTACCTTTATCTGGTCCTGGAGGTGGCCAACGTCCCTACCCTGGGCTTGCCCGAGGAGTGGGTGCATAAGGGATTCGCCGTTCTGGTCATCGTTCTCTTCCTGTACATCAACTTCCGGGGCTCGTCGGAGACGGGGTTGGCCGGAAATATTATCACCATCTTGAAGGTGATCATTCTGTCCATCTTTATCGTCAGCGGCCTGCTGGAGATTTACCAAAACCCCACTTACTTCCAGAAATTTGCAGACTTTGCGCCCAGAGGTTTCACGGGGATCATCACGGCGATGGGTCTCACCTTTATTGCCTTTGAGGGGTATGAGATTATCGTCCAGGCCGGCGAAGAAGTGAAGGATCCCCGGCGCACCATTCCCAAGGCCGTGTTCCTCTCACTGGCCATCGTCGTTCCCATCTACATGCTGGTGGCCTTCGTCACCTTGGGAGCGGTCGAAGCGCCGGCCGGGCAGGCTACCTTCCAGTGGCTGGAACAACACGCCGAGCTGGGGGTCGCCGAGGCGGCCCGCCAGTTCATGCCCTTTGGCACCTTCTTGTTGCTCGTGGGCGGTCTTCTCTCGACGATGAGTGCCCTGAACGCCACAACCTTCTCCTCAACCCGAGTCAGCTTCGCCATGGGCCGGGACAAGAACCTCCCGGACGCTTTTGGCGAAGTGCACCCCCGAACGCGCACGCCGCACAAGGCGCTGTTTTGGAGTGGTATAGTGATCTTGTTCATGGCCGTCAGTATCCCGATTGAGTCAGTCGCGGCGGCGGCCGACATTATGTTCCTCCTGTTGTTCTTACAGGTCAACGTCGCGGTCATTACGATCCGTAAGAAGTATGGCGACCGGCTCAATTACGGCTATTTGATGCCTTTCTTCCCCATCGTCCCTATCATCGGCATCGTTACGAAGCTGTTCCTCGCCGTGTTCATGTTCCAGTACTCGCCTATCGCCTGGGTGTTTGCCGGCGTCTGGCTCATCGTGGGCACCGCGCTCTTTTATATCTATGCCCGGCCGCGCATGCAGGAAGGGGAGCGGACGCCTGTCATCGCCGAATCGAAGTTGATTCCGCGAGCCTTTGAGCCGGATCAATACGGCGTCCTAGTGCCCATCGCCAACCCGGAGTCTCTGCATGGCCTGCTGGAGCCGGCGATCAACGCGGCCAAGCGGCACGACGGCGCGATCTCTCTGCTCAACGTGATTAAGGTTCCGGCGCAGCTTCCCCTTTCGGCCGGCCGGGAGTACATCGAGCAGAGCAAGGAGTTGACGGACCGCGCCCTGGAAATGTTGGAAGGAGAGGGCGTGCCCGTGGAGGTGGTCATCCGGATTGCCCATGAAGTGCCGGAGGCGATCGTAGAAACTGCCTTAGAGCGGGATGCCGATCTCCTGATCATGGGCTGGCGGGGGCAGAGCCGTGAATCGGATACGGCCGTTGGGCGGAACATTGACGAGATCATCGATCAAGTCAACTGCCGCGTGCTCATCATCCAGCAGGAGTTGCACGCCGCGCCCAACCGGATCTTGATCCCCGTTCTCGATCCGCGCCAGATTCGCTTCGCTCTGGAAACGGTGGGCCTGCTCACCGGCGACCAGACGGCGCACAAGGAGATCCTCCACGTCTTCTCCCCCGATACACCCCGGCACCGGCGCAGAGCTTTCATCCGCGACCTGGAGGACCAGATTACGCTCTTTGAGACGCGTTTCCCCAAATACAAGGGGACGGTCACTTACAAGACGGTTGACGATCACGATCCTGTGCAGATTATTGCCAACGAGGCGCGGGATCACGGCTACGTGATTATCGGCGCCACCCGCGATAGCTGGATCAAGCGCCAAATCTTTGGCAGCAAGCCGACGCGCGTCGCCCAGCAAATCGACGTCCCGGTGGCCCTCATCCGGCCACGTACGCCGCTGCTGGGCTTTGGCCTGCGCCAGCTTCTCAACTATGTGCGCGGCGGCTATCGGGAGATCGAGCGGGAATCGGAGGACATGCTCCAGGAACAGGGCATCCTGCGCCCGGAATCGGAGCGCTACACCGGCGAGTTACATACGGCCGTCAACAAGGGGCTGTTGCTTATCGTCGGCGTGGTCTCCGTGATCGCTGTCACCTTGATGTACGTGGGCGATGGCGACGCCCTGACGTGGGTTGGCTCCATTGTCTTTCTGCTGTCTCTGGTATGGTTTACGTGGATCTCCGTCCGGCCGAGCGCCGATCCGATGCCCGAGCGGCCGGGCGCGGCAGATTGATTTCTGCAACCAGCGCAGCGAAAAAAGAAACAGCCGCAGCGTTCGCAGTAAGGAGGTGCGAACGTTGCGGCTGTTGTGGCTGTAAAGCGATCGGGGGAGCGCGTTTACTTTACTGACTCGTAGATCAGGATGCGCTCTATCACGTCGCCGGGCGTGGCGGCGCCCGGTTGGCGACGCGTCAACTGGGACAAGACCTGCTCTCCCTCAATCACCTGTCCGAAAATGGTGTGGTTTCCGTCGAGCCAGGGGGTTGGCGCGAAGGTAATAAAGAACTGGCTGCCGTTGGTGTCGGCGCCGGCGTTAGCCATGGCCAAGAGGGCGGGCTCGGCGAAGGTGAGCCCGGTTTCCGTTTCGTCCTCAAAAGCATAGCCGGGACCGCCGGAGCCGCGGCCGGTCGGATCGCCTCCCTGGGCCATGAAGTCCTCGATGACGCGGTGGAAAGTGAGGCCGTCGTAGAAGCCCTGGTTGGCCAGGAAGACGAAGTTGTTCACCGTCAACGGTGCCTCTTCTGCAAAGAGGCGCAACCGGATGTCTCCTTTTTCGGTCTCGATGACGGCTTCGTATTCGTTTTCCGGATCGATGACCATTTCTGGATATTCGTCGTAATAACCGTTGCGCGCTGCGGGCTCTAGATCGGCGAGCGGCCGGTCTGATTCCATCAGCGTTTGCTGAACTGCGCTTGCTGCTGCCAAGTTGACATCCTCCTCTCGGCCCAACGCCTGCCAGGCCAGATAGCCGGCGACGGAGGCAATTGCCAGGACCAGAACGATGGTCATGATGCGCTTTTGCCGTTGTCGCCGTTTCTGTTCTTGACGGACCCGTTCCCGCCGGCGCGCGGCGGCCGATTTCCGCTTTTCTGTCATTCTTTTCTTAATATTCCCTACCGGCCGATGGCGCGAGCAAGCTCTTCAGACGCGGTACGGGCGTCACGTTCGCGTCATCGGGCGCTATGACCGGCTTCCGCCGGCCTTCAGTTGTGTGTACTACGATATAATTTGTTCCAGGCGCCACATCGCGTAGAGGCAGATGGCTGCCACGACTGCGCCGATGAAATATCCTTCAAGTACGGTAGCCTGGGTGATGAAGATGGCTACCATGCCGAAGGCGCCGCCGATAAGGTATAGAGTGAGCACGGCTTCTCGTTGTGTCATTCCCAGCTTTACCAGCCGGTGGCTGACGTGGTCCCGACCGCCCGTAAAGGGGTGGACGCCCCGCCGCAAGCGTGACACGACGACGAGGGTCGTGTCGAAGATGGGCAGTCCCAGGACCATGACGGGAACCATCCACGTGACGAAATTTACGTTGGCCGGGAACCGAAGCTGAATTCCCAGCACGGCCAGCCAGAAGCCGAGAAAATAGGCGCCGGCGTCACCCATAAAGATCTGGGCGGGCTTGAAATTGTACCGCAAAAATCCTAAACAGGCACCTAATATGGCGGCCGCAAGCCCCGATACGAGATATTGGTTATTCAACGCGCCGATCAATGTGATGAAGGCGGCCGCTACGCCGACGACGCCCGCGCTGAGACCGTCCATATTGTCCATTAGATTGATGGAATTGGTAATTCCGACGAGCCACAGAAATGTCAGCGCGTAATTGACGGCTTCGGGCAGGGGGAGCCTAACGCGGACACCAAAGAGGGCCAAGATGATGAACGCGGCGAATTGGGCCAGTAGTCGTACCCATGGCGGCACATGTCGCCGGTCGTCGACGAGGCCGATGGACGCGACCAGGATGCCGGCCAAAAGCGCGCCCATGATTTGCGGCGGCAACTCGCGACCGAAGACAAGGAGTGTGGCGATAATGGCCCCGGCAAAGATGGCCAAGCCGCCGAGCAGGGGCATGGGGGTGCCGTGCACCTTGCGTTGTCCGGGAGCGTCTACGAATCCGGTGCCGATGGCGAGCCGCCGGAACCAGGGCGTACTGACGACGGTTACGGCCAGGGCAATGGCGAAGATCAATATGAAGATGCGCATGGACTCTATTTACTGGCTGCCCATGGTGTCGAGGAAATCTTGAATTTGTGTTTGAGCCTCGGACGGCGCGACAGCCAGGGCCTGGTTAGCCAGTTCCTCGGCCCGCGCCCGGTTACCCATTGCCAGGTAGACGCCGGCCATCTGAAAGTCGATTTGCCAGCCGGCCACCTGCTCGTTGCCTGCCTGTTGCGCTTCTTCCAGGGCGGCGATAGCGGCGTCATATTCTCCGGCTTGCTGGTAGAGTTGGCCGGCCTGGACCAACAGGGCGCTGGCGTTGGGGTTGCGTGGCTGGCGTTCCAGCCCTTGTTCCAGCAGTTGGGCGGCTTGCAGATAGTAATCTTGCTGGGTTTCCTGGTCGGCCTGCGCTGCGCAATTTTGGTAGACGCCGGCCAGATTGAAGTAGGTGTCGGCGAAGAAGGGGTCGATCTCCAGCGATCGTTCGTACGTGGCGAGGGCGGCGTCGCAATCCTCTTCGAGCGAGAAGAGCATGTTGGCGTATTCGTTGCGGATGACGGAGTTCTGCGGGCTCAGGGATAGAGCGTCTTGATAGTAATCCTTGGCCTGGGCCAGCAACTCTTCGCGGCGCGCCGGTTCCAGGTTGCGCAGGCTGGCCCAGCGGGTTGTGAGACGCGCCAGGTTGGCGGTGTGATCGGTATTCAAGGGGTTGATTTCCTGGGCGACCAGCAGTCGTTCTCGGGCCGTTTCCAGCAACTGGCGCCGCTCCTCGGGATTCTCCACGACGCCTGATTTCTCGAGGTAAGCGCGGCCGAGGAAGAGGTAGTAGAAGTCTTCGTTGGGCGCCAGATCGATGGCGTGTCCGTAGATGGCGATGGGGGCGTCCCATTGGCGGGGGTTCCCCGAGCGCGACGCCTGCTGGTCCAGCGGGCGGGCTTGCTTGTAGACGACGTCGGCCTGGATGATGCGCAGATTGGTCGTCTGTATGAGGAAGAGGGCCAGCGGGAAGATGACGACGGCGCTGACGATGCCGGCCGTGGTTCCCCAGTTGTTGGCTCGTCCCGCGAACCGCCGTCCCAGGACAAAGGCGGCGACGAGCATGAGGCCGATGACGAAGGCGTAAAAGACGGTGAGGAAGCGGGCGAACATGTCTGTGGTTAGCAGGATGCGCTGAATCTCCGACACCTGAGTTTGTGTCTGCGGACCGAAGAAGATGGCAGACCGGATTTGCGACGCCTGGAGATAGGCATAGCCGAAAGCGATGGCGAGCGAGAAGAGGGAGAGGACGAGTCCGGGCAGCAGATAGCTGTTCCAACTGCTATCCCAGAGGAGGTAAAGGTTGAGGGCGCAGCCGACGAGCAGGAGGAAACCGTACAGGCCGGCGCCAGCGGTCATCGTCGGTAGGGAGAAGGCCAGGCCGACGGCGGCGACTATGCCGGCCGTTCTGCGCGCTGCTTCGTGTTCCTGGAGGAGGCGCCAGGCGGCAAAGAGGCAGAGGAGGCCCCAGCTCAGTAACAAGAGGATGCCCAGCAAGCTGGAGGTGGAGGCAGGGTTCTCCGGCGGCCGCAGATAGCGGAGGGCCGGGCCCATCATCAGCAAGCCGACAAAGACCACGGCTGCGTTGCGCATTTCGTCTCCTTGCAGCCGGTCTACCGTCGTCTGTTTCACCTGGAGGATGCCCTGTTTCGCCAATTCGCTTAGCAGGGCAAGCGTGCCCAGCGCCCAACTGAGCACGATCATGAGGAAGATGAAGGGAGAGGGAGCGAAGCCCTTGCCCGGATGGACGAAGAAGGCCTGATGGACGATGTCGCCGGGTGTGGGCACGTCCTCGACGGTGCTGACGACTAACTCGGGCGGCCGGGCGTAATTCATGAACTCGTAGCCCAGCGTGCCGAGGATGAGCGTGAGCACGAAAGTGGCTGCAAACACGGCGCTCGTCCAGCCGGGCTGGGCCAGATGCAGGCGCCGCCGCCGGCCCTTGCGCCTCACCCTCTGGGCTTCGGCCGCCTCCTCCTGATAGCCGGGTAGCAGGTGGCCGACGAGGAACATGAGGGCTACGTAGACGAAGAAGTGAACGCGGGTTGAGGCAATGGCAATGCCGAAATGGATTTCTACGAAATGGGCGAGGACGGCGCCTAATAATCCGAGCATAAGGAGCCGGTCGACGCTGAAGGGGTTTTCGACCTCTATTTCTGTCGCTTCGCCAGCGCTGGCAAAGAGGGCGTAGTAGATGAGGTAAAGGACCAGGCCGCCGATGCTGCCGAAGGGAATGGCGACGCCGATGAAGACGGCGCCCAGCCACTGCGTGAGGAACACGGCGCTCAAAGCAGCGCCGACGATCCACAGCCCAATCAATACGTTGCGGTCGCGGCGGCTGCGTACCACGCCCAGCCAGCGGAAGCCGTAGTAGAAGACGCTGACGTAAAGGGCCTGCCAGACGAGGAAGCCCAGCAGTCCGGTGATGACCAGGGCGTCGAAGGTCTCGTTGTGGGCGCGGTCGGGCGAGGCGTTGCGAGCTTCGATAGTGGCCAGTTCGGGCACATAAAAACGGTTGTAGGCGACGTACATCGACTCGGGGCCGTAGCCGATGACGGGGCGCAGGAAGTTGAACGCGTCTTCTTCGCCGTCGGGAAAGGCGATGGGCTCGTGGGGTTTGAGTAACTCGAGGGTGCCCTGCCAGATGAGGACGCGGACCCGACCGGTGCCGCTTTCCGCCTCCAGCAACTGGCCGAAACGGCCGACGGTGGGCAATTCGCGCCAGTCGGCCAGCGTGGTGAGGAGGCCGCCGGTGACCGGCTCGTCCATGTAGGGCTCGGCGACTTCTTCCGGCAGGTTGAAGGCGACGAGCCAGCCCGCCAGAAAGACGGCGAGCAGGATCCAGCTCAGCCAGAGCCAGCGCCAGCCGCGGCCGGCCGCGACCATGATGAAGATGACAATGGCCGTGAGGCCAACGGCCCCCACAAATGCCAGGAAGGAAGGCATTGCCCCGCTCAGGGCGTCCACGCTTCCGGCGAGCCCGTTTAACAGCAACAGGAGGATGATGAAACCGACGCCAATGCCGAGGGCGACCATGGCTACAGCCCGCAGCGCGTCTTGCATCCCAAACGGCCGGCGCTCGATTTCTGCGTTGCGGAGACTGACCAGCAGGATTAACACGAAGGCGAACATGCCGACCAGCAGACCGAGGAGCGGACCACGGCTTTGTGACCAGTAAATGGCGACCAGCTGGATGGCCAGGGTGAAGATGTAAACGGAGGAGCGAACGACGTCGGAGTAGGAAAGTTCTTCGTCCCCGAGAATGTTGGTGAAGGCGTCGATGATGCGCGAGGCTGTCAGGGGGACGGCCATAATGAGGTAAGCGGCGATGAAAATGGCGTTGCCCATGTGGCCGGCCACGCGGCGCTGGACGTTGCCGCCCCAGGGGAGGGGATCGAGATTGTAATGTTGGAGCAGCGCGTAGAGGGAGATGGGAATGCTGGTGATGATGACGGTGGTTACCAGGCGGTTGATCTGGTCACGGCGGCGGATGGTGGCTGCTGCGAGAGCGAAGATGACGATGTAGGAGAGGGTGGTATACGTCCCCTGCAAACGCTGGTATGAGCCGGCCCAACTGACGCGCGGCGTGACCGAAAATACGGTGGAGACGAGATAGACGATGACCAGCAGGAATATGGGCAGAACGAAGGGCAAGCGCCAGATCGATCTTTTGCTGCCCCACCGCAGCCAGCTCACGTTTTCCCATCCCCGGGCGTCGATGAATTTCACGAGCCACGCCCCGGACATCAACACGGCGATGGAGCGCACAAGGGTCAATTTGTCAGGCTCGAAGACGCGGTCTGAGTGAATGTTAAAGAAAAGGGGCGACAGGATGATGGCGGCCAGCAGGCCTGCTTCAATCAGGCCGTCGCACCATTGGGCAAGCTTTGAGTTCATAGGCTATACACGTTTTCCCTTGCTTGTATGCAAGGGGGAATCTTATCGTATCCCCCCGGCACTGACAACCGCTAGGAGATTGTCGGCAGCTAATTGAGATTTGTTGTTGTGGCGCTGTTTGACGGGCGGACGCCAACGATAATAAGATACCGGCAATGGACCTGCACATGATGGAGAAAAGGCCGTGAACGCGATCCCTATCGAGGGCCGGCCGCTGCGGTTGGTTTCGGAGCGCCTGCTGTTGCGGGACCTTCGGCCGGAAGATTGGCCGGCCGTGCACGATTTGCGTGGCGATCCGGCCGTGGCGGGACCGATGGGGCTGGCGCCGGAGGGGGAGGAGGAGAGCCGCGAGTGGCTGGAGCGGGCCATCCGCCATAACCGGCTGCTGCCGCGGCAGGCATTTAACCTGGCAATAATTCTGCGGGAGACAGGGGTGGCGGTGGGCTGGATCGGGATGAGCCGGGCGGGCGAGGGTCGGGACGCTGACGGTGTCTACGAATTGAGCTTTGCTTTGCTTCGCGACTATTGGGGGAAGGGGATCATGACGGAAGCAGCGCGCGTTTTGCTTTCTTTTGCCTTCGAGAGGTTGGAGGCCAAGCGGGTCGTCGCCGATTGCCTGCCGCAAAATGTCGCCTCGGCCCGGGTTTTGGAGAAGGTGGGGATGGGTTATGAGGGGCCGGCCGGCGCGTGTTTGCGCTATGGTCTGGATGACGAGGGGTGGCGCCATGACGACGCCGCTCTGTAAACGGCTTACTCGCCGGCTTCCAGCGTCTCCAAAAAGGATTTCACGTCCCGTTTTAGAAGCGGCCGCACCTCATAGGCGTACTCCAGGACTGACTGCACTCTCTCGTATTCCAGGGGAGTCACATAGGCGTGGCGGAAGAAATGGCGGAAGGCGCGTAGCTCGTGGAGCAAGCGCGCGGTGTCCTCTCCCAGCAAGGCCGGCCGCATGCCTTCTACATCAAGTGTCATCCGGTCGATAAGCTGGCTGTGCCAGCGCGATAGATCTGTGACAGAGTTCTCAAAGGCAGCGGCAACCATTTGCAGTAGATCCTCAATGGCGCTGTAAAGATTGTGCAACTGGTAGGCCTCGCTTTCAACGTGGGCCGGTGCTTCGGGCGCAGCGTGTTGCGCCCGCTCTTCCAGAGTCACGTATACGGATTCAATACGCTCCAGCTGTCGGTTCAACTCTGCTCTGAGTAGGCTTAGCTGCGTCTTGTCCATTTGATACCTTCGCGCTTTATCTTGTCGGCAAAGTGGATTTTCTCAAGCTCAATCATGTCGACGTCACGGCCCAGGCTGGCCGACAGTTGGGCCATAAGGGATATGAATTGTTCCGACGGCAGCCCGGCTACGGCTACGTCGACGTCGGAGTCTTCGCGATAGCGGCCGGGCCGGGCGACGGAGCCGAAGACGTAGGCTTCTTGCAGGTCGAACTGCTCCGCCAGCGCGTCCAACTTGCGGAGTACGTCGGCCAGCAGGGCCCGTCGTTCTTCTTCTCGGCGGGCCTGACGTTGGGCGAGCGCCCTATCCAGGACGGAGGTATCAAATCCCACGTGATTTCACCTTTGCGGACCTGACTCGCTTATCTGCACGAAACTACTCCAAGAACGGCGCGCCGTTCGACAGCCGATGCGCTTCCCTATTTTATCACATCTTCTCTTCGATGGTGGCGATGCGCTCAGTCACATAGTCCCAACGGTACTTTTTCGCGACGAAGCGGCGGCCGGCGGCCCCGAGGCGGGCGCGTTCGTCTTTGTCCCGGAGGAGGCGGGCGACGTGGCGGGCCGCGGCGACCGGGTCGTCGGCGACCAGGAGATGCCGATCCGGCTGGGCACCCAGCCCAGCGCTGACGAGGCTGGACGTGACGACGGGGCGGCCGGCGGCCATGGCCTCTAATACCTTGTTCTGCACGCCGGCCGCAAAGCGGAGGGGGGCGACGAAGACGGCGGCCTCGTTGAGTTCGGCGTTGAGCTCGGGGACGAAGCCGGCGACCTCGACGCCTGGCGCTGCGGCCAGCCGTTGCACGGCCGGGCCCGGGTCTGCCCCGACCAGCCGCAGGCGGGCCTCGGGCACCTCCCGACGGACCAGCGGCAATACCTCCTCGACGAGATAGGTCGCTGCGTCCACGTTGTGGAACACTTGCAGATGGCCGACGAAGAGCAGGCTGTGCGGCCGGGGGGTGGTGCCCGTCGGGTGGAAGCGTTGGAGGTCGACCCCGTTGGGCACGACCTGGATGTTGGCGTCCGGGCAGGCGGCCGCCAGGATGCGGCGGTCCGCTTCGGAGATCAGCCACGTTTCCTCAAAAGTGCGGGCCACGCGCCGCTCGTACGCCGAAATGCGCGGTCCTTCCAGCCGGTACACCAGTCGCCACAAGGGGTTGCGATAGGCCAGCGAGCGTTTTACTTCTTCGGAAATGACGTCTGTGAGGTCGACGATGCGATATAGATCGGTGGCCCGCGCGAGGTAGGGCGTCATGCGAAAGAGGTGTACGTAGGCGGCGTCGAAGTGGTGGGTTGCCAGCATATCGTTTACCAGCCGTTGCATGGCGCGGGAGCGGTAGTAGCCTACCTGTAGGGGATCGCGCCGCCACGCGTTGCCGGCCGCGGCGAGGGCGGAGCGCAGGGGGCTCTGGTGTACGAGTCGTATCTGGCGAAAGTAGTCGCGTAGCAGCGCAACGTGCTCTCTTTCCTCCTGGCGGGCGATGAAGGAGACGAGGTGTAGCTCGTGAGAAGGGGATAGTTGGCGGATGAAGTTGAAGGCCCGCAGCCGGTCCCCGCGGTGGGGCGGATAGGGCAGGCGGGAGGTCAGGCATAAAATTCGCATCAGGTTTGAGGGACGGGTTCTGATGTTTTCACGTCGTCTTGCGCACCGTCCTGGACGGCCGGTTGCGCTTGCCCCGATTTAACGTCAGAATGCCGGCCGCGTAAAGTAAGCGGCGCAGATTGGCCAACAGGCGATAGCGGAGGGCGAGCAGAAAGCGGCGCAGACGTTCGCCGGCCGCCCACGGGCCGGGGTCTGGCGTCTCGTAGCCGAACGTGCGCAGGGTGGGACCGGCCAGGTGGTGGGCCAGCTTGCGGTCGAAGGGCGTCATCTCCTGGTGCCAGCGGCCGGCGCTGGCGGAGAAGATGGGGTTGTGTACTTCGGGGTGCGCGCTGCCTGCGTCCTTTTCCCGGAATTGTTGGGAATGGTCCAGCATGGCCGGGTGAAAGGTTTCTCCCAAGAAATCACATAGCTGGCGGACGGATACCGCCGGCCGTTTTACCAGATCTTCGTAATGTATTTCCCGGTAGCGCTCTGCTCCGAGGCGCCGGCCGTCCCGACGGCCGGCGGTTACGCTATCCACCCACCGTTGCAGCAGATAGTAGGTGTCCTGGTGGCGGCGCTCCTGCCACTTTTCGCGGGCCGAGAGCACAGTGTCCCGCCCGTCGCGCACGACGTGTACAACGAGCGCTCGAGGGAACAGGCGGTCGACGTGGGGAATATAGCGCACGTAGCCGGGCGTCTTGTCGCCCCAGCGCTCGCCCCGGTCTCCCATCATCCGCCGGTAAAGGGCGTCTAACAGCTGCGTTACGGAGGGGCGTTCCCCGCCGGCGGAGAGTTCGTTGTAGAATGCGGGGGCGTCGCCGACTACGCCGTGCCACTCTCGGTTCAGGCGGCCGATTTGCTCTAATAAAGATGTCGTTTCTTCCGGGGTTAAGTGTTTGTCGCCAGGGGGCAACCGGCCGTCAACCTGCAAGAAGGGGAGGAAGCCGGTCTCGGGCGGCACGAACAGGCGGGGGTGGGCGTTGACGATGGCCCGCAAGAGGGTGGTGCCCGAGCGTGGTTGGCCAACGATGAAAAAGGGGCGCTCCCTCAATTCGATCATCTAAATGGGTGGCATGATGCCGGCCGCCTGCAAGATGCGCCTGCCTGCCTGGAGGGCGGTGTACTTGGCGGCGAGCGCGGCCTTGCGCGCTACCTCTCCCGAAGACAGGGACCCGGCCGGCGCCAGATCGTAGCCCATCTCCTGGAGCAGCTCGCCAGCCACTGATTGGAAGAGGCGCACGTCGGCCGGCCTCATTTTCTGTCGCCAACGGCCAATGCGTGCTTCCGTGGGCGCGTGGCGCACGGGCTCGTGGAAGCCGCCGGCCGGCAGTTGCTCCCGCGCCAGCCGCTGCTGCTCTACCATCTCCGGCACGTAGGGCTCGGCCAGGAAGCGGCAAAGGTGGCGCAGTTCCTGTTCTGGTACGCGCACCAGGTCTTCGTAGTACAGCTCGTAGTAGCGTTCCGGCCCCAG
>JAWVYQ010000082.1:0-16021 GCA_033722615.1 Promineifilaceae bacterium (SeqCode)
CCGGCCCGGCGACACCCTCTCCTCACTGGCTGTCGAGTACGGCATCCCTTACCCATGGATCCAGGAAG
The DNA here is from genome assembly GCA_033722615.1 of Promineifilaceae bacterium (SeqCode). Classification (GTDB taxonomy): domain Bacteria; phylum Chloroflexota; class Anaerolineae; order Promineifilales; family Promineifilaceae; genus JAAYYY01. The sequence continues at coordinate 69 of JAWVYQ010000082.1, forward strand.
CCAATCCCGGCGTTGGCGACAATCTACGACCCGGCCAGACCATCACCATCCCTTCGCCAGACGTGCTCTTACCGCTCCCCATCGTAGAAAACAAGCGGGTGGTCATTAGCCTCAGCCAGCAGCGGATGTGGGCCTTTGAAAACGACCAGCTTTTGTGGGAGTGGCCGGTCAGCACAGGCATCGACTCCAGCCCAACGGCTCCCGGCGTCTTCCAGGTTCAAAGCCACGAACCCAACGCCTACGCCAGTATCTGGGACCTCTGGATGCCCCACTTCATCGGCATTTACCGGCCAGCGCCCGGCAACGACTTTATGAACGGCTTCCACGGCTTTCCCACCCGCAACGGCAGCAACCTGCTTTGGACCAACAGCCTGGGCCGGCCGGTCACCTACGGCTGCATCCTCGTCAGCAACGAGAACGTGCGCCTGCTGTACGATTGGGCGGACGAGGGCGTGGTCGTAGAGGTACGACCCTAGATCGTACTTCCCGTACGACCGGGGCCGCAGAAGTGCTACTTTGCGCTTCGGCGTCGTTGCCCGCTTTCCCGTACCCCGTTAAAATTCCCTGCGGCGTACACGACACGCGCGATCAGGTTGGTAGCCACAAGAAAGGAATATGACGACAGTGACCACGAATGGCGAGAAACATGCAGCGACCCAAAATAGACTGGACCGACTGCATATCGACACAGACCTGGTGCGGCACATTCTCGTGCGCTTCCTCCACAACGAAGTGACCAAAGTTGGGTTTAACCGGGCCGTCCTCGGTCTATCCGGAGGCATCGATTCGGCCGTTTCCTGCTACCTGACGGCCGCCGCCCTCGGCCCGGAAAACGTGCTCGCCCTGCGCCTGCCCTACGCCACCTCGTCGCCCGAAAGCCTCGAACACGCACAAATGGTGATCGACAATCTCGGCGTAAACAGCGAGACAGTCGACATTACGGAAATGGTGGAGCCCTTCTTTGCAAAGACAGATGACATCACACCCAATCGTAAAGGCAACGTCATGGCCCGCACACGGATGTTCGTCATCTATGACCGCTCGGCCGCCTTCGATGCCCTGCCCATCGGCACCAGCAACAAGACCGAGCTGCTGTTGGGATACGGCACCATTTACGGTGACCTGGCTTCCGCCATTAATCCCATTGGCGACCTCTATAAGACACAAATCCGGCAGATTGCCCGCTCCCTTGGCGTCCCCCAGGCCATCATCGACAAGCCGCCGACGGCTGATCTCATTCCCGGCCAGACAGACGAGGGAGACCTTGGCTTCACCTATAAAGACGTAGACCCCCTCCTCTACCTGCTCATCGACGAGCGTTACTCGCGCGAAGAAGCCGTCGCCGCCGGCTTCTCGCCCTCCTTCGTGGACACTGTCATGAAAATGGTCCGTACCTCTCACTTTAAGCGCATGCTGCCCGTCATCCCTAAGTTGAGCAGCCGCACGGTGGGCCACGATTTTCGCTATCTGCGGGACTGGGGAACCTGAACGCGCCCGTCACGGAACTCACCTGGAGGAATTTTGCAAAGTAGAATCGCCACCCCCCTCTTGCTCGCCATCCTTCTCCTGGCCATCATTTTCGCCATAGTCGGCATGGCTCCGGCCGCTTCCGCTACCGTATGGCAGACAAAGGTAGACCCCTGGGTGCTGGAAAGACTCGAAGACGAAGAAGAGGGCGAATTCATCGTCTTTCTCGACGAGCAGGCCGACCTGAGCGCGGCCGCGCACCTTCCGACGAAGCTCGAGAAAGGAGAATTCGTTTACCGGGAACTGACGGCCACGGCCGAGCGCACCCAGCCGGCCCTCCGCGCGCACCTCGACGCTCTTGGCGTCGCTTACCGGCCCTACTGGGTGGCCAACATGATCTGGGTGCGCGGCGACCGGCAGGTAATAGAAGCCCTGGCCCGCCGCTCGGACGTAGCCCACCTCTACGCCAACCCCCATGTGCGCATTGAGCAACCGGAACCGGACGACCGCGAACCGCTGGCCCCCACCACCGTCGAATGGAACATCGAACGGGTCAACGCCCCTGACGTGTGGGCCCAGGGCTATCGCGGTCAGGGCGTCGTCGTCGGCGGCCAGGACACCGGTTACGAGTGGGACCATCCGGCGCTGATAGAGCAATATCGCGGCTGGTACGGCGGCGCGGCTGACCACAACTACAACTGGCACGACGCCATCCACTCCGCCGACGATCCCTGCGACGTTAACGGCTCGGAGCCACAGGAGCCGTGCGACGACCACGGCCACGGCACCCACACCATGGGCACCATCGTCGGCGACGACGGGGGCGACAACCAGATCGGCATGGCTCCAAGTGCAGAATGGATCGGCTGCCGCAACATGGAACGGGGTGTGGGCACTCCCACCACCTACAGCGAATGCTTCCAGTGGTTTCTGGCACCCACAGACCTCAACGGCGAAAACGCCGACCCCTCACGGGCGCCCCACGTCATCAATAACTCCTGGGCCTGTCCTCCCTCAGAAGGGTGTACCGATCCCACCGTGCTCCAGACCGTCGTCGAGAACGTGCGGGCCGCCGGAATCGCCGTCGTCGTCTCGGCTGGAAACAGCGGGCCGTTTTGCGAAACAGTGGACGATCCGGCCGCCATATACGACGCCTCCTTCACGGTGGGCGCCACCAGCTCCAGCGATAGCATCGCCGTCTTCAGCAGTCGCGGGCCGGTGACCGTCGATGGCAGCGGCCGGCCAAAGCCCGACATCTCGGCGCCCGGAGTCAACGTCCGCTCCAGTTACCTCGGCGGCACGTACCATTACGAAAATGGGACGAGCATGGCCGCCCCCCACGTGACCGGGCTGATGGCCCTCCTCATGTCGGCCCACCCTTCCCTGGCTGGCGAAGTCGACGCGCTGGAGTGGATGATCACGCAGACCGCCGTCCGGCTCACCACGTCCCAGGACTGTGGTGACATCTCCGGCAGCGAGATCCCCAATAACACCTATGGCTGGGGGCGCATCGACGCCCTGGCCGCCCTCTACGCTCACAACTTGCCGCCCGAACTGGCGCTCACCAAACAGGCGCCGCCCGAGACCTGGACCGGCGCCCCCATTACCTACACGCTGACCGTCACCAACAATCACCTGCTGACCACAACTCATAACGTGGTCTTGACCGACGTCATTCCGACCGGAACGTCATTCATCACGGCCACGCAACCCTTTACCCTGGACGGGAACACGGTCCGCTGGCAAAAAGACGCGCTCGCCGGCGGAGAAACGTGGACCGTGACGCTGGCCACGAGCACCGAGCTTACCGGAACAGGTGTAATCACCAACAGCCTGTACGGCGTTGACAGCGACGAAACCCCTCCCCTTATCGGCCAGCCTGTGACGACGACGCTCCGCCCTCTTTACAGTTTGGAGATCCACAAGACGGCCGAACGCGAATGGATTTGGGCCGGCGATCCCCTGACGTATGTGCTGGCAGTGACCAACACATCACCCCTATCGACCGTCCATAACGTCACCCTCACAGACTCGCTGCCCGCCGGGACCACCTTCATCACTGCCACCCAGCCTTACACGCTGAATGAGCAAGTCGTCCACTGGACGACCCCGGCGCTGGCTGCAGGCGCTGCCTGGAATGTGTCCCTAGTCGTCGGGGCGCCGCTCAGTGGTACAGAGCAGATCGTCAACGCCGACTACGCCGCTGATGGCGACGAAGTGAACGCCCTCACCGGCACCCCCCTCGTTACGCCCGTCACCGGCCCATACGATTTGTCTCTGCATAAGCGGGCCGGTACCGAAGTCGTGCAGGCCGGCGAGCGGATCACGTACACGCTCACCGTGACCAATCGTGATTCTCTCTCGACGACTTACAATCTGGAGCTGATCGACGTGATCCCTGATGGCACCAGCCTCATCGCCGCCACGCCCCCCTTCACCCTCGCCGGGGATACAATTACCTGGCACAGGGCATCGCTAGACGTGGGCGAAGCATGGACGGTGTATCTGGTGGTGGCCGTCAGCGCGGAGACCGCAGAGCCTGTTGTGAACGAAAGTTACGGGGTCCGCAGCGACGAAGTGGGTTTCACCGCTGGCCCGCCGATCTTCACGTCCGTGCGCTGGCGCACCCTGCTCTTCCCCGTTCTCAAGGAATAGCATGGACTGCGTCATACTTGCCGGTGGCCGGCCGGAACCGGACGAGCCACTCTATGATTACACCGGGGGCAAAGCCAAGGCCCTGCTCAAAGTTGGCGAGCTTACGATGCTCGAGCGCGTCGCAGCCGCCGTGCAGCGCGCCCCCTCCGTTCAGGAAGTTGTCATCGTCGGCCTCGACGGGACAGAGACGGCCGGCCTCTCCTTCACCCGGCCCGTGTACTTTCTGCCAGATCAGGGCGGCATGGTCGCCAACGCCCGCGCCGGCATCGAGTGGTTGCAAGCCCAACGCCCGCAGGCCACAGAAGTGCTCTTGAGTACGGCCGATGCCCCTCTGTTAAGCAGCGCCATCGTCGAGTGGCTCGTAGAAACGTGCCGCCCCTTCAACCGCCTCGCCTACTACACCGTCGTCCGCCGGGAGACGATGGAACTCCGCTTTCCCAACTCACGACGCACGTTCGTACGCCTGAAGGGAATGCAAATCGCCGGCGGCGATCTGCATATCGTACAGACACGCATCCTATCCACCGACGACGAACTCTGGGAAGCATTGACCAACGCTCGCAAGCATGCCTGGAAGCTGGCCCGTCTCGTAGGGCCGGGAATGTTGCTCCGGCTCCTGACGCGACAACTGACGCTCGACGCCATCGAACGTACGGCCGGGCGCATTTTTGGCGCCCCCATTCGCGTCGTCGTCAGCCCCCATCCAGAACTGGCCATGGACGTTGACCGGCCAAACCAGTTGGCAATAATGCGCTCAATGGCCGGTTAGCAGCCCGTTTTGTATTGATAAGGACGACGGGGTACTATTACAGTAACGTTGACAAACATAATCCACGGAAAAATCAGTGAGCGAGAAGGCCTTAAGCAGCGCCCACAACCAGAGAGACGCCGAGCGACTACAGGCGCTGTACGCCGTGAGCGACATGCTCAAGCAAGTGGTCGCCGAGGGTCTGGACATAGACGTCATCCTCCCTCGTGTACTCCACGTTGCGCTGGAGGAGCTGAACGCCTACTCTGGCAGCATCGTCGTCGTCGACGAGCACTTTGAGTTACAACACGCCTGGTTGATCGAAGGGGACGAATTAGAAGAAGATGCCAGCCCCTTCCTCAGAGAGGTCGTGGAGCGCGGGCTCTTCTCCTGGGTCATGCACAATCAACAAACCGGCGTGGTGAACGACACACGTAACGACGAGCGTTGGTTGCCCCGGCCGAATCACGCCACCGAGCGCGAGCCCTGGTCCGCCATCTGTAGCCCGCTCATCGTACGCTCGCGCCCCGTCGGCGCCATCACAATGACCAAACCGGGCAAGGAGCAATTCGACCAGCGCGCCATCCACCTGCTGGAAGCCATCGCCAATCAGGCCGCGAGCACTATCGAGAGCGCCCGCCTCTACCAGGAGAGCCGGCGACGGGCGAGCGAACTGGCAGCGTTAGTCTCCGCCACCGCCGCCGTCTCCACAAGCCTGGACCTGGAAGAGGTGCTCCAGGATGTTGCTCGCCAGATGGTGAACCTGGTCGACGCGGCTGCCTCTATCATTTTCGACTGGGACGAGACCGGCCGCCGTCTGGCACAGCGCACCGTCCACGGCGCTGCCGCCGTAACGGAGACAATCGTCTCCCGGCTGCCCCAGGATCTGGCACAATACCCCCTCATACGGAAAGCGTTACACGGGTACTTTCCCGTTCACGTCCGGCAGTCGGACCCGACCCTGACAACTCAGGAACGAAGATTGCTCGTCGAGACGCACGCCAACGGTCTGCTTCTGCTCCCCCTAGTCGCACATGAACAGACCATCGGCCTGGCCATATTGGTCGATACGCGCAAAGAGCACGAATTCAGTCAGCAAGAGATAAACTTCGTTCAGATGCTGGCCAATCAGGCAGCCGTTGCCATCCAGAATGCGCGTCTTTATCAGGATGCCCAACGACAGCTAAAAGTATCCGCTCTCCTCAACGAGGCCAGCAAGGTTATCAACTCCAGCCTGGACACCAACGAGATCTTGCAGTCGCTCCTGGCCCAGATGAATGAGCTGCTCAATGCAGAAGCGATTTCCATCGCCCTGGTCGATAAGCAACGGAACGAGCTGGTGTACGAAGTGGCCGAAGGCCTTGGAAGCGACAAAATCGTCGGCCTGCGCCTCCCATCAAATCAGGGTATCTCCGGCTGGGTCATGGAACACGGTGAGCCGGCGCTGGTGCCCAACACCGAAAACGATCCCCGCTTTAACAAGATGGGGGATGAGCGCACGGGCTATGACACACAGGCCATGATCTGCGCGCCGCTTCAGGTCAAGGACGAGGTATTGGGGACCGTACAGGCCATTAATCCGCGCCAGAGCACGTTTTCCGAAGACGATCTACAGCTGCTCGTCAATCTGGCAAACCTTGCCAGCAGCGCCCTGGCCAACGCGCAACAGTTCGCGCGCACGCAGGCCGCCGAGGCCCGCTATCTCAGCCTCTTTGATGAGAGCGTCAATCCCATCCTCCTCACTAACCCGGCCGGTACCGTTGTGGAAGCGAACCGCCGGGCCTGTGAGTTTCTGGGCTACCGGCATGAAGAATTGCTCGGCCTCCCTATCGCCAGTCTGCACCGTGAAAACGTCGGGGAAGAGGCGCTACCCTCTTTCGATGAAATCGGTCACGATCACGCCAAAACCTTCACCAGCGAAGTCGGTACGCGCGAGCGTCCCAACACACCCGTCGAAGTCCACGTCAAACGGACGCTTTCCGGCGACAGCGAGCTATTACAATGGATCTACCGGGACATCAGTCAGGAAGTGGAACTGGAAGAGATGCGCGAAGATCTGATGGCCATGCTCGTCCACGATCTTCAGAGCCCGCTGGGCAACGTCATCTCCAGCCTGGAGCTATTACGATACGAACTCCCTCCGAATAGCGATCCCGTGCTCACGTCGATTGTGGACATCGCTGCGCGCAGCAGCAACCGGCTACAAACGCTGATCCGCTCTCTCCTGGATATTACGCGCCTGGAGGCGGGCCACCCGATCCGTGAGGCCAAATTCGTAAAACTTTCGACCCTCATCGAAGATGCACAAGAGCTGATCGTTCCGACAATTGAACGGCGTCAGGCGAAACTGGTCGTCGACGTCCCGGAAGACCTCCCCCGAGTCTACGTTGAAGAGGATATGATTCGCCGCGTATTCGTAAACCTCCTCGACAATGCCAGCAAATATACTCCCGAGCGAAAGGCAGTAACCGTGCGCGTCCGGCCGTCCGATGCGAATGGATCTATCCACGCTTCCGTGAGCGATGAAGGGCCGGGGATCCCTCAGCGTTATCGCGAAATCATTTTCGACAAGTTCCGCCGCCTGCAAGAAAAGGGTGGCCCCAAGGGAATCGGATTGGGCCTGGCTTTTTGTCGACTGGCAGTCGAAGCACACGGCGGTCGCATCTGGATTGACGACGCGCCGACAGGCGGCGCTCGCTTCAACTTCACGTTGCCCACGGAACCATTCGCCACGTCTGAGCCGGCAGACGAAGCCGGGCAGCAAGAAGAAGAGGAATGAGCGACAAACTCTACTATCATGACGCCTACCAGCGCACCTTCACCGCCGACGTGATCCAACGCTTCTCTCACGAGGGGCGGCCGGCCGTAATACTCGACCAGACCTGTTTCTACCCAACCTCCGGCGGCCAACCGGCCGACAGAGGCAAACTCAACGAGCGGGACGTGATCGACGTTTTCTTCCGTGAAAGCGACGGAGAAATCGCCCACGTCCTCTCTGGCGAGCTGTGGGATGACGAAGTAACCGGCGAGATCGATTGGGCGCGCCGTTTCGACCACATGCAACAACACACGGGACAGCACGTCCTCTCCCAGGCCTTCATCAAAGTCGCCGGCGCCGAGACGATGAGTTTCCACCTGAGCGCAGAGAGCGTAACCATAGACCTGAAACCGGCCGGCCTGCAACCGGGCGAAATAGAAAGAGCAGAGATGCTGTCTAACGAGATCATCTGGGAGGACCGGCCTATCCAGATACACGTAGTCAGCGAAAGCGAGGCGCACGAATTGCCCTTGCGCAAAGTTCCAGACCTGGAAAGCGACAGCCTGCGCCTCGTCGAGATAGAAGGGTTCGATCTGACGGCATGCGGCGGCACCCACGTCGCGCGCACCGGCGCCATCGGCCTGATCAAGATCGTGAAGCTCGAACGACGTGGCGAAGAGCTGCGCGTCTATTTTTCCTGTGGTCGGCGGGCCCTCCTCGACTACCGGCAGAAGAATGGCATCGTCAATCGCCTGTCGAACACCCTGACGACCGGCTACTGGAACCTCGAAGAACACGTCGACAAATTGCTTGAGGAGAACAAGGAAACCCAACGACAACTACGCAGGCAGCAAGCGAAACTACTCCGTTACGAGGCGGCAGAGCTGGTGCGCGAGACGCCATTCGAAAAGCAGGCGCGCATCGTCTCCCGCTGCTTCCTCAACAGAGATAGAGACGAACTACACGGTCTGGCCAAGGCGCTGGTCGAACACGAGGGCACCGTTGCCCTCCTCGGTATAGCCGGTAACAAGGCACACCTTCTCTTCGCACGCGCCGAGGACGCCCCCGGCCAGATGAACCAGCTTCTCAAATCGGCTCTACAAACGCTGGACAACGGGGGCGGCGGCGGAACCGCCACCTTCGCCCAGGGCGGCGGCCCCCCGGCCGATGAGAGTCGGATTCAACAGGCGCTGAATCGGGCAAAAAAGCTACTCCTCGCTCAACTCTAGACCCTTCCGAAACCCTTCTTGAACCCTTCTCTTCTAAGCGCTTGGCGCTCTCGTAGGATGCGTTAAAATTGGAGTTGGAAGAGGAACCCACCCCCTTGACCAAAGTAACCCCTTTAGGGTTGGGATAATACAAGGAAAAGAGAATGTTTGGGCGAACGGCTGCGGCGACCGAGATACTGAAGAAGGTGCCGTTCTTTAATCAGTTGAGCCAGGAAGAAGCAGCGAGCCTGGCCGACCGGCTTGTCCCCCGGCACTTTAGCGCCAACCAGATTATCTTCCATCTGGGCGACCCGGGCGGTCTACTCTACATTATTACCGAAGGAAAGGTAAAAATCTCCAACAGCACGCCGGAAGGGCAGGAAGCGCTCCTTGCCATTCTGGGCACCGGTGACTTCTTTGGCGAACTGGCACTGCTGGACGACTCTCCCCGCTCCGCGACGGCCGAAGCCATCGAACCCACCGAAACGCTCACCTTGCACCGCGATGAGTTCATCCGCTTCCTCAACAACAACCCCGGCTTTGCCTATCACGTCATGCACACGCTGGCCAAACGCATCCGCAACCTGAACGACCAGATCAGCGACGTCTTCTTCCTGGACCTGAACGGCCGGCTGGCGCGCACGCTCTTAAACCTCGCACGCAAACACGGCCGGCCCGTGGAAAATGGCACCCTCATCGACATCTCCCTGACACAGACCGATCTGGCAGAAATGACCGGCGCCACCCGCGTGAGCATCAACAAAACCCTCGGCCGTTTCCGGCGCGCCAAGTGGGTAAAAATGGACGGTCGCAACCTGATTGTGACCGACGACGAGGCCCTGCGAAATCTCATCCAGATGGCCGGCGGATAAGCAGACGCGGCCTTTAAGCAAACGCGGCCTTTAAGCAGACGCGGCCTTTACCGCTGCAAAATCACCTTCCCGGTATTGCGGTCTTCCCGTACATATTCGTGTGCTTTCCCGGCCTCCTCCAGGGGAAAGACGCTGTCGATAATCGGCTCCACCGTTCCAGATCTGAGAAGGGGCCACACCTCTTCCTCAAAGCGGCGAGTAATCGCGATCTTCTCAGAGAGAGGCCGCGGCCGCAGGCGGGAACCAATGATGCGCAGGCTCTTGCCCAATACCAACCCCAGATTGATCTCCGCCTGAGCCCCGCTGAGTAAGCCGATCTGCACCAGCCGCCCGTTCGCCTTCAACAGGCGCAGATTGCGGGCAAAGTAATTGGCGCCCACCGGATCCAGGATCATGTCCACCCCTTCTCCACCCGTTGCCTCCCTCACAGGCTCGGTAAAATCCTGCTCCTTGTAATTCACGGCCAGCGAAGCGCCTAACGCCTGTCCCTTCTCCAGCTTCTCCGGCGCGCCCGCTGTGATAAAAACGCGCGCGCCGCTCTCGCGCGCAAGCTGGATGGCCGCCGTCCCCACACCGCTGCCGCCCGCATGCAGCAGCACCGTTTCTCCTTCCTGCAACGCCCCTTCAAGAAAGAGATTGACATAAGCCGTATACCATACCTCAGGCACAGCGGCCCCTTGCTCGAAAGTCCAATCGTCCGGCAGCCTCAGCAACATGTCGGCGTGAACGGCCGCCTTTTCAGCATATCCTCCGCCGGGCAACAGAGCACACACCCGGTCGCCGCGTCGCCATCCCTGCACGTCGTCGCCGACGGCGTCGATCACGCCGGCCATCTCCAGCCCCAGAATCTCCGTGACCCCCGGCGGCGGCGGGTAGTTGCCCCGCGCCTGAGAGAGATCCGCCCGGTTAACGGCCGCCGCCCGCACGTCGACCAGCACCTCCTCCGGACCATACTCCGGGTCCGCCACCTCCTCCCACTGTAGTGACGGCGCCCCATCCCCTTCCTTTCGGTGAACAACGATTGCTTTCATGCTTTTCTACTCCTGAATCTTGATGAAAAAAGCGGATCATGCCCCCAATGGGGCCAGGCCCCCTGCTCAAAGATAACGACAAAGCGCTAAAGGAACAAAGTGACGTCGACTCTAAGGCGCGCTGAAAGAAAGCCCTTTGCCGGGGCATGGGGGAAACGATACACTATCCAGCGGCACACACCCATCGATAAAAAGGAGTTCTCATGAGTCAACGGCAAACTTACAAGGTGGAAGTCGCCGGCCTCACCCGTCACCTACCCCTTTTCGAGGTCGCGCCCGGCGTGCGCATCGCCGTCTTCAACATGTTGGGCGATACGTACGTGGCCAAAGCAGCGGCCGCCGCGCTGGCCGAGCGACTGAAGAATACGCCGGCCGACGTGCTGCTGACGGCCGAAGCCAAGAGCATGCCTCTCGTTTACGAGATGAGCGCTCTCATGGGCCTGCCCTACGCCGTATTACGCAAATCGTACAAGAGCTACATGGGCGACGCCATTAGCGCCGACACCGTCTCCATCACCACCGGCAAGAAACAAACCCTCTACCTCGACGAAAAAGACCATGAACGGATCAATGATCAACGCGTCATCATCGTCGACGACGTGATCAGTACCGGCAGCACCCTCGAAGGGATGCAGAAGATCGCCGAAAAAGCCGGCGGAACCGTGGTCAATATCGCCGCCGTCTTCACCGAAGGCGATCAGGATTGGTCGCACATCATCGCTTTGGGCAACCTGCCCATCTTCACCGACGAATCCGCCGGCTCATGACCGCTCCCGCCGCCACGCTGTCGATTTTCAACCATCTCTTTGCCTCCGTGGCCGAAGAAATGGGGGTAACGTTAGGGCGTGCCGGATACAGCCCAAATATCAAGGAACGTCTGGATTATAGTTGCGCTGTCTTTCTTGGCGACGGCCGCATGTTGGCCCAGGCCGCGCACATCCCCGTCCACCTCGGCGCCATGCCCGCCTCCGTGCGCGCCGCCATCCGGGCCTGCGCACCTTTCCGGCCGGGAGACGTCATCATCCTCAATGACCCCTATTTAGGCGGCACCCACTTACCGGACGTCACGTTGGTATCCCCCGTCTTCATCGACGTCCCGCCGGGCGGGGAACAAAGCCCCAACTTTTTCGTCGCCAGCCGCGCCCACCACGCCGACGTCGGCGGGACGGCGCCCGGCTCCATGCCCCTCTCCACCGAACTCTACCAGGAAGGCCTGATCATCCCCCCGCTCCGCCTCGTCGATGGCGGCGAGCGCAACCAGGCCGTCTGGCAATTGATCCTGCGCAACGTCCGCACGCCGGCCGAACGAGACGGCGATCTGGCGGCGCAACTGGCAGCCCATACCACCGGAGCCCGGCGCCTCTCCCAGATAACCGACCGCTACGGCTTGGAGGAGATGAAAGTCCAGGCCGATGAGCTGCTGTCCTACGCCGAGCGGCTGACCCGCGCCGCCATCCGCGAGATCCCACCTGCCCCGGCCGGCAAAGCCTATACTTTTCGCGACTACCTGGACGACGATGGCCACAACCGCGCCGCGATCCCCATTCAAGTCGCCATCACCGTTGAAGACGGGCACCTGGATGTAGATTTCACAGGCACTGCCCCGGCCGTACAGGGCAACCTCAACGCCGTCCCCGCCATCGTCCATTCGGCCGTCGCCTACTGCGTTCGCTGCGTGGCCCTGGCCCTCCTGCAAACGGACGTACCCATGAACGAAGGCGCGTTTACGCCGATGACGCTTCGCATTCCTCCCGGTTCCCTCCTCGATCCGCGCCCGCCCCACGCCGTGGCCGCCGGCAACGTCGAGACCTCCCAACGCATCGTAGACGTCGTCTTCGGCGCGTTAGCCGAGGCGCTCCCCGAGCTAATTCCTGCCGCCAGTCAGGGCACCATGAACAACCTGACCTTTGGCGGCACCTATCCCGATGACGCGGACAATGCCGGAGAGACTTTTGCCTACTACGAAACGCTGGGGGGCGGAATCGGCGCCGGCCCCGACGCCGACGGAGGGCACGGCATGCACGCCCACATGAGCAATACGCGCAACACGCCAGTCGAAGCGCTGGAGTATGCCTTCCCACTGCGCGTCCAACGCTACGCGCTCCGGCACGATTCCGGCGGGACCGGCCGGCATCAGGGCGGCGACGGACTGATACGCTCCATCCGCTATCTCTCGCCGGTTACCGTCACCATCACCAGCGAACGGCGCGAGCGCTCCCCCTACGGTTTGCGTGGCGGTGCCCCGGGCGCTCCCGGCCGCAATCTCCTGCTCCGCGATGGACATGAGCAGGCGCTGTCGGGCAAGGTCAGGCTGGATCTCGAAGCCGGCGACGTCTTGCGCCTTGAGACACCGGGCGGCGGCGGGTGGGGACGCGCGAAGCCCGCCGGCCGGCAGAGGAGCAACCAATAGAGCCGGCTCTACCAGAACACGTTTGCCCTATGCAACAGCGCGCCTACCGGATCATCACCTTACTTCTCCTAGCGCCCATCGTGCTCGCCGTGCTCACCGCACTTTCCGCGTGCAGTCGACGCCAGGAACCGCAGGCGCGTGCTCCCGCCCTTGCAGCCTTGACTGCGACGGTCACGCCGGCCGGCCCGGCGACAGAGACGGCCACGCCGGCGCCCACCTCCGCTGCCCCGGCCACGCCGACGCCCGTTCACACGGCCGCGCCCACCGCCACCGACACGCCAACCATTACGCCCACTCCCACCCCGACGGCAACGCCCATCGGCCCCTGCACGCAACGCCAACCGGCCGACGATAACCTGCTGGCATTGGTCAGCCGCGAGTACGGTCTGAGCCGGGATTATAAGCCCGATGACCTCGTCCCCCTTTCCGACTACTTCCCATCCGCCGTGACGCTGGGTTATCCTACTGAGGTAAGGCAAATCATCATCGACCCCCTCTCCCAGCTGGTAGACGCCATGCACGCCGAAGAGTTATCGCCCCTTATCGTCTCCGGTTTCCGCGATTATGCTGCCCAGGCCCTGGCCCGCGAGAAATGGGTAGAACAATATCCTGAGTGGGCGCACAATCTAAGCGCACCCCCGGGGCACAGCGAGCACCAGTTGGGCACGACGGTAGACTTCAGCTCGCCCGACCTGCCCGAGATGGTCGGCGAAGAGTTTATCCAGTTCCACCCCGCCTTCGCCCGCACCGACGAAGGAACATGGCTGGCGGCGCACGCCCACGAATTCGGCTTTACGATGAGCTATCCGGCCGACCGCATGGAGGAAACCGCCTTCTGGTACGAGCCCTGGCACTTTCGTTATGTCGGCGTGGACCTCGCCACCCGTCTCTGGGAACAGGATCTGACGTTGTCCGAATATCTGCTAGACGTCAGCGGACCGCCCTGCATCCCCGCAGATGGCGGCTCGTAACAAACGCTCATGCTCATCAGACTTCTGCACTCACGCCACGACCGCCATCTCATCATCCTGACCTTAACCCTCATGTCCTTGCTGCTGGGCGCCTGTCGTCGCGAGCAACAGACGGCCGGCACACCGCTGCCAACCATCGCCACGCCGGCCGCCGTAAGCGCTGCAACCACCGCGCCCGCAACTCAAACGCCGGCTCCCGCGCCCTCACCCACCGAAGCGGCGACGGCAACGGCCACATCCACCGCGACGGCCACCTCCTCGCCGACGCCGCGGCCGGCAACGGTGGCCGTGCCGGACGGCTGGGTAGCGGATGTGAACGCCGTCTTGCCGCCAACCGGCCGCCGCTGGGAGATCACGTCCGCCGTCGATCCCGCCGCAGAACTGGCCGCCGGCCGGGCACACATAGCCCTGGTAACCGGGGAAAACGGCATTCCGGTCGCGCAGGAGCCCTTCGTCCTCGCCGTCCCTTTCACGACCGAGTGGGAAGCGGTCACGCTCTCCCAGGCGCAAGAGATTGTGAATAACGGGCATACGCTGGTCACCGTGCTTCCCTGGCGCAGGCTGACCCCGTCGCTGAAGCCCCTTCGCGTCGACGGCGTCCATCCCCTCGCTCCCGACTACCCGCTGCAACAGTCGTGGTCGCTGGCGGCCGCTCCCGGCTACGAAGAGGCAGCCGAAGAACTGGCCAACCTTTTGCCCTCCACACCCCCTGCCGCTCAGACCGTCCACCTGGCCGCCGTGGGCGACGTCATGCTCGACCGCGCTCTCGGCGCCGCCATCAGAAACGGCAACGTGGATTATCCCTTTGCCAACGTAGCCGGGCTGCTTCAGAGCGCCGACGTCGCCGCCGCTAACCTGGAATCGGCCCTCGGCGATGTCGGCGAACCGGCCGCCAAAAGCTATACGTTCCGCGCACCGCCGGCCGCCGCCTCCTCGCTGGCCCGCGCCGGCTTCGACGTCGTCACCCTCGCCAACAACCATGCTCTGGACTACGGACCGGCCGCCCTCAGCCAGGGAATGGCCCTCCTCCAGGAACAGGGAATAGCCACCGTCGGCGCGGGACAAAACGCGCAAGCCGCGCGCACGCCAGCCCTCCTGACGGTCAAGGGCATCTCCCTTGCCTTCCTGGGCTACGTGCACGTGCCCGTGGAAGGCAGCCCTCCCTACTTTGACACCCAGTCGTGGGCGGCGACAGAAACAACGCCCGGACTCGCCTGGGCTGATCCTGAGCAGATCCAGGCAGACGTGGCTGCCGCCCGCCAACAGGCCGATCACGTCGTCGTCTTCCTGCACAGCGGCTACGAGTACGTTCCGGCTCCCAGCGAACCACAAACGACGGCCGCCCGCGCCGCCATCGCCGCCGGGGCCAGCCTCGTCATTGGCCACCACGCCCACATCCTTCAGGGCGTAGAATTCCACGAGAGCGGCGTCATCGCCTACGGGCTGGGCAACTTCGCCTTTACCATCGACGGCCGGCCCGAAACCGCCATACTCAACGTCTGGCTGGATCGCGACGGCGTGCGCCAGATTGAGTTCGTACCCGCCCTCGTCGGCAACGACGGGCAACCCCACCTGGCCCAGGGGGAGGAAGCGGCTGCCATTCGCCGCAACGTCTACTTCCTGACCGATCTGCTCAACGCATCCGGCCGCTAACCCTACCTGTCCAACCGGCGCTTCCTTCCTGCGACGACGACAAAGAGAACGAGCAACAGCAGCGCCCCCAGGCTGATCGCCCGGCCGGCGAGAAACGAGCGCGATTCAAACGTAAAAACGATCTCGTGGTCGCCGGCCGGCGCCACGATGCCCCGAAAGAGACCGTCCACTTGCTGCACC
>JAWVYQ010000083.1:0-15935 GCA_033722615.1 Promineifilaceae bacterium (SeqCode)
CGTCTTAAGCTCCTTTTAGTTGTTACGGGCAACCAAACAGACCCGCACCGGATCGCTTTCAGTCTCATTGCCGGCTGCGTCCACGGCTACAACGTGGAAATGATGGCATCCGGGGCCGCTAATCGTCCATTTTTCGGTGAATGGCGGCACGGTGCTGATGGCGAAGGGCACGCCGGCGTTGTCAATGTAGAATTCTGCGCGATCGATTGAAATGTCGTCCTCCACCACTGCCTGAACGATGACCCACTCTTCGTCGGTGAATATCGACTGGTTGGGAATGGGGAAAACGATTTGTGCTGTCGGCGGCGTGTTGTCCACCGTCACCGGTACGCTGACCTCATCGAAAGAGCCGTCCTCGCGCGTCACCGTCAACAGTAGCGTGTACAGGCCGTTCAGCTCGCTGACGTCCCAGATCCCCAACGCCTCCTCGTTCCGTTCCTCAGGCGTCTCTCCCGTAATGATTTGGATGTCGTTGGGCGTCAACCCCTGGAAGTAAGCCAGCCGGTAGTGGGCAAAGTTCTCCAGGCGAGCATTGCCCACGATCTCGACCTGGCCATTGACAAATGCGAAGGGTTCCGGCGAGAGAATGGCCACCGGCCCCCGCCCACCGGGCGAGTCGGTGATCGTGTCGTACTCTGTCGGCGGCTGGGGAATCTCATTTTCGCGCACCCAGTCGGCCGCCTGCTCCGGGTAGATCCGGTAGACTCTTGACTCCACCAATTCCGGCGGTGTGTAAATCGTCGCCAGCCGGCCCGTTTCCCGGTTGATCTTGAACTCCTGAAAGACGTTGTCATAGATGGTCGGTTCCGTCCCCTCGATAAAATACTCTGTCACCGTCGGGCAGTGGGGCGTCGGCAACAGGCCGGAGACGTCGCAGACGGCGCGCTCTACGATACCCGCCGGCCGGGGCCACGTTTCAGGCGCTTCGTCTTCCAGCGCCCAGGCCATGAAAGCGTGCCAGATAGGCGCTGCCCCTTTCGAGCCGGGCACCTCCTCCATCGGCGCGTTGTCCGTGTTGCCCACCCAGACGCCGGCGGCCAGTTGCGGCGTGTAGCCGACCGTCCATGCGTCTCGGAAATCGTTCGTCGTCCCCGTCTTGGCCGCCGCCGGCCGGTTGTCTGGCAGTTCCAGTACGTTGGGGCAACCGAAGGCCGGGCAGCGGGCCGTGCGGTCTGAGAGTATGTCATTCATCAGAAACGCCAGTTGCGGCGAGACGATCTCCCGCTGCTGTGGCTGATTGTACTCATAAAGTACGTCACCTTCCCCATCCTCCACGCGCAAGATGGCTACCGGGTCCAGGGTTCGATGCCCCAGCCGCTGTTCTTCCTCTGGTCTCGGCTGCCCGATCATCATACCCATGTTATCCATTACTGAGAAGGCGTACACCATATCGATGAGCTTTACCTCGCCTCCACCCAACGTTAGCGACAGGCCGTAAACGTCGTCGTTGAGACTGGTAATGCCCATACTGTGGGCGGTGCGGATCACGTTGTTCACCCCGACCCAGCCCATCACCTGCACGGCCGGTACGTTGTAACTGTTGGCCAGCGCCTGGCGCAGCCGCATCGGCCCGTGAAAGCGGCGGTCATAGTTTTGGGGGACGTAGGCAACGCCGTTGTACGGTGTACCGAAATCGGTTTCCACGTCGAGCACCATCGTCGCCGCGGTATAGCCCTGGCTGAGCGCCGTCAGATAGGTGAACGGCTTGAACGCCGAGCCCGGCTGCCGCAGACCGTCTACGGCCACGTTAAAGGAGCCGTCGATCTGCTCGTTCCAATAATCAAGGCTGCCGACCATCACCTTGATCTCGCCCGTCCTCGGGTCGATGGCGACGACGGAGGCGTTGTTCACGTTGCGGTCGACTCCCACGTCTCCTTCCCGAAGCCTGGGCAAGGCATCAAGTGCCGGACATCTGGCCCGTTCGTCGGCTGGCAGCGTCTCGCCGATTGTCCCGGAGAGCCGGGCCACGTGCGCGCGGGCCAGGCACTCTGCCTGGCGCTGCATCTGCAGGTCCAGCGTTGTGTAGACGCGCAACCCGCCGCGCAGCACCTGGCGTGGGCCGAAACGTTGCTCTAACTGCTTGCGCACGTAGAGGGCGAAGTGGGGGGCGATAATGTCGAAGCGCTCCTCAATTCCGGGCGAAACGTCGATCGGCGTGTATTTGGCCGTCACCAACCGTTCCCGGCCGATGTACCCCTGGCGAAACATGGCGTCCAGCACCAGCTCCTGGCGCGTCTTGGCCGCTTCCGCGTCGTCGATAGGGTTCAGGGCCGGCGATTGCGGGATGGCAGCGAGCATGGCTGCCTCCGCCAGCGTCAATTCGCCGGCCGGCTTATTGAAGTAAACGCGGGCAGCCGCCTCGATGCCGTAAGCCAAGTTGCCGTAAAAGTTGCTATTCAGATACCACTCTAAAATCTGTTCCTTCGTATAGGTCTGAGATAGCTTCTGCGCCAGCAACAGCTCCTCGATCTTACGCTGGTAATCTTCCCAGCCAACCTCTTCGCCGATCACCCGTCGCTCAGCTTCGATGAGGTTGTTCTTGACGAGCTGTTGTGTGATAGAAGATCCGCCCTGAATGTCACCGCCCAGGACGATGTACTGGTAAAAGGCCCGGCTGATGCCCCGCACATCAAAGCCACGGTTCGTCCAGAATGTCTGGTCCTCGATGGCCACTGTCGCGTCGATCACGTTCTGGGGAATCTGTTCCAGCGTCAGCCATTGCCGGTCGCCGCCCAGCGGATCGATGACCTCGTAAATGAGGACCGGTTCCTTGTTGCCGTCACCGTCCTGATCCGGCCCCCACGCATAAATCTTACTGGTCTCGAAGGAGGCGTCTACATCTCGGCCAAGACGCTCGATCTCGGTGAAGTCGGGCAGGTCCTGGGTAAACGTCTCGTAGACGGCCGCCGCGGCGGTCACGCTGCCAGAGAAGAGGGTGAAAGCGATCAGGGTGACGGCGAAGGCGGCCGCCAGCCCGATCCGCAGCAGGAGGCGGCCGGAGCGGCCGGCTCGTTTTTGGCGGCGCATACGCCGGGCGATAATCTGGCTCGTTCTGGGCATATCAGCTTCTGTTGACCTGCAATTAAACGGCTAAACCAGGCTGAAAATAACGTCGCAGCCATTTTGCCCACGATCGCGCCGCGGTGCAACCGACGGCACGGGCACGAGATCCGCCCGCCTCGATTTCTGGGTGGGCCGAACGCGTCGCCGAACTCGTGCAGGCCGCCGGCGGCGGTGAGAAATTGCTCGCGACCCATAGCCCGGTGCTGTGGGACAACGCCGGTCGGGCCATCAGAGATCGGTGTGGCGGCTCCGCGCTGAGAGGAAGATGGAGACGAGAACGCCGGCCACGAATATGGTGAGGCCGAAGATGAAGCCCACCCAAAGGATGAAACTCCCCAGTCCCTTTTGCTCGATCCGGGCCGCCCCGCCCGACCCGGCCGTCTCGTCCTGCCCCGACTGGTTGCCCAGTAAAGGTCCATTGTCTCCCCCAACGCGGTCCGTTCCGTCTACGTCAACGCCGGCCGGATAGCCGTTCTCTGGGACCTGCGTCGGTGCGCCGGGCGTAGCCGTATCGGCCGGTGTCGCTTGTTCGCCCGGGCCCGGATAGGCGGCCGGCGTCTCCGTCACCTGGGCAACGGGAGGCGGCTCGCCTTCCGTTCTCGTTTTCTTGCTTAGCGTCGCCGTGTTCCCCTCCGCCCGCCCGGCGACGGTCACAAGGGTGATAGCCAGCGGAGAGTTTGCTTTGGCCGGCGCGAAAGAGACCACGTAAAGGAGGCAAACGCCTCCCAAAACCAGAATCAAAAGCCAGCCTGTTTTTGTCACACGTTTTCGGTTCACCGCGTTTATCCTACGTCGTTGATCAAGGGGCCGATTGCAACGCGAGGAATATTCGCTTGCCATCGTCCGCAGCGGTCGATCCGCGTTCTCTAAAGTCCACACCGCCGGATTCCAAACTTTTCTCTGAAACCAGCCTTTGTAGCATGACGCCGGCCGGTGGCCCTCACTCTTCCTCTGGTCCCATGCGCCAGATGCGCACTGCGTTGTACAGGGCGTACAGCGTGAAGAGGATCCAGATGACGGCTTCCCACACAGCCTGGCTGGTGGCCGCGAGGCCCGCGCCAATAAGCGTCACCCCCGTCCACCCGGCGCGCACGAATGAACGCCGTTGTAGCTGTCGTTTCAGCGGGCGTTCCGCCCGGCGCGCTTCGTCGTAATGGTAGCTAAACGCCGCCAGCAGCACGGCCAGACCCGCGATCCATAGTCCATTTGTCAGTACGGTTACTATCATTCACCAGACCAGATTGCCGGCGCGACTGCACCTGCGGTTTCAAAGAAGGGCGGGCGGCTCCCGCCAATCAGTTGCTGTCAACAGAATGTGTGGCCTATGTTAAAATACACTGAGCGCCCGCTCCCTAAATCTACTGAAGGGGCCGGGTTCGCGCAAATGGGTTCCCTTGCAAAGGGAAGTGTTAGCAAGCATTTTTCGTGAAGCTATTCCCGGCGAAGGCATCCGATCGGACGGACGTGTGTTTGCTTCTGCCGGTATCCGGGAAACGATCGAAGAAGACGCGAGAGGAGAGAGAAAAAGAGGCGATGGCCAAAGTAAAGACGCGATTCGTGTGCCAGAATTGTGGCCGTACAGCGCCGCGTTACCTCGGCCGCTGCCCCCAGTGCGGCGAGTTCGGGACGATGGTAGAACAGGTCGTTACCCCCGAGAAATCTGGAGCCCGGGCCAAAGGGCGCCGGCCGGGCGGGCAGATCAGCGCGCCCCAGCGCCTGGCAGACGTGGCGGCCGATGGCCTTGAGCGGTTGCCTCTCCCTATGGCCGAATTCGCCCGCGTGCTCGGGGGCGGCATGGTTCCCGGTTCCCTGGTATTGGTCGGCGGCGATCCCGGCATCGGCAAATCGACCCTCTTGCTGGAAGTGGCCGCCCTTGTCGCTTCCATGCACGGCCCCACCCTTTATATCTCCGGCGAAGAGAGCGTGCGCCAGATCAAAATGCGGGCCGACCGCCTGGACCTGGACGTGAACGACCTCTACGTGGTCACGGAGACCAATCTGGACGTGATGTTGCAACACGTGGAAGAGATCGAGCCGGTGCTGATCATCGTCGACAGCATCCAGACGACCCACTCAAGCGAGTCGAACTCGACGGCCGGCAGCGTCAGCCAGGTGCGCCAGTGTGCCAGTCAATTTCAGGAGTTGGCCAAGAATTCGGGTATTACCGTTTTCCTGGTGGGGCACGTCACGAAAGAAGGGAACATTGCCGGGCCGCGCGTCCTGGAGCACATCGTCGATACGGTCCTTTATCTGGAAGGTGATCCCTTCCACCGCTACCGTTTACTGCGCAGCGTGAAGAACCGGTTCGGTGCCACCAGCGAGGTGGGCGTCTTTGAAATGGTGGAACGGGGTATGGTGCAGGTGCCCAACCCTTCCGAGGCATTCCTGGCGGAGCGGCAGGCGAACGCGCCGGGATCGACCATCGCCGTCACTGTAGAAGGAACACGGCCGCTACTCGTGGAGATTCAGGCCCTGACCAGCGCCACTACCTTTTCCAACCCGCGCCGCACGGCGAACGGCATCGACTACAATCGCCTGTTGTTGCTAACGGCCGTCCTCAGCCGCCGCGTTCAGGTCAACGTCCACGATAAGGACGTGTTCGTCAACGTCGTCGGCGGGCTCCAGATTGACGAACCGGCCGCCGACCTGGCTGTTGCGGTGGCCATTGCCAGCGGCGTCAAGGACCGACCCGTACACGCCGACATGGCTTTCATGGGCGAAATCGGTCTCAGCGGTGAGTTACGCGCCGTCAGCCAGATCGATGCCCGTCTCAAGGAAGCTGCTAAGCTCGGTTTTCGCCGCTGCCTCGTTCCCCGCACGCCCGGCCGCTCCCTGGGCGACGTTCCCGACGACCTTGACGTCATTGGCTGCCGTTCTCTGCGGCAGGTGCTGGACGTGGCGCTGGTTGACTAGAAGAAGGCTGCGGACAGACGCCTCGCGTCTGGTAGACGTGATTACGGGCCATCTGTAGGAACCACCGCCCGATTTTTAGGGAGCCGAAACTACCCGCGCCGGCCGAGAAAGAAAAGAATGCTGCCGCTCAATCCCAGCAGGACGACGATGCCGGCCGCCAGGGGGAGGAAGCCTGACAAGCTCTCGCTTTCCGGCATACTTGCATCCGCCGCCGCTTCATCTCCGGACGGGGTAGGGGCTTCCCCACCGGCAAGGGCGACCTCGCCGGCCCTCGTCGGAACAATGGGGGGAATGCTGGGCACCGGTGAGGGGGTGATGGTGGCCGTCGCCGTTGCCGTGGGGGACGGGGAAGCAACGCCTGTGGTTGTGGCCGTCGGTTGCGGCACATCGGCCGAACTGCCGACCGAGTCCGGTTGTCGCCTCTGGCCGACGACGATCTCCTGGCCGAGGCTCAGGACGCTCTCGTCGGTCAGGTCCTCGTTCAACCCGTAAATCTCTTCCATCGTCAGATCGTACTGTACCGCGATGCCGATGAGCGTATCCCCTTCCTGCACCCGGTACACCAGCGCGCCGTCCTCCCGTACTTCCACTCCCTCAGGGATGACGGGCTCTGACGGCGACGGCGTGCCCGTCTCGCTCTCGATGCCCTCTGCGTAGCCCACGATCAGAGGCTGGCCGACGCGGATCAGCGAGCCGACTGTCAGATCGTTGTAGGCATACAGCTCCTCTAGCTCGACGTCGAAGCGGGCGGCGATGCCGATGAGCGTGTCGCCGGCTTGTACCTCGTAGACGATGCTTCCATCGGCCTGCGCTGTGGGGGAGGGAGCTGGTTCCTGGAATCCTGTGGCGTCGCTCGTCTCCGGGCGAGTGGGCTGAGGCGTGTCGGCGGCCGGCGCGGGCGCGTCTTCCGTGGTTGGCGAAGGGGACGGTTCTTCCTGGCTCAAGGGGGGAGCGTCGGGCACCCCGCCTGCTTTGTAAGCGGCCGCCATCTCTGCCGTCAGATCCAGGTAATGGTTGCCGAACTCGACGCTTGGCTCAATGTTGCTGCCCTCCGCCCACTCGTTGAAAGAGGTAATGATCAGCATGTCCGGTGAACTGGCGGCTGCGGCGGCGAAGCTGTTCTGGTAATAAGCGCCGCCGGAACGGGGCCGGTAAACGGTTTCCTCGCCCCGACCCAGGTGGCGGTCGTCGAAGCCGGGCAAGGCTGTGGCCACCCAATACTTGTAGGCGCCGTATCGCTCGGCCGCCGCCCGGGTTTCGGCGCTCCACGTGGAAGCGATGCCCGCCGGATTGGCCGCCCACGCCGTGTTGTAGAGGTGCAATCCGTCAAACACAGACAGATACTCCGGGTTGCCCCCTTCGGCGATCCAGATGCTGTTGTGGTTAGGATCGGCGCTGTTGCGAATGGCCGCCCACGCGTCCACGCTGTAAGCCCAGTTGGCCCAGAAGAAGATGACGGGCTTGCCGTCGACGCGCAAGTAGGCCGGATGGTTGGCGTGGGTGCTGAGTAAAGCGCTGAGTGCGGCCGCCCGCTCCTCGTTGCTACTCATAAAGGTAGCCGGCTCAAAATCCACGGCCGCCTTGAAGCCGCTACCGGCCGCAATGTCCAATAACGTCTGGAAATTACCGTTTGTGTGCGGCTCGTTGGGACCGTACCAGCTCTGCACGAAGCCGTCGATGCCGGCTCCCTTTGCCTGGTTGACGTGGCGCTGGATCGTGGCCGCATCGCTGGAAAAGTACGGCTCCGGCGGCTGGAACGGCGTCTTTCCCGGGCCAAAGCTGTCCGGATTGTACCAGGCGTAGTAAAAGGCCAGCACCAGCCGCGTCTGGCCTTGCCCGGCGGCCGGTCCCGACCCCGGCTGGAGCAATAACAGAACAAGGCCCAGGAACAAACCAGAAAACAGGCCGATCCGGCGTATATTACGCATCTCTTTCCACATGCAGACCAGTGTCGCTCCTCCTCGACGGGCTGTCAATCGGCTGAGGCTTTTTCTAACAGCCCGCTCTTGAAAGCCCGTTTATTCTAAGCCAGGGCCGACGTAACGATATTCCAGGGTTGGCGTCGTGAAGGTCTCGACGATTTCTAGCAGCCGGTCACTTTCGCTCTTCGTCAGGCTGCCGGAAAAGCCGCCAAACAGCGTGGCAAGGTTGGGTATCCGTTCGTACTCTACAATGCGCGGTTCGCCGCTGATCCCTCCGAGTTCAGCCGCTTTATCAATGGCGTCGTCCAGGTTGCCGAGTTCGTCGACGAGGCCGTTTTCTTGCGCCTGGCGGCCGCTATAAATCCGACCGTCGGCTAGTTCGCGCACCTCTTCCACGTCCAGGTTGGGGCGACCCTCGGCGACGACCTCCACAAACTGATCGTAACTCTCGTCGACCAGCGTTTTAAAGATCTCCCGCTGCTCTGGCGTCAGCTCATCCCAGATGCTGCCGATATCCTTGTTTGGGCCGCTGGTGATGGTCGTGACGTCGACGCCGAGCTTGTCGATCAAATCTTCAGCGTTAAAGAGCGTGTAGATCACGCCGATGCTGCCGGTCACGGTGTCTGGACGAGCGAAGATGTAATCGGCCGGGGCGCTGACGTAATAGCCGCCGGAAGCCGCCGTGCCGCCCATGCTGGCCACCACGGGCTTTTCCAACTCCAGGATCGCCTCGTGAATCTGGGCTGAGCCGGTAACCGTTCCGCCCGGGCTGTCCACGCGCAGGATGATCGCTTTCACGGTTGGATCGGCCGCTGCCCTCTCCAGTTCATCCATAATCACTCCGCTGGGCGCCCCGGTGGTCACCTCGTCCTCGCTGATGATCAACCCTTCGACGCGTACAATGGCGACGGCGTCGCCAAATCCCCTACTTGTCGTCGCGCCATCGCCGGCCGCCAGGCTGATGCCAAAGATCGATAGCGAGGCAAACGCCATGCAGCTACAGACGGGAAGGAGAAAGCCCACGACGACGCTGATTAACACCCATAGCGGCGTGCGGTTCCCGCTGCTTCGGCTTGATTGTCCTGCCGGTTGTGTGCTCTGTTCCTGGCTCATCTCTCTGCTCCTCTGACTTATGGCCGTTCGTGGCGGCGTCTGGCTCCCAAAGCGCCTTTGCGCCGTCCTGTGCCGATCGTCAAGTAACGTCTAACGTCACCTCGTCGCCGCGCAGGAAACGTGGCGGCGAACGCATTATAATCACTATATGAGCGGGGGTGCAATGGCTTGTCCAAATCGTCGTTTGTGGTAACATTCACGTTCGTTGCGCAGCAATTCGCTGCTTTCCGCTCTTGATCGTGAATCAAGGGCAGATGCTCGCCCGAGTAATTCCAAGGAAAGGAGGTATTACGCAACATGCGCGAGTACGAAGCTACTATTGTGATCAAACCTGATTTAGATGATGAAGCGCGCAACGCGTTGATCGATCGCGTTGCCGGCTGGCTGACCCCTGACGATGACAATGCCAACAAGCCTGTCATCAATCACTGGGGCCGCCGCACCCTCGCCTACCCGATTCAAGATTACAAGGAAGGGTATTACGTCCTCTACGAGGCTCGGATGGATCCTGCCACCATCAATGAAGTGGAGCGGGAGATCCTGTACCTGGAGGACATTCTGCGCCACCTCGTCGTTGTTAAGGAGAACTGAGAACCGCAGAACGGCGCTTAACAGGAGGCGTTCGACAGGAGCGGGTGACGTCGGCCGGACTTTGATTCCTCGGCCAGACACGGTGTCTGGCGCGTGGTCATTCGCCGCCCGTTTCCCTGCTGAAGTTCTGCCGAAGCGAAATATAATGATCCCTCTCGGCTTTCGTGGTGATCGCCGCTATCGTCGGGAGTCAGGAGAACGAGAGTAGAAGAACTGGAGGTAAAGTATCATGGGTAGACGTTTTCGCCGACGCCGGCGTACCTGCTCCTTCTGCGCCGACGATGTCGTCGTCGTAGATTATAAAGATGTTGACAACCTGCGCCGTTACGTGACGGAGCACGGCCGGATACGGCCGCGCCGCCAGACCGGCGCCTGCGCCCGCCACCAGCGGAGCCTGGCCAAGGCCGTTAAGCGCGCCCGGCACCTGGCCCTGCTCCCCTACGTGAGCGAATAAACTAGTCGAGCCGCTCCGGCGCCCACGCGCCCGGCTTCGACAAACTATTCAAAGAAGAAGAGAATGTTATGGCGAACACAGACAACGACGTACAGGACGACTCGCGGCGACGCTCACGAAAAGAAATCCTGCGCGAACGGAAGCGGCAACGACAGACCCGGGAGGTCCGCATTGCCGTCGCCATCGTCGTCGCCCTGGTCTTGCTCGTCCTCGTGGTAGCCGTCGTCAACGAGTACGTAATCCGGCCGCGACAACCGGTTGCCGAGGTAGGAAACGAGACCATCACCCTGAGCAACTGGCAGGATCGCGTCCGTTTTCAGCGGGCTCAATTTATCATCGCGCTTGAAGATCAGTTAGAGGCCTTTCAAGATGTCTCGCTGGTCCAGCAGTTCAGCGGACAGCAGATCAACTTGCTGGCCCAACCTGAGTTGATGGGCGAGTTGGTCTTAGAGCAAATGATCGACGAAGTGTTGGTGCGCCAGGAGGCGGAGGAGCGCGATATTACCGTCACCGATGAGGAAGTGGAGGAGCGTATCGGCGAGCAATTTAACTACTTTGGCGGCGCGCTGCCCACACCGCTGCCCACGCCGACGGAAACGATCATGCCCACGCCCTCGTTGACGCCTATCCCCACGGAGGTCATCACGGAGGTCGTGCCCACCAATACGCCATTCCCTACGCCCACGCAGGGGCCGACGGGCACGCCCCGGCCGACGGCCACGGCCGTCAGCGAGGAGGCGTTCCAGGAGGAATTTGGTTCCCTGATGGAGCGCTATCAGGAGATGGGCGTCAGCGAAGGGACCTACCGGGAGGTCATTCGCGCCAGCGTGTACCGCGAGAAGTTGGCCGAAGCCCTGGCCGAAGAGCAAGGTCTCTCCGAAGAGGCAGAACACGCCAGCGTCTACGCGATGGCTTTCCAGGAGTCACAGACCGCCGAAGAGGCGCTTGCTGCTGTGGAGGAGGAAGGTTATCTGACGGTATGGAACCGCATCCGCAGCACGGCGCCCGGATCCGAAGAGGCAGCGTTTCCCAACGGCCAGGCAACCGAGTTGTTATGGCGCACCCAGGACCAGGTCGCGCAGCAGTTCGGTGTGGAGGTTGCCGAGGCAGCCTTCGAACTTGACCTCGATACGCCCAGCGACGTTATCGAGTCTGTGCAGACGGATCAGTCCGGAGTCGTCACCGGTACCCGCCACTACCTGATCGTGGTCAGCGGCCGTGAAGTACGTGAGCTTTCACAGTCTGAGATTCGGTCTCGGGAGCAGGAACTGGTTTCACAATTGATCGAGGAAAGGCGAGAAGTGGTTCCCATTGAACGCTTCCCCCTGTGGCGAGCGCGCGTGCCCACCCAGCCCATTCTGGACCCGATCTTCCTGACCCAACCGACGCCACAAGCGCCGCAGGCGACGCCCTTGCCGCAAGCAACGCCCGGCGGGTAACGGGCGACCGGGGCATCGTGGAACCAAACGAGGGAGCGCTCAGGCGCTCCCTTTTTCATTGGCGGGGGGAAGCGGTCGGCCCGCGTGTATGGTGTTGCGTTCTTAACATAATGTATTAACATAACGCCCGCTCGCCCGGTTACTCCCCGTTGACGTATTCCTCGGGTTTGATCGAAATGACCTGGCTCGTACTGTCCGTCCCCATGCTGACGCCATAGACTGTCTCTGCCGCGCGTACCGTTCCCCGGTTGTGGGTGATCACGATAAATTGCGAGTTCTGAGCGAGATCGCGCAAGACGGCGCGGAAGCGGTTGACGTTGGCTTCGTCCAGCATCGCGTCCACTTCATCCAGGACGCAGAAGGGAGGGGGCGCCACCTTCAGCAGCGCGAAGATGAGGGCGGCCGCCGTCAGCGACCGTTCCCCGCCGGAGAGCAGGGCCAATCGCTGCTGCCGACGGTTCGGCAAACGGGCTATGATGTCTACGCCGCTGATGGTCAGGTCGTCCGGTTCAGTCAGAACGAGTTGCGCCGAGCCGCCGCCGAAGAGACGGCGGAACATGTCGCCAAAGATCTTGTCCACTTCTTCCACCGTTTTGGCAAAAGCTTTGGACGTCAGCTCGTCCAGCTCTGCGATGATCCCGCGCAGCCGTTTCTTCGTCTGTAGCAGGTCCTCGACCTGCTGCGTCAGGAACTCGTAACGTTCTTGCGTCTGCTCGTATTCGGCCGGTGCATCCGGGTTCACTGCCCCGATGCGGTTCAATTGCGCCCGGTAATTCTGGATGGTTTCCTCGATGTCCTCCGGAAGCTCCTCCACTTCCGGCAACTGTTCGACGACTTCCGCCATCGGCAGCGGCGTCTGTCCGCCCTGCTCCTCGTCGAAGGCCAGGGCGACCAGCCCCAGGTCGGCCTGGATGCGTTCCTTCAACCCTTCGATTTCGTTTTCGCGTTGGCTTAAAGCCACTTTCATCTGCGTGTAATGGGTCTCCAGATCGTGTGTCCGCCGCTGGACCTTCTCGACTTCACCTTCTAGCTTCTCCTGCGCCGCCTGCGTTTCTGAGAGGCGCTCCGATAGCGGCTGGATTTGCCCGTCCACTTCCTGAATCTTTTCCCGGATTTGCCGTAATGCGTCGCGCGCCTCGTCCAGATTCAGCTCTTCTTGTTGCTGTTGCAGTTCCCGGCGGCGCTCTTGCTGGCGTCGAATTTGCGCTTCAATCTGGTTCAGCGTGGCCCGCCGGCTCTCGACGACGGCTTCACGGCCGGCGACAATCGTCTGGGCCGTGCGCTTGGCCTGTTGCAGCGTCTCACGTTGCTGTCTTGCCTCGGCGATGGGCATCCCTTCCAACTGCCTGCGCGCTTCGACCACGGCCACCTCTAGCTCCTCAGCCTCCTCCTGGTGGGTCGTTATCGCCTGCCGCGCTTCCTCAATGCGTGCCGCCAGCCGCTCGCCTTCTTTGACGGCCGCCTCCCGTTGCCGCACCAGGAACTCTTGGTGTTGCTGGGACCGGTCTAGTTCTCGCTGAGCAGCCCGTAGCCTTTCTGCGGCTTCGTTCACCCGTTGTTCCAGGCGTTGCATTTCTCCTGCTACCTTCTCATATGTTGCCTGTGCTTCGTCAATGGCGTCCTGGTGAGCGGCCGCCTCTTCCTGCGCTTCGTCGGCCGCCGTCTGCTTTTCCGCCAAATTCTGCCGAGCCGTGCGCCACGCCTCTTCGCGCGCCAGGATGCTGTTTTGCGGGGCGCGCGGCGCTACCTCGACCAGCCCGCCGCCGTGCACGACAAAACCGTCCGGAGTAACCGTCAGGTAGCCTGAGGGAAGCGGCCGCCCGACAGCATAGGCCGCCGCACGCGTTTTAACCAGGAGGATGGTCCGGAAAAGAAGGTCGGCCACAGCCTCCGCCGTCCCCTGTGCCTGTACCACGTCAGCCGCCCAACCGATCACGTCCGGATGTTCGGGAGCCGGCCTTTTGGGCGGAGAGTGAATGCCCTCTAAGACGATGGCCGTCGCCGTCTCCTGGTGGCCATTATCGTCGATCAGCCGCCAGAGACTGTTTTCGTCCGAGAGCACGAGCGCCGCCAGCCGCATGCCCAGCGCCGCTTCCACCGCATGTTGAAAATCTTCCGGAATCTGCACCATGCCCGCCACCCGGCCGACCAGGGAGACTCCCTCCTGAATGTCGATCTCTTTGTGCCGCATCTGATCCAGCAACTCGCAGCGCGTTTCCAGGCTGGCGACTTCTTTGTTCAACTGGTTGGCGCGGCGGTTTAAAGCTTCCTGCTCCCGCCGCTTCTCGCGCAATGATTGGCGCGCCTCTTTTTGCTTTTCTTGCAACGCCTGTTGTTCCTCACGCAGAGCCTGAAGTCGCTCTTCCGCTTTCGCCACTGCTTCTTCGCGCGCGGCCACCCGCTTCTCGGCTTCCGCTATGGAATCGCCGTCGTTGCCGGCCCGTTTGTGTTCTTGCAGGCGTTCCTGCAACTGGCTCAGCTGTCCCTCCGCCTGCGCGAGCCGTTTCTGCGCTTCTCGCCGTTCTCGCTCCAGTCGCTCGGCCTTCTCCGTCTGCCGGTTGATTGCCTCTTCTTGCTCTTCAAAGCTCTTGTTGAAGCGGAGCAATTGCTCTTGCTCCGCAGCCAGGTCGCCCTGGGCGGCTTCTAGCTGGGCCACTGCTCCATCCAGATTTTCACGGGCTGCTGCTTCTTGTTCGCGCAGCCGTGGCATCTCCTCGTCGATTTCTGCCAGTTGTCGTTGCAGCAGCGTTTGTCGCTCGCCCAGGATGGCTACCTGGCGCTGTGTTCGTTCTCTCTCTTCGCGCAGCCGCTCCCGTTCCTGACGCGCCTCGTTCAGTTGCCTTTGTATTTCCCCGATCTGGCGGCGTAAACGCCCAATTTCCTCCTGTTTGCTGGCCAGCTCGCGTCGAGCCTCTTTCCATTCCTGTTCCGCCTTCTGCGCGACCTTCCGTTGTTCCCGCACCGTTTCCTTTTTCACTTCCCACTGATAGCCGTACCAGATCCGCAGCAAGTGGCGCAGATCCGCCTCGACCTGCTGGTAAGTGAGGGCGCGGTTCGCCTGTCGTTTGAGGCCGCCCAGCCGCGGCCGGATCTCAGACAGGATGTCGTGCACGCGCTCCAGATTATGTTCCGTCTCTTGCAGGCGCCGGAGCGTCGTCGCCCGACGGGCCTGATAATGACTGACGCCGGCCGCCTCCTCGAAGAGGGCCCGACGCTCCTCTGCCCGCAAAGATAGGGCCTGATCGACCAGACCCTGCCCGATGATCGTATAGGTGCGCTCGGCCAGGCCGCTGGTTGCCAGCAACTCCTGCACGTCCCGCAGCCGCACCCTCTGCCCGTTGATCAGGTACTCATTTTCGCCGGAGCGATAGGCGCGCCGGCCGATCTCCACCTCCGCATAGTCAATGGGCAGCCAGCCATCGCTATTATCCAGCGTCAGAATAGCCTGCGCCATACCGGCCCGGGCGCGTTCCTGGCTGCCGGCGAAGATCATGTCGGTCGTGCGCTTCCCCCGCAGCGTACTGTAGCTCTGTTCCCCCAGGACCCAGCGGACGGCATCGGCAATGTTGCTCTTGCCGCTGCCGTTTGGACCGACGATGGCCGTAATGCCGCTTTCGAAGTCAAATTCGGTGCGGCTGGCGAAGGTCTTGTACCCCTGTAATTGCAGTCGTTTAAGTTTCATCGTTCCCTAAAGAGGGCACGCGCCACGAAGAGCGCGTGCCCTGACCTTCTTAATCTCTCTTACTGCTCTGATTTCAGTGCCCGCGGCGGCAGTATAGTGATAACAATCTCCATATGCAAACCGGTGGGCGCCGCCCGTCAACCTATACGCTATACGACCTGGAGCAGAAAGCCTTTGAGGTAAGCTGATTCAGGAAAGGTGAGCAAGATGGGATGGTCAGGGGCCTGGTTGAGCTGGTAGAGAATCTGGGCGTCCCGGCCGGCGTCCACGACGGCGCCGAAGACCACTTTCTGGAACAGGTCGGCGCTGACCAACCCGGAGCAGGAAAAGGTCGCCAAGTAGCCCCCCGGCCGCAGCAGGCGAAAAGCCAGCCAGTTGAGATCCTTGTAGCCGCGACAGGCTGCCTGTACGTCGCGTTGGCTGTATGCGAACTTGGGCGGATCGAGGATGATTACGTCAAACGTGCGTCCACTGTCGCGATAGTGGCGCAAGATCTCGAAAGCGTCCCCGGCGACGTACTCGTCCTCCGGCCGCTCGTGGGCGTTGAGGGCCATGTTGCGCTCCGCCTGGGTTAGGACCTCGGCCGAGCTATCGAGATTGGTAATTGCCATGGCGCCGCCGGCTGCTGCATAGATGGCGAAGCCGCCGGTGTAGGCGAAGGCATTCAACACCGTCTTGTCCCGGACGAAACGAGGCTCACCCAGCAGGGCGCGGTTCTCGCGCTGGTCCAGATAGAGACCCGTCTTGTGCCCCTCCAG
>JAWVYQ010000084.1:0-15803 GCA_033722615.1 Promineifilaceae bacterium (SeqCode)
TATTACCGTCGTCGTCTACGACAAGCTGACCTACGCGGGAAACCTGGACAATTTGCTGGAAGTCTCGGACGATCCTCGCTATCATTTTGTTAAGGGGGATATTTGCGATGCGGAGACGGTGGCCGAGACGATAGAGCGCTACGGGATAGACACCATCGTCAACTTCGCGGCCGAGACCCACGTGGACCGCTCTATCATGAATCCCGACGCTTTCATCCAGACCGACGTTTACGGGACCTACGTCTTGCTGGAGGCGGCCCGGCGCTTTGGGCTGGAGCGTTACCATCAGATCAGCACCGACGAGGTCTACGGCCACATCCCGGCCGGCACTTCCAGCAAGGAAGCGGACCCTCTCGTTCCCCGCAGCCCGTATGCGGCCAGCAAGGCCAGCGGCGACCTGATGGTGAACGCCTACTATGTGACTTACGATCTGCCGGCGACCATTTCGCGCGGCTCGAATAACATCGGTCCCTACCAGTATCCGGAAAAGGTAGTTCCCCTCTTCGCCACCAACGCCATCGACGGTGAACGGTTGCCCGTCTACGGCGACGGCCGGCAGATGCGCGAGTACCAGCACGTGCTCGACCACTGCGAGGCCGTCGATCTCGTATTGCGCGAAGGAGAGCTGGGCGAAGTCTATAACATCGGCACCGGACAGGAGATGGAGAACCTGGAGATGGTCGAGATCCTCCTGGACGAGCTGGACCGGCCGCGCTCTCTCATCCGGCACGTCCGCGACCGCCCGGGGCACGACCGCCGTTACAGCCTCAACATCGATAAGATCAAGGCGCTGGGCTGGCAGCCTCGCCACAGCCCAGAAGAGGCCATTCGCGCTACCGTACGCTGGTACCGGGACAACGAGTGGTGGTGGCGCAAAATCAAGAGCGGCGAGTTCAAGAAGTATTACCAGCAGCAGTACGGCGAGCGCCTGCAAGAAGCTGAGACGACAATAGAGGAGAATGAAAACGTATGACCGATAAAACGGCGAAAGGCCTGGCGGGCGTCACGGCCGCCGATACATCTCTCAGTCGCGTCGAGGGGCAAAAAGGGGAGTTGATTTACCGCGGGTACAACATCGACGATCTCGGCACCAGGGCCAGTTTTGAAGAGGTGGTCTATCTTCTGTGGAACGGCGACCTGCCGACCGCCAGCCAGTTAAATGCTTTCAAGGCGGCTCTGATTTCCAAGAGGGCGCTTCCTTCGGCCATTTTGCGCACGATGGCCGAATTCCCTCACGAGGCTCATCCCATGGCCGTTCTGCGCACTATCGTCAGCGGCCTGGGCCTCATCGATCCCCAGGCCGACGACATCAGCCTGGAGGCTGCGCGCAAGAAAGCGCTCCTGTTGACGGCCGTCCTGCCGACCATCGTCGCCGCCTGGGAGCGCATTCGCAATAACCAGGAGCCTATCGAGCCGCGCGGCGATCTGGATCACGCGGCCAACTTCCTCTACATGCTGGACGGAGAAGAGCCGGAAGAGAGCGCCGTCGACGCGCTGGACACCTATCTCGTCCTTTTGGCCGACCACGGTTTCAACGCTTCGACCTTCGCCGCCCGGGTGACCACCGGCACTCTGTCGGACATGTACTCGGCCGTCACCAGCGCCATCGGTACCCTGAAAGGGGCGGCCCACGGCGGGGCTAATCAGGCTGCCATGGAGCAATTCATCGACGCCGCACAACGTGGCGACGTGGCCGCCTGGTTTGAGGAATCACGGGAGGCCGGGAAGCGTATTATGGGCATCGGTCACCGCGTTTACAAGACGGAGGACCCCCGGGCGAACATATTGCGCCCGCTGGCCGAGCGGTTGGCGCGCGAGAGCGGGCAGGGACAGTGGTACGACATCGCCCAGAAGATCGAACAGTTGGCGCGCCAGGACAGTTTCTTTATCGAGCGCGATCTTTACGCCAACGTCGATTACTATTCGGCCGTCGTCCTCTACATGATTGCGCTGCCCATCGACCAGTTTACGTGCGCCTTTGCCATGAGCCGCATCGCCGGCTGGACGGCCCACGTTCTGGAACAACTGGCGGACAACCGCCTGATCCGGCCGAAGGCGCGGTACGTAGGCCCGGAGAGCCTGACGTACGTGCCGCTGGAGGAGCGGTAGGCGCGGCCGCCGAAAATCGCGCTCCGGCCGTTCGGAACAGATGGGGGAGCGAATTGTGCCCCTGACGCTTGTGCACGGAGGTTACCCATGCTGGATCACTTATCGCGCCTAATCGCCATCTTGTTTATCGCGTTGGTCCTCACCAGCTGTGACGCCGGGCAGGAGGAGCCGACGCCGCCCATTGCCGAGCGGCCGGCCGGCGACGAGGCGCCGACGGCGCTCCCGGCGACGCCTACAACCCTCCCCGCGACGAGCACGCCGGCCGAGCCGACGGCAGAGCCCGATCCGTCGGTCACGACGACGTCTCTGCCTCCGACGGAGACTCCGCCTCCTACTGAGACGCCGCCACCGCCTGAAGCGGCCGTCTCGGAGATCCAGCTGGTCTCTGTTGCGGGCGGCGTTCCCCGCCTCACCTACCTGACCCACGCTTTCGACGAGCGCCTCTTCATCGTCCAGCAGCAGGGGCGCATCCACGTGTTTGAGGACGGGCAGTTTTTGGCCGAGCCGTTTCTGGACATCACCGACCGCGTGGCCATCAACGCGCCTGAGCAGGGGTTGTTGGGCCTTGCCTTCCATCCGAACTACGCGGAAAACGGCTTTTTCTTTGTGGATTATACGGACGCCAACGGGGATACTATGATTTCCCGTTTCCAGGTGAGCGACGATCCGAACCGCGCCGACGCCGGCAGCGAGACTGTGCTCTTGCATATTCGGCAGCCGTATGATAACCACAACGGTGGCCAGCTTGCCTTTGGGCCGGATGGGTATCTCTACGTCGGTATGGGTGATGGCGGCAGCGGCGGCGATCCGGAAAATCACGGGCAGAATCCAGGCACGCTGCTGGGGACGTTGCTGCGGCTGGACGTGGACCAGGGCAATGAAGAGGTAGGATATGCTATTCCCCCTGACAACCCTTACCTCGATGACGAGGACGGCCGCAACGAAATCTGGGCTATCGGCCTGCGCAATCCGTGGCGCTTTAGCTTCGACCGCCTCACTAACAATCTATATATCGCGGATGTGGGCCAGCAGCAGTATGAGGAAGTGAATTTCGCTCCGGCCGGCCACCCCGGCGGGTTGAATTACGGCTGGAACATCATGGAGGGGGCGCACTGTTACGGTAGCCAGACCTGCAATACCGAAGGTCTGGTCCAGCCCGTCGCCGAGTACGATCACGGGCAGGGCTGCTCTATTACCGGTGGCTACGTCTACCGCGGCAGCCAGTTTCCCGAGCTGGCCGGCAATTACTTCTTCGGCGATTTTTGCTCGGGCAATATCTGGAGCCTGTTCAATGCGGGCGATGGCTGGCAGCAGACTCTGGTCGCTCGGTTTGACGGTAACATCACCAGCTTCGGCGAGGATGCGGCCGGCGAATTGTACGTGCTCACCCAGGAGGGGAACATCTACCAGATCCAGCCCTAACCCCGGGAGTAAGAGGGGTCATAACGGCGCACGTCGAGTGGTAGCGTCTCATACCATTTCGCGCCCGCTTGCCAGGGATCCCGGTCTCGCTGACAAGGCAACTCAGGTGGTCTCTTCACCTACTTCACGGAGGGCTTGTTCGTAAAGCGCGCGACTGATTCGAAACCCACCCTGTCCCTCGAGGGCGTTAAGCATCGCCCGCAAGTCCTGTAGCCTTCCACTCTTTTTCGCCCATATCAGGACTCCGATTGTTCCCAGCGGGCGTAAACCCAGACGCATTGCCGCTTGCCGCGCATCCCGCTCGTCTAGAAGCACGGCGTCCGCGTTCGTTTCATGGGGCAGAGCGATTGCCTCGGCTTCTCCCTTATCCAACTCGGCCAGAAGTAACCGTACTATGCTCGAGTCTGTCACAGTCGTCATCGTGATCCACTCGGCATTTGCCACTTCCTCGGCCCCAGGGCGGCCCCTGCCTTCTTCTACAACTTCTCGCCAGACCGCCTCCGGAACAAGATCGCCCGCGGAGAAGCGTTCGTGAAGCAGCCACAATTGCCCGATCGAACTTAGCCCAATTAGGACAGAAGCATCGGCAACGATTGTCACCCCAGGTTCTCTAAAGTAACGAGATCTTCTTCCAATTCGTCGACGTCGTAATGGCGAATCACGCCTTCTTCAGCGAGGAGATCGCGAAAGTCCCAGCGCGTCATCTCGGCCAGCTCGCGCGCCTTACCAAACGCAAGGAGACCTTTGTCGTACAGGCGTACTGCCAATTCTCTCTTGAGGCGCGCCTGGACTTCGCCTTCCGGCAGTTTGACTGCTCGATATAGGTCATCAGGTAGTTGAAGAGACAGTTCTTTTGTCATGTCGATCTTCCGTCCCAAGTAGTTTGCTTCAGATTCGCAAAGTCTGACTTCAAGAAACATGTCCTTGATTGCCCGGATAGCACCGTCTCGGCGGATACGATCTCGGCTTTGGTCCCTACAACATTATTATACCGCGTTAGCGGGGATTCGTTCCGTCCGTCGCACTGTCCCGCAACTATGTTCCCAAAACGATTCGGGATACCTCACAAAAGGCGTTGCTCTATGAGCCGCTTCTGCAACGGACTCAGAAGGTTTGCCACTATCAATACGCGTAAAATAATGGCCGCTCAGGAAAGGGCCGACCAGACTTCGAGTTTGGCCTTCAGGCGGCGAATGACTTCGTTGGAAAACTCCGTCGTCTGCGCGCTGCCGCCCAGGTCGGAGGTGCGAATGCCGTCGTAGACGGCCTCCAGCGTCGCCTCGTAGAGGCCGCGGCTAATCCGCTTTGCTTCCTGCTCCTTCATGTGACCGAAAAGGGCGGCCGCTGCCAGAATCATGGCCATCGGGTTGGCCACGTTACGCCCCTCCAGTGCCGGCGCCGTCCCGTGGGGAGCCTCGGTCATGATGCAATCGATCTGCTCATTCTCGTCAATGGAGATCACCTGTGATTCGGAGCCGGCGATCGATCCGTACATGCGGAGGACGAGATCGGAGAGCAGGTCGCCGTCGCGATTGAGGCAGGGGATGACCAGCGGCTCTCCGTTGGCCGAGAGCAACAGGGCAAAGGTGGCGTCGATCAGTTGCGGTTCGTAGCGCACGTCGGGATGCTCGGCCGCCGCCCGGTCTAACTCCTCTTTGAACATTCCCTCGTAGACGGGGCTGACCGTGTACTTTGGCCCGCCGAACACTTTGCCGCCGGTGCGGCGCGCGTGTTGGAAGGAGAAGTTGGCCACGTGGCGACAGACGCGGCGGCTGATCCGTTCGACGCGGTATGCCTCCTCGTCCAACGAGCCCTTATCCCCCTCGCGGCCTTCGTCGGCGCCGTAGGCGCCGCCCACGGCCATGCGCACGACGCTGATCGGGGCGAAGATGCCGCCCACCGGCCGTACGCCGGGAATGCGACGGCCGACGCGCAGGATCACTTCGGCGCTGATCTCCCGCCGAAGGATGGCGTTGGGGCTGCCCACGTCGTCCGGATCCTCTGGCGTGATGGTCGCCGCCTTCAGGGCCAGCCGGTGCTTGCGCATCGCTTTCGCGGCGTCGTAGACGACCTGGTTGTCTGTGTCCCGCCGGTTTTCCAGGCTCAGGTCAAAGTGGACGAACTCCACAGGGAATCCGGTGACGGTGGGGTCGATGACGCGCAACGTTTCTTCCAGCAACTCCTGCCCCGTCTGGTCGCCGTCTAGAATCACAATCGTTTT
Source organism: Promineifilaceae bacterium (SeqCode) (assembly GCA_033722615.1). Lineage (GTDB taxonomy): Bacteria > Chloroflexota > Anaerolineae > Promineifilales > Promineifilaceae > JAAYYY01. Next base: position 5,753 of record JAWVYQ010000084.1, read on the forward strand.
ACTCATTCACTTCTCCTTTCCCATCAGGTCGGCGTTATGCCGTTTTCGGTCTGGACATCAGTCGCGGGCGCGCAGAAACGCCAGGTAGCGGGGGATGACGACCGTGTAAAGCCAATACATTAGCGGCCGCGCCGGGTAATCCCAGGCGCCGACGTGGCGCACGATCTGGCCGTTGAACCCCGATTTGAAGCGCCAGACGCCCCACATGCTATCGCTTTCCACGAACTCGTCGGGCGCGCCCCAAAAGTCGTAAACGTCGCAGCCCTGCGCTTTCGCCCAGCGGATGGCTTCCCACTGTAACAGGTAATTGGGCATGCGATTGCGCTCTTTGTTGTTGGAGGCGCCGTACATGTAGATGGCGCGGCCGCCGTAGGCGATGACGATCACGGCGCCCAGGGGCATCCCCTCATATTCGGCTATCAGCGGGTGGGCCATGCCGGCGTCGTAAAATGATTGCCAGGCGTCAAGGTAATACTCGGGCGGGCGAATGGTGAATTCGTTGCGCTCGGCCGTCGTCTGGTACATCTCCATGATCGTCGGGAAGTCGTCTGGCGTGCCGGGGCGGACGACCACGTCCTTGCGGCCGGCGAGGCGAATGTTGTAGCGCGTCTTTGACTTCATGTCGGCCAGAAGCTCTTCCTCCGACCGCTCCAGGGGGAGCTCAACCGTGTTCCGGAACTGGATCTGGTCGTCGGAGAAGCGCCAGCCGTGCGCTTGCAACTCGTCTCTAAATTGTTCGCCCACCGGCGAGGGCGTCTCCTCGCCCGGCTCCAGCCCCCGGCTTAGCGCCACGTCCGGGTCGATCTTGACGAAGATGGCCCTTTCACGCCGCGCCAGTTCCTCCAGGCGGGCCAGCACGTGGCGGCGAAGAGGGGCGTTTTCGTAGTCGAGGATCGGGCCCTTGGGGACGTAAAGTATGGAGAAGGGAAGCCAGGGCAGCGGCCGTTTCAGCGCCATCGCTGCGGCGCGGGGCGTCCCTGCCCCGTCGCGGACGACCAGGGGCATGGCGGACCAGCCCCAGCGCGCCTTGAAAGATCCCCAGACCCAGCTTTGCAGAGCGTGGGGGCGGGGCAGGGTTGTCATGATTCCCTGCCATTCTTCGGCCGACTCGACGGGCTGTAGGCTGGAAAAGGTCTCTTTACTCGTCGTTGCTTCGCTGGTGATCGTAATAGTGCGGTGCCTCCTCAATCGGGTGGATCGCTCGGTAAATGGAACCTGTCAGGGGCTAAAAGGCAGCTTTATCCGCGCCGCCATTTGTACAGGCGGTAGAGCAGCTTGTTGTAGACGCGGTCGGCCGCGCCCACCGTCCGCCGCAATTCGCCGCCAAAGCCGCGCTTAAAGCGATAGACGCCCCACAGACCGTCGCTGCGCTCTGTGAATTGTGCCTCCAGCTCCTCCTTCGGATAGTCGGGGACGCCCCACAGATCATACCAGGTGCAGCCCCGTTCTTTGGCCCAGCGCATGGCCGCCCACTGGAGGGCGTAGGTCGGCATCCGTTGCCTTTCCTCGTTGCTCGAGGCGCCGTAGAGATAGGCAGCGGTGTCGCCCAGGGCGAAGACCATCAGCGCTGCCAGGGGCTGTTCCTGGTACTCAGCGATGAACATGGCTGCGTGTTCTGGTGCGAAGATTTCGTAGGCTGCCTTGTAGTAATGGGGATCGTGTACATCGAACTCGTCCCGCTCGGCCGTCACCTGTATCAGGCCGTTAAAGATCGGAATGTCCTCGGCCGTGCCTTCACGCACTACCACGTCTTTGCGCCCCGCCAGGCGGATGTTGTAGCGCGTTTTTTGCTTCATGGCCATCAGGATGTCTTCCTCCGGCGGCCGCAGATCGACCAGCAGGGTGCGCGGTGGCTGGACGCTGTCCGTCTCCGATTTGCACTCGTGGCGGGCGCATAACGCCTGCCACGCCTCCTGGGACATCTCCTCACGCCACAGGAGAGGTTCCATCTTCAGCAGGCCGGCTCGATGTTCGTAGGCTGCCAGGTCAATCTGGTTCAGCAGAACGGAAACCTGTTCCTCGTCCTCCCAGTCCACCAGCGGGCCGTGGGGGATGTAGCCAAAGCGGACCATACCCAGCGCGGCCGAGCGAAAGAGGACCAGAGCGCCGGCCACGAGTTCGCCGTCGCGCCGCAGCCAGACGCGGTGCGGGCTCCAGCCAAAGCGGCTTTTCAACTGCGCCCACTTCGTGGTCTGTAACAGGCTGCCGTGGGGGTGGGAGGCGACAAAGTTGTCCCATTCAGCGTCTGTTTCTGTATACGGTTGTTGTTCCAATTTGAAAATTTCTTCAAGCATGACGAGTTATTATACCAGTTCTGTTCACATGCTCCATTTGTGTTACAATCAACCGGCGGCCGTTGCCGTTCACGCCGAAGTCATTCGCGACAGAGTCGCCCACGTCGAAGACGTCCATACTATGAGCCAGTTGCAGCAACTTTATCGCCTACAGCAGATTGATAACGAGATCCGCGAAAAGAAGCAACGTTTGCGGGAAGTGATGCGGGCGTTGAAGGACGATGAGGAGGTCGTGGCGGCCCGGAAGCACAAGGAACGGACGGAGGAAGCATTGCAAAAGATGCAAGGGCGGCAGAAAGAGCTGGAACTCCAGTTGGGAAGTGTTAACGACGAGGCTCAGCGTTCGGAAGACCGCCTTTATTCGGGAGAGGTGACCAATCCCAAAGAGTTAAGCGACCTCCAGCAAAAAATCGCCTCGCTGGGCCGGCGGAAGGAGTCTCTGGAGGATCAGATTTTGGAGACGATGCTGGCCGTGGAGGAAGCACAGGAAGTGGATGAGGCGGCGGGCGAGCGCCTGCGCGAAGCTGAGGCAGAGTGGGAGGCGCGACGAGAACGGCTGGAGCAGGAGCAGGACGCACTGGCCGAAGAAGCCGGCCGCCTGTTGCAGCAACGGGAAGCGCAGGCGGACCGCATAAGCGACGAGATGCTGGCCACCTATGAGGAGACGGCCCGCAGGCGGGGTGGGGTAGCCGTTGCCGCTCTGGTGCAACAGGTGTGCCAGGCGTGTACCGTGCGTGTCTCCGCGACCAAAGCCCGGGCGGCGAAGACGGGCGAGTTAGTTTATTGTAGTAGTTGTGGTAGGATTCTTTATCCACCCTATTGAGGCCGGTCGGGTGGGAGCGGCCTGATTGGACGGGGAGAAAACCATGAGCGAAAGTGAGTCCCAGGAAAGCGGTTCGCGCCCGTTGCGGCGTGTTCGCGTTAAGAAAAAGCGTCGCCGCCAACGCCGGCCCTGGCGCGAGAGGGCGATCTTTCGTTACGGGCCCGATCTGCTCATCTTGCTCCTCCTGCTGCTGGCCATCGGTCTATTATTCTTGCCTTTTGGGACGAGGGCGGGGGAGGCGGGTGGCAGCTGGCAGCAGATTCTGGAACCGCTATTGGTCAATCGGGTGAACGTGGTTCTTGGGGGCCTGTTGTTGCTCGTCGCCCTTATCGCCGGCGCCTTCCGCTTGCGCTGGCGCATCAATCAGACCACCAGCCTGTGGATGCGCCGCTGTCCGGCCTGTGGCAACGACGATCTACGCCGCGCCCGCCGCATTCGGCGCGACCGGCTGCTCGGGCATCTGGGCATCCCCGTGCGTCGCTACATCTGTCCTGAGTGTCGTTGGGTCGGTGCGCGCATCGACCAACACCGACTCTAGCGTCCGCCAAAAAAAACCGGGTTTTTAGATAGGGGAATTCTGATAAGAGGACGCATCATCAAAAACCCGGTCTTTCGTCCCTGCTTAACCGCTGCGTTAGAAGGATGGCGCGTAGGGAATGTTCAAGACCGCCATCACGGCCACGACGGCCGGCGCGATGAAGATGGCCGGTAGTAGGTTGGCCGCGCGAACGTCCTTCAGGTCCAGGAGCCGCAGGCTGATGGCCAACAAGACGACGCCCCCGGCGGCCGTCATTTCGGCGATCATCGGTGGTGTGAAAACGTCGCTGGCCAGTCCCGCCAGCAGCGCCAGCCCTCCCTGGAAACCGAGGATGACCAGGATGGAGGCCAGGACGCCCGGCCCGAGCGTCGCGGCGAAGGCCAGGGCGGCGAAACCGTCGAGCATGGCCTTGATCGCCAGCTTAGTATAGTCGCCCATTAACCCATCCTCAATTGCTCCCTGTACGGTCAAGGGGCCAACACAGAAGACGATGCTTGCCGTGACGAACGCTTCGACGAAGCGGCCCCCATCTCCGCCTTCGCTACTGAGCCGTTCTTGCAGCCAGCGACCCAGACTCTCAAGACGCCCCTCGATGCGTAGCGCTTCGCCTACCAGCGCCCCCGCCAGCACGCTGCCCAATACGATCAAGGGATTGCCCGTGACCAGCGCGCTCTCCATGCCGATGGCCAGCGTGAAGAGGCCCAGGCTGGCGAATATTGTCTCTTGCATTCGTTCGGGGAAGCGGTGGCCGAGAAAAGTACCCAGCGTCCCGCCGATGAGTACGGTGATGGCATTGATGATGGTCCCCGTCATACTACATGTTCCAGGTTGCGTCCCCGTAAAAGTCCCCGTGGTCCTTGGCGACAAAGGCTTCAATCGCCTCTCGTTTGTCGCCCAGACGGAAGTGGGGGCCGTGTCCCGGATAGCAGATGGCGTGGTCCGGCCACTGCAAGACGACGTCGCGCAACGTGCGCAACGTCTGTTCGAATTGTTCCGGAGACCACGTCTTGCCGGGTCCGCCCTCAAAGAGGGTGTCGCCGACGACGATCTGTTGATGATCTTCGGTAGCGAAACAGATCTGGTCGGGACAGTGGCCAGGCGCGTGGTAGACGTGCAGCGCGTGCTCGCCGACCTCGACGGTGTCGCCCGCTTCCACGTGACGCGTCGCGTCTAGCTCCATCCCGCCGTGGTGGGGGCCAGGATGGGCCAGCAGCGGGACGTCCAGCCGGAGGCGCATCTCCTCTAGCGCGCCCACGTGGTCTGGGTGCGTATGGGTCAGGAGAATGGCGACCGGCCGGCTCTCGCCAAGCATCTCGGCCAGCGTCTCGGGTTCCGCGCCGGGGTCGATGAGAACGCTCTTTCGTGTGCTGGGACAGACGAGGGCATATGTGTTCATGGGCCAGGGGCCGACCGACCGGGTACGCAGTTCCATCTTGGGCATAATTACTCGCTCCTCTTTTTTGTTGAGACGTTCAGGGCGATGACGGTGCGCCAGAGCCGGGCAACCGTTCGTTCCCGGTTGGGCGGCCGCTGGGTTCAGCGTTGTTCCTTCTCCTCTTTCAAGGTCTCCAGGTAGTCCCACAGCGCTTCGTTAAATTGCAGCGCGCCCTCCAGATTCGGCAGGTGGCCGGCGTTGGGAATGACCACCATCTCTGCGTCTGGAATGGCCTCACACATCCCTTCCGCCTCCGCCAGCGGGACGATGGCGTCCTCTTCTCCGTGAATGACGAGGGTGGGGACGTCGATCTCCGGCAGCAGCGGGGTCGAGTCCGGCCGCTCCTTCATCGCTTCCAGAGCACCAGCAATGCCGTTCACGGACGCGCTGTCGATCATCTCGCGCACGAAAGCTACCAGCTTGTCGTCGTTCTCATAGTTTTCCGGTGCCATCAGCTTGGGAAGCATCGCGGCCGAAAGCGCTGCCGGGCCTTCTTCTCGCACTTGCTCCACCATCCGGTCCCGATTCTCTCGCGTCTCGGGCGTGTCGGCCGCGGCGCGCGTCGCCACGAGAACGAGACCGGCCACTACTTTGGGAAAGCGGCGGAGAAACTCAAAGGCGATATAACCACCCATTGAATGACCACAGAGCACGATGGGAGGTTGGACGCCGAGCGTGTCCAGCAGGTCGAGACAATCACCGGCCAACATTTCCATCGAGTATGGCCCTTCCCCGGCCGGTGAAAGCCCGTAGCCGCGCAGGTCGGGTGCCAACAGCCGCGCCGTATCATTCAGGTCTTCCATCTGTGGCTCCCACAGACTGCTGTTCAGGGGAAAACCGTGAATGAACAATACGGTCGGTCCGCTGCAGCTATCCTGGTACGCAAGCGCGAACGGTTCTGGCTCAGGCATCTTTCCATCCCTCCTGTTTCCGGTGCCCTACCATGAAGCCTACTGAAGAACCAAGGTATTCGGCCGATCAGTAGAGTCTTACAGTGACGTCATTATGCCCTATTGTAGCAAAGATTGCCGCATTGTGCTGAGTCGCCGTTCGCCGCCGCTTTGAAGGGTAGAAATGCTGCCCCCCGCCCGCCGGAGATGAACCTATCCAGACCGTTCTGACGCCAGGCCAGAAGGGGCGCCACCTTAGCGGCCGACGCCCACACTACCGCCGAAGGCGGCCGACATCTCCTGGTAGATGGCGGCAATGCTGGCCTCGTCTCCGCGGAAGAAGTTGCCGTTGGCCTGCACGGCAATCTCCTCCATTAGCGCCTCGTCGGCGTCGGAGCCGTAGGCGATGGTAAAGACGGTGGCCCCGGTGTCTACTACGGCGGCCGTCGCGCCGGCGGGGTCGTAGCGGAAGCTGCCCGTATCCAGCCCGTCGCTGAGCACGACCATGGCGTTGGCCGTCTCCGACGACGTCGTCTCGGAGAGCAGCGTGGCGCCGTCGCCGATGGCGTCGTAAAGGGTGGTATCCCCTTCCGCTTCAAGCCCCTCAATGGCTGCGGCGATCTTCTCACGGTTGCCGGCGATAGGCCGGTGTCCGACGATGGGCATCGGCTCCGACGAGAAGGCGATGATGCTGATGTAGTCATCGTCGCCCATCTGCTCCACGAACTGTACGGCCGCGCGGCGGACGTTCTCTATCTTCTCGCCGGCCATGCTGCCGGAGACGTCTAATAGCATTACTAGATTGACGTCTTTGCGGGCCGATTGCCACACGTCCTGCACGGCGAAGAGCGTGTCTACGGTGGGCGAAGCGAACGTGACCTCCGGTTGGGACAGGTCCACGCCGCCGGTTTCGTCCAGCGGCGCGCCCGCCGACACCTCATCGTTTACCGGCCGCAGGCCAGCCTCGACGGCCAGCGCCTGGGCTTCTTCGCTACGCAGATAATCGCGGAAGACGGCGGCCGCTTCGGCGTCTCCGTCGCCGTTGGCGCACGCGGCGTGCTGTGCGACGAACGTCCCTTCGAATGGGTAGATGGGCACGATCTCCGGATCGCCGCCGCCATATTGGACGACGTCGCTTTCGTAGATGACGGCCGCGCCCAGGAACTGGACGCCGCGCTCGCGCATCGTCTGCGCCAGCGTGGCCGTGTCGCTGCTGAACCAGGCCACTGCCCCCTCAAAGGCTCCAATGGAGGCCTGGACGATCGGTTGCTGGACTTCCTCCACCGACACGGCTTCCGTCTGGGATTCGGCCGCCTGTACCAGGGCCAGCAGCGTACTGGCCCCCGTGGCCGACAGGCCGGGATGGGTGTGGCCCAGACGCAGCGTGTCGCCAAACTGGCCGCCGCTGTAATATTCCCAGGCGCCGGGATCGGCCGCCAGACTGCCTACGTCCAGCCAGCCCAGATCGCGGCCCGGCCAGCCTAACGATTCGGCCAGCGGCCGCCACATGGCGATCACCAGCGGGCTTTGCGCCACGACGGCGCAGTCGTTCTGGTAGCTGTCGACGCCTTCATTGGCGAGCAGGTGGACCCAGACCTCGTGGTCCGGGATCCAGAGGTCCGGCGTGGCGCCGCCCGTAATTTCGGTGACAGCCTGCCCGGCGTCTGTCGCGCTTAGTTCGACGTACACGGGCCGACCTTCTTCCACTTCTGCTTCCTGCTCGTTGAAGGTGGCGACGGCCGATTCCAGCCAGGGCGTGAGGCTGGTGTTGGCCACGACTTCGACGACGACGGCGTTGCGCGGCGGACCATCGGAGGAGAATCCGCAGGCTAACGCGGGCAGCATGACGAGAACGGCGAGCAGCAGGTATGTGTACGGTCGCTTCATACGGTACCTCATTATTCTATCGGGGTTAGCGGCCGGTGGTAATCAGCGTCATTTCAACGTACCGGTCTTCCGCCTGGATTTCGGGATCATCCGTTCGCCAGTGATCCTCCGGCGGCAGGGTGGCCGTGACGATGAAACGCGCTTCGTCGAGGCCCTGGGAAACGAGATAATCGACGACGGACTGCGCCCGCGCTTCGGCGAATTCCAGGATCTCCTCCTCCGTGTACGGCGGGTCATGCTCCGGCCAGGCGGCCGAGCCTTTGACCTCCAGCAGCAGGCCCACGCTCTGGGACATGGTGGGCACGACGCACTCGTCCAGAATGCGGCGCGATTCCAGCGTCAGTTCTGTGGAGTCCGGTAGGAAGGAGAAGCGCCGGCAGGGAAGGACGGCCAACGTGGCCGCATCTTCGGTGCTGACGGTACTCAGGTCGATGTTCGTGCCGATGGAGAAGGTGTCGTTGACGGGGCTGCCGTTAGCCGCCAGGCTGGCCTGCTGAGCGGAGCGGGCCACGAAGCCGGGATCGATCAACTCGCTGACGTCGTCGTCGGGCACTTCCAGACCGGCCGCCGCCCAGACCCGGCGCGCAATTTGCAGCCGGTTCACCAGCGGTCGGGTGTCCCGCATGACGGCGGCGTTATTGCTGAGCGTCGCCTGGGCCACGCTTTCCAACCACAGGCGCAGATCCTCGCTGGCCGTCTCCGGGTAAACAAAGGACCAGTCGTTGTGGCCCCAGGCTGCAATGTCCGCCGCGGCCGCGTCGAAATTCTCAAACTGGTCTTTCAGCGTGTCAAACCATGCGTCGTGAAACGCCTGCACCTGTTCCGCTTTGTTGTTTATCGACTGGCGGGAGGTGACGACGACGTCGATGACGATGCGCAACTGGCTCGAACTGAGGAGGGGCACGCCGCCGGTTTCTTCGGCGTCGTAAATGTCTGGCTCCCACCCGGAGACGGCGTCGGCCCCGCGCTCGTTGAAAACGGCGACGGCGTCGGCCACGCTGTCCTGCGGTACCAGGGTCACGTCGAAGCGCGGGTTCAAGCGGGCGATTGAGAGGGCGTAGTAGACGAAATACTCACCGACGCTGCCCCGGGCAAAAGAGATGCGCTTGCCTTCGAGGTCGTTCAGCGTCTCGACGTCGCGCCCCCATAACTGGTCGGCGCCGGCGCTTTCGTCGACGATGGCCGTGATGATGCCCGGGCTATCCAGGGCCACGGCGTCCAGCGTCGTCAGTAGACAATCCCACTCTCCGCTCTCTAGCAAGGCGTTACGCTGTTCTTCCGAAACGGCGTAGGCTGGATCGTCGTCCAGGAAGAAGGGGATGATGCCCAGGTGGAAGCCGTGTTCGACGTCGGTGCCCGACATTTGCATCTGCTGCAACGTGAAGTAGCTGCCAAAGGCGTCGGCGCCGCAGAGGTAGGTCGGCAGATCGTCGTCCGGATCGTAGTTGGGGCCAAAGATCGGTTCTGGCGATTCCAGGTCCACGGCCGGCGTGGGCTGGCTGCCCGTCTGTTGTCCACCCTCGGCCGTCGGCTCCGGGCCGTCGTCCGCAACAAGATTGCTGACCAGGCTCGCGGCCGCCACCCCGCAGATGGCGAGGACGGCGATGCCCACGATGGCAATAAACAGAATGCGCGTTCTATCTAGATTCTGCATACAGGTCTCCTGCTAAGTGGTTCATTCGCTAGTTCCGTGAACTGCGTAACGTCTCTCATCCGCTGGGAACCGCTCGATGAGCCTCCCGGAGGCTGGTTCAATGATAAGCACCCACTATAACTATTTACGTAAATCTTACCGTCTGCGTTGCATTAATGGGCCCGGTATCCCAGGTTTTCCAGCACGTCGGCCGCTTTCTGCCCGGGAAGGGTCGTATAAGTGTAATCTCCCGTCTCCTCCCGGTCCACTATCAGCTCCACCGCCTCAGGGAGCACACAATGCTTGCTGCCGCGCACGCCGCCCAACATTTCCTGGTAGGCGCCGATGCTGAAGAAGCCCACGTAGAGGTCGTCGGCGTCGACCGGCAGGAAGAGGGGGGCGTCGCTCGGTTTTGGTGGATAGACGTCGTCGCTGTCGCAGGTGATGCCGCCGAGTTGCACCTGACGAAACGGTTTGTCCAGGTTGGTCAGCGGCAGCACGACGAAATGTTCGCTCAGCGCCCAGCTATCGGGAAACGACGTCATGATCGA
>JAWVYQ010000085.1:0-15729 GCA_033722615.1 Promineifilaceae bacterium (SeqCode)
GGCCGGACGCGCGCCTGCGCAACATCAACCTCACGGTGGAGGAATGGCGCGTCGTATCATTCATCAATCCACGGAACACAATCCGCCAGATTACCCGCGCTAACAATCTGAGCGATTTCCAGGTTCGGCGAATTGTGTACGGACTGCTACAGGCCGGGTTGGTCGAATTTGTAGAGCAGCCGAAACCGCCAGAATTGAAGCGCCGACCGCAACAGATTGCCCAACAAGAAGCGGCGAAACAACAGTCGCCAACAGTCAAGCGCTCGGTGGTTCAACGGCTCATTGACCGTATCCGTAGTCTGTAGCGCGCTCGACTTTCATATCTTGCACAAGCGGAACACATCATTCTCATCATAGGTATCTTCACATGCAAGCAGTAAAAATGGTTGTGACCGGTCCATTTGCTGCGGGAAAAACAGAATTCATCAGTTCGGTCAGCGAGATCGACGTCGTCTCCACTGAACGCAGGATCACTCACCCCGCAGAGCAAATTAAGGAAACCACCACCGTAGCAATGGACTTCGGGCGGATCACGGTGGGTCCCGATCTGGTTTTGTACCTCTTTGGTACGCCAGGCCAGCGCCGCTTCGACTTTATGTGGGAAATTCTGTCAGAGGGGATGCTGGGTTTCGTCGTGATCGTCGACAGCACGAAACCGGAGACCTTTCGCGAGGCCAAGCGAATTCTCCAGACGTTTGAGAGTTATGCATCAACCCCCTTCGTGGTGGCGGCAAACAAGCAAGACGACGAAGATGCGTGGGAACCGGAAGATTTGCGCATTATTCTGCGCCTCCAACAGGAAGTGAAAGTGCTTCCCTGCGTGGCCCTGGATAAAGAAAGTGTGAAAAACGTATTGCTCGAACTCCTCTACTCAGTCTTAGAAAAGATGGACGAAGAGGAACAGGCAGCATAACCGGCGCTGCCAGGGGTTGCGCACAACACGTCGAGGCGAGTGTGAGCTCTATCGTCACGGAACAGGGCATTCTGCACTACGAGACAATCGGCCGCGGGCAGCCGATTATCCTCCTCCATGGCTGGATCAACTCCTGGGACGTCTGGCGGGACGCAATGATCGCGCTGGGCACCAGCGGCAAATACCGCGTATACGCCCTCGACTTCTGGGGCTTTGGCGACTCGGCCAAGGGGACAAACAGGTCAGATGGCGCCGCCCCCTCCTTCCACATCGTCAGCTACGTCGAAATGGTGCGCCAGTTCATGGACACGCTTGGCATCCAGCGAGCCCCCATCTTCGGACACTCCATGGGCGGAACTGTCGCCCTCCAGTTTGCTCTGACAAACCCCGAACGGATAACCAGAGTAGCCGTGGTCGGCTCTCCCATTCTGGGCACGACGATGAATTTCTTCCTCAAGCTGGCAGGCTATGGCGTCATCGCCGACATGGTCTGGCGCTTCCCGGTGTTGCTGAAAATGGTCATGCACCTCTTGCTGGCGGGAGATTCAGAGAAAGTGCGCAGGATGATTTTCCGCGACGTGCAACGGACCACGCTGGAATCCTTCTTCCGGAGCATCGGCGACCTGCGCGACACCGATCTGCGAGATGAGCTGCCAGCGCTGACCATCCCGGCGCTGGGCATCTACGGCGCAAACGACAATATCGTTTCGCCAAACAACGCTGAACTCCTGTCCGAAGCAGTGGAAACGTCCACCGTACAGATAATGGAAGAGTCCCGCCACTTTCCTATGACCGACGAACCGGACAAGTTTCTAAGAGTAATGACCCATTTCCTCAACGAGAGTGATAGGCTATCATAGAGGCTGACGCGCCGACAGGAACAAAATGTAATGGTAAAGGACCGTTTACTGCAGGATGCGCCGGGTAATACTCCAATCAAGAAAGCATATTCACCCCTTCAACGAGGCAGCGCGCGATCTGCGCGTACAGAATAAGCCCCTTTGGCTCTGGCAACGGGACATTATTGCCCCCTATACGCTGGAAGAAAGAGAATATCCCGATTGGGAGCTGGCCCAAAAGATAGAGGGCGATGATCGCGTTGAGACCCTCGTCCACCGGGACAACCTCTACTTCAATGAAGATCTGGTGGAGGAGTTTATTGGACGCGGGCGCTCCGGGGGAAAGCCCGTTCGACTCGCATTCCGCGCCGACGATCCATCAATCGCTTTTCACGTCCGGCCGCTGAGCAGTTCCCTTTACGGAGAGGGAGAACTACTCCTCGCCGACATGTGGTATCTGCCGGAGGGCGTCGCCCAAAGCGACGAAGCCACGCCCCTGGTCATTGATACCGACGCCAGAGAACGAGGCTACTACCACATTCCCCCCTACATGGCGACCGAATTCGGCGACCTGATCTACCAGCTCCCGCGCAAAGCGTTTATCATCATCGAGAGCTGGGTCCACCTTTTCATTGCCGACATCCTGTTCGGCGTCTTTGCGCGCGGCGTAAACATCGAAGATCGAATCAATAAAGATTGGCGCTACAAAATCAAGATCTTGCTCCGCTCACTCGTCGAGCAGAAGCAGGTGCTTGAATCATCCGAGTTGGTACAAATCGGCCGCAACGTCAACATCGACTCCTCGGCGCGCATTCACGGCCCCACCATCATCGGCGACAACGTCACCATCGGCGCCGGCACAGTTATCGACAACTGCGTCATCGGCAACAACGTGACCGTCTCCCAGGGTTGCCAGCTCATGCTCAGTGTCGTGAGTGACGGCTGTTTTCTGCCGTTCCGGGCATCTCTCTTCATGACGACGATGATGGAAAACTCGATGGTCGCCCAAAACACGTGCCTGCAACTATGCGTCATCGGCCGCGACACCTTCATCGGCGCCGGCACCACCTTCACAGATTTCAACATCCTGCCGGCTCCCCTGAAGGCCTTCATCGGCGGCCGCCTGGAAGAAACGAACTTTATCGTCTTAGGTGGCTGTGTGGGCCACCATTGCCGCCTCAGTTCAGGCCTCATCCTCCACCCCGCGCGCACCGTCGAATCGGACGTGGTTATTCTCGCGTCCGAGGATAAGTACATAATTAACAAAAACGTCCATTACGAGGACAGCGATCATTTCCAATACGAAGAAAAGTACCCTTACCCGCGCCTCTACCCGCGCCAGGAAGAAACGGAACTCGCATGACCACGAATAACGTGAAGGCGTTCACACCGCGTTGGAAGAATGACGGCGAGCGGAAACAGGCCGACCCGTTCGCCTTCATTATCCACCCGATCAATCCCAAGCGGGACGTCGCGCGCAAGTACCCGGCTCTCGGGCGACTGCCCGTATGGCTCATCGAGTTTCTCTCCATCTTCTACCCACCGGTATTTATCTCACAGATTCAGGGCGCGCGCTCGGCCGCCACCGGTCGCACGCTGAACGGCTGGTTCGTCGCCTGCCCGCTGACGCCGCGCATGATGCTCCGGCTGCCACCGGCCGTCGTCTACCACAAAATCGTGCAGACCGGCCGCTACGCGCAGCGTCTGGGCGCCCGCATCCTGGGTCTGGGTGCCTTTACCTCCGTCGTGGGCGACGGCGGCGTGACCATTGCCAGACGGCTGGAGATTCCGGTGACCACGGGGGACAGCTATACGGTAGCCGTGGCCCTGGATGCCGTCCGCAAGGCCGCTCGCCGCATGAACATCTCCCTGGAAAAGTCGACCGTGGCCGTTGTCGGCGCCTATGGGGCCATCGGCTCCGTCTGCGCGCAATTGCTGGCGCCCGAGGCGGGGAAGATGATGCTCATCGGCCGCCGGCCGGAGCCGCTGCAAGGCGTCGCAGAAAAGGTGCGCGCAGCCGCCGGCCCCGGCCGCCAGATCCCGGTGACCACCACAACGGAGATCGGTCGGCTGGCCGAAGCCCACGTCGTCGTCACCGTCACCAGCGACGTCGACGCCGTCATCCAGCCGAGCCACCTTCGGCCCGGCGCCATCATCTGTGACGTCGCCCGGCCGCGCGACGTCTCCCGCCAGGTAGCGCAACGGCGGCAAGACGTCCTCGTCATCGAAGGGGGCATGGTAGCGGTGCCCGGCCCTATCGATTTCGGTTTTGACTTCGGCTTTCCGCCCGGTATGGCCTACGCCTGTATGGCCGAAACGATGGCCCTGGCGCTGGAAGGACAATATGTATCGTACACCCTTGGCAAACAGATAGAATTGGCGGAAGTAGAGACGATTGATAGAATTGCCACTAAACATGGTTTCAGATTGGGCGGTTTCCGTAGCTTTGAACGCGCCGTAACCGAGCGAGAAATCGCTGCCGTTCAGGTCCATTCCCAGATCGGCCAAGCAAGCCGGCTACCAGTAGCATAGACACGAAGGCAAGGCGGTCGTCTGACCGCCATTTGTGGGTTAACTGCAAGGAAGAGTGTTATGAGCAGTGGGCGAATCCTAGTTGTAGAAGATGATTTTGACATTTCCAACATGCTCCGCATCTACTTCACCGGCCAGGGTTACCAGGTTGAAGTCGCCGCGCGCGGGGGCGACGCGCTGGAACATTGCCGCAAGCAATTGCCGGATCTGATCGTGCTGGACATCATGCTGCCCGATATGGACGGCTACACGGTGTGCAAGAAGTTGCGCACGACGACGCGGACCAGCCACATCCCCATCATCTTCCTGACACAAAAAGATGAACGTAGCGACAAGATTGCCGGCCTTGAACTGGGGGCGGACGATTACATCACCAAACCCTTCGATATCGAAGAATTAAAGCTCCGCGTCCGCAGCGCCATCCGCGCCCACCAGCGGCTCAACATGACCGATCCGCGAACGGGCCTGCCCAGCAGCCGCCTTATCGAGGATCAATTGCGCGAATTAATGCGACGCGAAGATTGGACCTTCATCCTGGTAGGCATCGACCATCTCGATCTCTTTAACGACGTGTACGGCTTCGTGGCCGGAGACGAAGTCTTGCGCTTCACGGCCATGTTGATTAACGAAGTAGTGGACGAGATGGGCACCGTCGATGATTTTGTCGGCCACGCCAGCAGTGACACCTTTACCATCATCACCTATAGCGACCAGGCCCAGGCCATGATCGAGCGCCTGCGGGAGCGTTTCGACGAGGACATTCGCACACATTACAACTTCATGGACTCGGAACGAGGAGGCATCGCCCTGCCCGACGGCACAATTGGTCCGCTGATGAGTCTCTCCTTTGGTCCGGTGTCCAGCGACGAGCAGCGCTTCGCCGACATTCGCGAGATAACGGAGACGGCGGCCGAGTTGCGCCGTCTCGAACGAGAAGAAAAAGCAAAAGCGCGCGAAGAAGGATAAGGATCGGGCGCGTCGAGTCGATCAGCCGGCGCGGATAGTCCAACGCGTGACCTTTTGTTGTATAACGAAGCATAGTATAGGTATCCATTGACTTTGATGAGTGAGGAACAGACCGCGACGCGACACGCCCCAGGGCGTTCAGAACCCAAAGCGGCCGCGTTCCAACTGTTCGACGGCCTACGCGAGGGAATTTGTCTCCTCAATGCCGAGGGCTCCCTCCTCTACGCCAACGAATCGGCCCGGCGTCTTCTGGCACTCGACGGCCGGGAGGAAAATCTGGCAGAGATCGCCGATGCCGACGGGTTCCTGCCCGAACAAACGTGGCGCTCCCTGGTCGCAGACGCGCCCGCTACCGCACACGCTCACACCACCTCCGGGCCGTTGCTCGTTGAATCGCGGCCGGCACAGTGGCAAGACGAACCGGTCGTGCAACTCGTCATTAACCGGGCGGCCGAGACCGGCGAAACCAGCGGCGTGGAAGCACAGTTGACGGCCCTGGCCCGGATCAGCCGCGAACTGAACGCCACCCTGCACCTGGACGACATCTTGGACTCCGTCTTGCAGGAAGCGGTGCAACACACCGAGGCCAACGGGGGACAAATCAGCCTCTTTGAGGCTGACGGCTCGCTGCAACAGCGACTCGTCCAGGGAATCGTAGCGCCCACGCCAGAGCAGGATCGGCGCGTAATCGAGACGCAACAGAGCGCCATCCTCTCCACGCTGCCCAATGAGAACGGGCCAACCGAAGTGCGCTCCGCCCTGATCGCCCCCATCCTCTTCGGAGGCGAAGTCGCCGGCCTGATTCACCTCTTCGCCGACCGGCGCGACTTCTTCACACCACAGACCGAGACCTTCATCACCACCCTCTCGAATTACGCGGCAATCGCCATCGGCAACGCCCGCCGCTTTGCAGAAATCAAAGAGCGGAACACGTTGCTGCAACAACGCACGCAACAGATCGAGCATTTCGTCGAGTCCAGCCGCGTCTTCAACAGCGACCGGCCGCTCGAGGAAGTGTACGAGGACCTGGTGTACGCTATCCAGGAAGGGGTAGGCTTCAACGTCGTACTCCTAAGTCTGGCAGAGCGCGAAGGGACCGACTGGTCCTTGCGCAAGGTCATGGCTGCCGGCTTGCCGTTGGAACAATTGCAGGAACTCCAGCAGGTGCAAGAGCCGTGGCAGAAGATCGAACGCTTGATGAAGCCGGAGCACGCCCTCGGCAACGCTTTTTTCGTCCCCGCGGGCGAGGCTAACGGCGACCTGGCCATCACGAAAGCCGCCGACCTCTTCCCGACCGGTGACGGCGAACAGGCCAACGCCTGGCGAGACCACGATCTCTTCTTCATCCCCATGCGCGACTCTCGCGGTCAACCGTTGGCGCTCATCAACCTCGCCGCCCCCCTGGACGGCGCCCGGCCGGACCTGAACACGGCCCGCGTTTTGGAGATCTTTGCCAATCAGGCAGCGAACGCCATCGAAAACGTGCAACTCTTCCACAACATGCGCGACTACGCCATCGAACTCCAGCAGTTGCACAACGTTTCACAGCAGACGCTGCGCGAGCCCGATTTTGACGGCAAACTCCAGTGGATCGTCGACGGGTTGCAAACGGCCGGCTGGGGCCGCGTGGCGCTGACCCTGCGCGACGAGGAATTTAACGCAACCAAGTTGGTGACGGGTGGAATGACGGCGGAAGAACACGACTATCTTGCCAACAACCTCCTGCCGGGCGAGCTCTGGCAAACCCGCTTCCGCAGTGACGATTTTCAGAAATACCGCCGGGGGTCTAGCTATTTAATCCCCCACGACGCCGACGAGGCCCAAGAAAACGTACAACCGGACGCAGCACCCCCCGACGACGAGGAAGCGGGCGATGCCAACCGCTGGCATCCGCACGACGCCCTGGTCCGCCCCCTCTACGATCAGCAAGGGCAACCACTGGCTCTGATCAGCCTCGACCAACCGCAGGACGGCCGGCGTCCCAGCGAACGGGCGTTGCAAACCATCGACCTCTACGCCCAATTTGCTACTTCCGTCATCGTCAACCATCGGCTTTTCAGCGAGATGGTGCAGCGGAGCGAAGAGCTACAGACCCTCGTCGACGCCAGCCGCGCCCTCTCTGGCACACTCGACGAAGACGCCGTATTGACCGCCATGGGCGAGCACATGCTGCAGGCCATCGACGCCCACGCCTACACGATTTACGCTTTACGGCGCGACAAAGAAGACGCCGTCGTCCTCAACAACCGCTTGCAGATCGCGGGCGAGGACGGCGCGCCTTCAGGCCCCCTCTACGACGGCAATCGCCTGGAACTGGCCCGACAAGTCATCGATGACCAGGAGCCCGCCACGCGCTACATCAGCAGCCCGCAAAAAGCTGGAGAGACGGCGGCCGATGCCATCCCCCAGGAATCCCACGCCGTGGCCATGTTGCCGCTGACCATCGGCGAAGAACTTTACGGCATTGTTGAAGTGGTCTGTGTTGGGGAGCGCAACCGGCTGACCGAAGATAAACTGAAGCTGCTGGGTGCCATCCTCAACCAGAGCAGCACGGCGCTGGAGACCGTGCACCTCTTTGAAGAGTTGGACGAGCGCGTCGCCCGCCGGACGCAGGCGCTGGCCGAAGAGAGCGAGCGCGTCAAGATCCTCCTGCGCATTACGACCGAGCTGACGACGAGCCTGGATAAAGACGTCGTGCTCGCGCGGGCGCTTCAATTGGTGAACGACGTGGTCAAGGCCAGCCAGGGCGTCATCATGCTCGTCGACGAAGAGAGCGACGAGCTGGTCATCCAGGCCGCCGAAGGGCTGGAGCGTGACGTGCCGGTAGAAGGCTTACGCAGCGGGATGAAACGGAATGAAGGGCTCGCCGGCTGGGTCATTGAGAAACGTGAAGCCGCCGTCATCGAAGACGCGACGCAGGACGAGCGCTGGGTCGGCGAGGCATTCGGCGAACAACGTTCACTCCTCGCGGCCCCTCTCATTACCGGGAACGACGTGTTGGGCGTCATCATGCTCACCCACCCCGACCGAGACCGCTTTACTGGCGAGCAACTGTCGTTAGTGGAAGCGGCCGCCTCACAGGTGGCCAACGCCGTGCACAACGCCAGCCTCTACGACCTGATCCGGCAACAGGCGGAGAAACTGGGCGCGATGATGCGTGAGGCCCAGATTGAAGTCGCCAAAGTACAATCGATCCTCGAGAGTATTGCCGACGGCGTCCTCGTGGCCGAGGCGGATGGCGAAATCATCATGGCCAACATGCCAACGGCCAAGATCCTAGACATGCCGCAAGAGAACCTTATCGGCAAGACCGTGCACGAATTGATGGGCCTTTACGGCGAGTCCGGCGACGAGTGGGTCAAGACCATCGAAACGTGGGCCGCGCAGGCCGATTCATTAGAGCGACGCACTTCGCTGAAGAACCAGTTAGAAATTGACGACAAGATCGTCCTCGTGCACGTGGCGCCCGTGTTCGCCAACAACAACTACTTCGGCACCATCTCCATCTTCCGCGACGTGACGAAGGAAGTCGAGGTGGACCGCATGAAGAGCGAGTTCGTCTCGACTGTCTCTCATGAATTGCGGACGCCGATGACGTCCATCAAGGGGTACGCCGACCTGATGTTGATGGGCGCAGCCGGCGAGCTGACGCCGCCCCAGTTGCGCTACCTGGAAGTCATTAAGAACAATGCAGACCGTCTGAAAGCGCTGGTGAACGATCTGCTGGATATCTCGCGCATCGAAACCGGAAAGACGCAACTGAAGTTGCAGCCTGTGGATATTTCACAGTTGGTCTCCGACGTTGTAAACGACCATATGCAGGGCCGCATCCAGCACGAGAAGATAGATATCAAGGTGATGACCTCCATTGCCCCCTCCCTGCCGCTGGCCAACGCCGATCCCGATAAGGTCACCCGCATTCTGACCAACCTGGTAGATAACGCGTTAAATTACACCCCGGCCGGCGGCGAAGTAGAGATCGAAGCCCAGGCCAACGGAGATTACGTCTCCATCAGCGTGCGCGACACCGGCATTGGCATCAGCGAAGAGAATCAGGCAAAGGTGTTCGACCGTTTCTACCGCGTGGAAGAATCGGAGGTGCAGGATATTCCCGGCACCGGCCTCGGGCTGTCAATTGTGAGCAGCCTCGTGGAAATGCACGGCGGCGAGATGAGCCTGACCAGCCGGTTGGGCGAGGGCAGCACCTTCACTTTCAGCCTGCCCCTTGTCGTCGACGACAGTGACATGGTTTAGAGAGAGCCAAGATGACCAAGATTCTGATTGCCGAAGACGACCAGGACATCCGCGAACTCGTCGTCCTGACCTTACAATTCAACGGCTATGAAGTCGTCAGCGCTGTGGACGGAGCGCAGGCGGTGGAAAAGGCACAGGAGGATGACTTCGACCTCATTCTCATGGACGTGCGCATGCCGCGCATGACCGGATACGAGGCATGCCGGCAGTTGCGGGAGATGGATTCAACGCGCGACATTCCCATCATCATTCTGTCGGCCAAGGGGCAGGAGTCGGAGATCCAGGCAGGACTGGACGCCGGAGCAACTCAATATATCTTGAAACCATTCGCCCCTGACGTTCTTGCAAGAAAGATTTCAGAAGCTCTGAACGAGAAGTAAAAATCGGCCCGGACGACATCCGTCGTCGCCGCCGGCAGGCCATTAGATGAGCATTACAACGGTAGGCGACAAACTGATTCATTACGAAGCCGTCGGCCGCGGCGAGCCATTGATCTTCATCCACGGCTGGCTCGGCTCCTGGCGCTACTGGTGGTCGTCTATGCAGGCCCTCTCCGTCCACTACCGGACCTTTGCCTTCGACCTCTGGGGATTTGGGGACTCAAGCAAGGCCGAAGACAATTACTCCTTTACCGATTACGTCGAGATGGTAGACCAGTTCATGGACCGCCTGGGGATCTCCCGGCCGGTGACGCTGGTAGGACACGCGCTGGGGGCCGCCGTCGCCCTGCGCTTCGCCACCCGGCATCCCCAGGACGTAAAGCGGCTGGCGGCCGTGGCCCTTCCCATTGACGGCGACCACATTCACACGCGTCTCGCCGACGACGATTCCAGCGCCTTCATCTCTCGCGTCCTGGGCAAGAACAACAGCCACCCCGAGATAGAAACAGAACTCCGCAAGACCGACACGCAGGCCATGAATCAGGCAGCGCGGGAGCTCTTGGAACAGAATTTCGCCGTCGACCTCGACAACGTCTCTTGCCCCGTACTCCTCATCTTCGGCGAACAGGATCCCGTCATCCAGCAACCGGCGGGCGAACACGACCGCTATCGCGAACCAGGAGAGAAGCGGGCCTACGTCACCCTGGAATCGTGCACCCATTTCCCCATGCTGGAAGAGGCGGCGAAATTCAACCGCCTGCTTCTCGATTTTGCCCGGGCCAACAGCGACCTGCGCGAATTATCCCCGAAGGATTATTGGAAGCGGCGCACCTACTGAGGCCGCGTACTCCCTCCTTGCATCCCTCCCGTTATCAGCTACATTATCTACCTCATTATCAGAACAGTTAACCAAATGGTATTACTCGTCGGAGACAACCCTCCGGGGGCTCAGCTCTCGCGCAAATACCGCTAAAGGATCAACCAGAGATGTTTTCGATGCGCACCTTCACCACTCTGCTGCTCGCAACGACCTTCAGCCTGCTGGTCGCCTGTAACCAATCGTCGGCTCCCTCTCCCGACGCGCCACCGGAGGCCACCGCTACCGGCAGCGCTCCTGGCGATGCTTCGGGCGCGGCCACCGCCACAACCGCGCCGACGGCGACGGTAACACCCACAGCCGCCCCCGTCGTCATCGCCAGCACGCCAACCCCGGCCCCAACCGCGACGCCGGGAAGCGCAGCCACGGCCGCCCCGGCCGGCCTCATAGGTCCTGACAACTTCCCCGAGAACGTGAACCCTCTGACCGGTGAAGTCGTCGCCGATCCCGCCGTCCTCGACCGGCGCCCGGTCGCCGTAAAGATCTCCAACTATCCGCCCATCGTCCGGCCGCAATCCGGCCTGAATAACGCCGACCTGATCTATGAGCATTACGCCGAGGGGGGCGTGACCCGCTTCACCGCCGTCTTCTACGGCAAAGACGCCGATCCCATCGGCTCCATACGCAGCGGCCGCCTCATCGACCTGGAAATTCCCAAGATGTACGACGCTGCCTTTGCCTATGCCGGCTCCAGCGGGCCGATACGCCTCATGATGCGCAACGTCGTCTTCTTCGACCGCATCATTACGCCCGACTTCGGCCACGGCGGCTTCTACCGTATCGAAGATCCCAACAAAGCCTTTGAGCACACCCTCTTTACCGACACCCCCACCCTGCGCGCCATTCTCGAGCAACGGGGCCAGAACACGCCCCCCTCCTTCAGCACCAACATGGCCTTCAGCGAAGAGCCCCCGCAGGACGGAACACCGGCGGCGGAGATTGAAGTGCGCTATAACAGCACCAACGTCTTCTGGAACTACGATCCGGCCAGCGGCCGCTACTTCCGCTGGACCGACGGCGAAGCGCACAATGATGCCAATACCGGCCAACAGCTCAACACGCGCAACGTCGTCGTCGTCGCCGCCCACCACGTGGATACGACCATTGTCGAGGACCGGGCCGGCAACCGGTCCATCGAAATCCAGATCTGGGGCGAAGGGCCGGTGTCCATCTTCCGCGACGGTCAGCGCTTCGACGGCCGCTGGCGCCGCGAGAACGAACAGGACATGCTCACCTTTTACGACGAGCAGGGCAACGTCTTGCCCCTGGCCCCCGGCAACAGCTTCTTCCAGATGGTCCCCCTCGGCTTCACTGGTCTCGTCGTCTCCGAATAGACAAGCAGCCCTCCCCCGAGACTGGTCTTGCCAGGCACGAGGGCTGCGCAAGCCGGCTCGTTACACGCGACAGCGTCTCCGGGAGGGTGACGGGTCGCGGCCGCCGGCCACGTTACCCTCAACCAATGACGGTACCCTCGCCCACTTCCGGCCGCAAAAGGGCCTGCCGCAGCCGGCCCGCTTCCATGCCCGAAAAGATGCGAATAGAAAGGTCGGGGTGGGCGGCCGCCAGGTCCAGCATGGCGCGCACCTTGGTCGCCATGCCCCCGGTCACGTCGGTGCCGCGGGAACGGCCGACGGCCTCCTGGAAAGCCCCGAAATTCTCCTCCGTGATGTGCGCAATCACGTCCCCCGCCTCGTCGTAGACGCCCGCCGTCTCTCCCGCCAGCAGGAACCAGGCCGGCGCCATCTCCTGCGCCAGGTAGCCCAACACCTCCTCTGTGGAAATGATGGTTCCCCCGCGCACCGTGTCAAAAGCGACGTCACCGTAAACCAGCGGCACGAGGCCGGCGTCCAGCGCCATCTTCACCGGCCGCACAGCCATCTCCACGATCCCCCCATCCCGGCAAAGGGCAGAGGCCGACGGTTGGAGGCTGACGGCCGGCACGCCGGCCGCGAGCAACGCCTGGCAGACGAGTCGGTTGAGGCGGGCCGCCGCGTCGCTGACGCGGGCAAACCCCCGCCACGCCTCCGCCGAACGCACCCCGGCGCGGGTGTCATACTCCGCCGCGGCAACGTGGCCGAAGCTGCCGCTGCCGTGGCCCACCACGAGACGAAAATCGCCCTCCCCATTTCTGGCCTCGTCCAGGGCGGCGCGTATCTCCCCGGCCAGGCGGCCGAGCACGGCCGGGCGCAACGCCTCTTCACCGCGCTTATCCGTGATCAGCGAACCGCCCAGCTTCAAGAAGAGAAGCGTACTCATGAAGGAGCGTCCACCTTCTCCCGGACAAAGGCCACCGCCTCCTCTGGGCTACCGGCGTAGTGCAGCAGGGCGGCGTGCGGTTCCCTCACAAACTTGGAGTGGATAAAGGCTTCCATCGTCTCCCGCCAGATGTCGCCCAGCAGAACCAGCGGCCGGCGTTCAATCTCCCCCACCTGCAAGAAGCTCCAGGCCAGGGCCAGTTCGGAGAGGGTGCCAATGCCGCCGGGGAGGACGATCATACCGTCGTTGCGGCGGACCAGGTGGAGGACGCGCTCTTGCAACGTCTCGTACTGAACCTCCTCCATCACCCAGTCGTTGAGGCCGCCCGGCCGGAATTGCTCAATCCGTTGCGCGCCTACGCCGATGACGTGGCCACCGGCTTCGGCCGCGCCGCGACTCACCGCTTCCATCGTTCCGGCATAGCCGCCGGTCGCCACGGCAAACCCCGCCTCCGCCAGCAGCCGGCCCACGGCGCGTGCCAGATCATAGGTCTCATCGCCCGGCCGCGGCGCCGAGCTACCAAACACGGAAATCGTCTTGCGGATCTCTGTCATTACGGTAGTTCCTCCAAAAAATCGTTGACGATCTGCTCCACCGTCTCCCGGCGCTCGATGTGGGGAATGTGGCCGCACTCCTCCAGAAGGTGCAGAGTCGAGGGCGAGCCCGTCATCATCTCGTCCAGACGGCGGGCGTCGGCCGGGTCGAGCACGGGATCTTCCTTGCCCCAGATAATGCACGACGGTTGCCGAACCTTGTGCAGGTCCGGCCGCAAGTCGTGCAGTGCGGAGGCGCGGAGGACGGCCGCCGAGGCGCGGGAGTTATAATAATCCTCGGCCCGGCGTTCCCACAAGGAGTCGGGGTACGGCCGGGGATCGTAGAATGCGGCCCGCATCTGCCGGCCGAGGAAGAGGCGGGAGGCAGAGACGCTCAGTTCCATAATGCGCTCGGCGATCCCCGTGCGCGCCAGGCTGCGCAGCCATTGGGGTACCTTTCCCGGCCGGAGGACGGAAGGCGCCAGCAAGACCAGGCTCTGTACCCGGCCCGGGTGCGCCAGCGCGTAGGAAACGCCCAGCGCCCCGCCGAAGGAGTGACCGCCGGCGTGCACGGGCGGCAGGTGCACGGCCTCGGCGAACGCCTCCAGCCAGCTGACCAGGTGGGGAAAAGTGAAAGGCTCGGCGTCGCCGCTGTAGCCAAAGCCGGGAATGTCCGGCGCCACCAGCCAGTAATCGCTGGCCAGACCGTGCATCAGCTCGCGGAAGCTATCGGCCGAGGCTGACATGCCGTGGAGCAGCAACAGGGCTGGCCGGTGCGGTTCGCCGGCCTCGTAGTAGCTGGTGTGAATTCCCAGGACGTCCACGCTGTGCCGGGGTAAAGGCGGGTACTCCTGAACACTCATAGTATCAGCGCTCACGACGCCAGTCCGGGCACGCCGCCGGCCGTCTCCGCGTGGCGTACGGCGTTGCGAATCGCCTCAGCGACCACTTCCACGGCGACGTTGCCGATGAAATCAAAGGGGCCGGCGGCCGTGCCCACGGCGTCGCCCATCGGTGGGGTGGCCTGCCCCGTAGCCAGGGCGAAGACGGTGTCCCCGTCGTGGGTCGTATGCGCCGGCCGGATCGCCAGCGCCAGGCCGTCGTGCCCCCGCTGGGCCAGCCGGTTGCAGCCGACGCGGTTGAGCGGGGCGTTGGTTATGATAACGACCAGCGTCGTGTTGGTGCCGAAGGCGATCTCCTCCAGATCTGGAAAACGGCGGTAAACGTTGCCGTCTGCCATCCAGCCGCCGTCCGGCGCCCGCGCCCCGGCGAGCACGTTGCCGTCCGCCCCCACCACGTCGCCCACGGCGTTGACCACGGCGGCCGCGCTGACCACCAGCTCGTCCACTTCCACGCTGGCCACGCCGAAACCGCCTTTCATCATCCCCTCCGGCCCCGTCCACTTACCGACGGTCACGCCGGCCCCGGCCCCGACGTTGCCCTGAGCCAGCTGGCCAGCAGTCAGCCCCTGCGCCTGGCCGGCGGCCAGGCACGCCGCATATCCCATCTCGGCGTCCGGCGTCAACTCGCCCCGGCCGAGGAAGAAATCGTAGACGATGGCCGTAGGCACAATGGGCACCGGGCGGATCGGCGTGTGGTGGCCGATGCCCTTCTCCGCCAGATAGCGCATGACGCCGTCGGCCGTGGCCAGACCAAAGGCGCTGCCCCCGCTGAGAGTGATGGCGTTGACGTACCGGTTCGGCTTATCCAGCGCGAGCAACGCGACCTCGCGGCTGCCCGGCGCCGGCCCGCGCACGTCGACGCTGCCCACCGTATTCTCGGGGCAGAGAAAGACGGTGCATCCGGTGTGGTACTCCTGGTTCGTCGCATGGCCGATCTTAACGCCGGCAAAGTTCATAGGGCCTCCTTGTTTCCTTTTCCGTGGGCGTCGATGATACCATAAATAACCGGCAGCGTGGAACGGCCGCATCCCCGGTCAAACCACCTCCACTCCGCACCATTTTTCACCCTCCCTTCACCCGGAAATATGCTATCATCCACATACGGGCGAGCGCATCCCGTCCCTCAACAACTTAATTCCACCGGCCGCGCCCCACCCCCAGAATAATCCGCCCCCAGAAAATTATGGGGGAGCTGAAAAAAGTGAAAACGTTGGCCGCCTTGGCCATGTTGGCCACCTTCCCCGTCCCTGGAACGCTAAGGTGACCGGCAATTTCGA
>JAWVYQ010000086.1:0-15580 GCA_033722615.1 Promineifilaceae bacterium (SeqCode)
CCGTTGCTCTGTAACGCCGTTGCTCTGTGGCGCTCAGCCCGCTCACCGGGCCTTTTCCCACATCCGTTGGGCGTTCTCCTGCACGCGAGCCTCTAAAGCGTCCACGTCGGCGTCGAGGACGACGCCATCCTGCACGCGCCACTCCCCGGCGACCATGACGTCGCGTACGTGGCGGTGGTTGCGCCACAAGAGGAGTTGCTCATAGAGGTTGTGGGCGGCGGCCGGGGTGGGGAAGGCGGCGTCGATGATTTGCAAATCGGCCGCCCAGCCCGGCGCCAGCCGGCCCACGTCGTCCCATCCCAGCGCGCGGGCGCCGCCTTCCGTCGCCAGGTACCAGACCTTATGCGCCGGCATCACCTGCGGGTTCTGGTGGTTGGCCTTGTGAATGAGAAACGCCCCGCGCATCACTTCGAAGAAGTCGTTGATGTAGCCGTCGGAGCCCAGGCCCAACGTCACGCCGGCGTCCGTCAACTCGGGGACGGGCGCGATGCCGCCGCCTACCTCGCAATTGCTGAGCGGCATGTGGGTCACGCGAATGCCGCGCTCGGCGATAATCGCCCGCTCGCGCTCCGAAAGCTGGACGCACTGGGAAGCCATCATCTCCGGCCCGGTGACGCCCAGGTCGTCGTAATACTCAAGCGTGCGCCGGCCGAACTGCTCCAACGCGTACTGCGGTTCGTGCACGCCCTCGTTGCAGTGACAGTGGGTGAGCACGTCCCGCTCGGCCGCCATGGCAAACGCCTGGCGGATGAAGTCGGCCGAGCAGGTGAACGTCGTGTGGTAACACATGAGCCCCTGTACCAGGCCACCCTCCCTGCGGCAGAGGTCGATGAAACCGGCGTTTTCCTCCAGGCCCAGTTGCCCGTTCTCCTCGCTGACGCGCTCCGTCGCCTCGAAGGAAAGGACGCCGCGCAGCCCGCGACGAAACACCACGTCCCGCTGCGCGGCCAGCGCGTCCGGGATGGCGTAGGGCGCCTCCAGGACGTCGTAGAAGCTGGTCACGCCGCTGCGCACCATCTCCGCGCAGACGTAGTCCGTTGCCGCGCAGATCATTTCGTGGTCCAGGGCGTCTTCGACCAGGGGCCACCAGAAGTCGTCCAGAAAGCCCCAGAAGTCGGCCGGCGCCTTGTCCAGCGGGATGCCGTGGGCCAGGACGCCGTAGAGGTGCACGTGGGCGTTGACGAAGCCCGGCGCCAGCACGTGGCCGGCGGCGTCGTGCACCTCATCCTCCGGGTATTTTTCGCGCAGCGTGGCGTGGGGCGCCACGTCGTCAATGCGCTCGCCAACGACACGCACGCCCCATTTTTGCCGTGGTTCCTCGGTGGCCGACGTGATCAGCCAGTCGGCGAGAATCAGCGTCACGCCACTGCCTCCTTTTCGTCTGCTGCTTGCTGCGCCTCTTGCAACGCCCGCCACACACGCTCTGGCGTGAACGGGATCTGGTTGATGGCCACGCCCGTCGCGTTGTAGATGGCGCTGCGCAGGGCCGGCGCCACGCCGTCTTTGGGGATTTCGGCGATAGCCTTGGCGCCAAAGGGGCCGCTGGGCTCCATCGTTTGCACCAGGATCACTTCCATCTCCGGCATTTCGTCGGCGCGATAGATCTTGTAGGGGCCGAAGGCCGGGTTGATCATGCGGCCGTCTTCGTCGTAGACCATCTCCTCACAGTGGCCATAGCCCAGGGCCTGCGTCATGCCGCCCTCGACCTGGCCGCTGGCCGTGATCGGGTTGATGGCCACGCCGCAATCGACGGCCATCACCAGCTTATTCACCGTCACCTGCCCCGTCTCCACGTCCACTTCGACTTCGGCGAACTGGCCGGCGAACGGCGGCGGCGAATCTTCAGAGACGTGAGAAGCCGTGGCCATGATCTGCCGTTGCTGGTCCTGATGGAGGGAGTGTAGGGCGACTTCTTCCAGCGATACCGAGCGGCCGTCGGGGGCGTAGGCCCGCCGGTCGCGCAACTCGACGCTGGCCCAGTCGTCGAGGTCCAGCATCAGGGCAACCCGCTCCTGGATCTGGGCGCGCACCTGTTCCGCCGCCTTCTTCACGGCCGTGCCCGAGATGTAGGTCGTGCTCGAAGCGTAGGCGCCGACGTCGAAGGGCGTGAAGTCCGTGTCGCTGGAGTACATGAGGATGTCTTCCAGCGGAACGCCGAGCACCTCGGCCGCGATCTGGCCCAGAACGGTGTCCGAGCCTGTGCCCAGGTCGGTGGCGCCGACGAGAACGTTGAAGGAACCGTCGTCGTTCATCTTGATGCTGGCGCCGCCCATATCCAGCCCGGGAATGGCCGTCCCGTGCATGCAGACGGCGATGCCGATGCCCCGGCGAATGTGCGGTTGGTCCGGCGGCTGCCGCCACTCGGGATCGTCGCGGCGATGCCAGTCGATGGCCTGCATTCCCTGGGCAATACATTCGTTGAGACCGCTCGATTTGACGGTGGGCAAGCCCGTGATCTCGGCCTCTCCCTCGCCCAGTTGTGGGGCAATGTCCAGCGGATCGCCGACCTGCACCCAGTTCTTGGCCTTGAACTCCACCACGTCCATGTCCAGAGCCGTGGCCACGTCCTCCATGTGGCTTTCGAGGGCGAATTCGGCCTGGGGCGCGCCGTATCCACGATAAGCGCCGGGGATGGGGATATTCGTATAGGCCACCTTGCATTCAAAGCGCTTGTTGGGGCAGTTGTACGTGCTCAGGCCGCGCAGCCCGGTCACCGTCTGCACCGTCAGGCCGTGGGTGCCGTAGGGCCCCGTGTTGCCCACCACCGTCATCTTTTGCGAGACCAGCTTGCCGTCCTCGCTGACGCCCGTCTTGTAACGGATTGTCTGCGGGTGGCGCGTGCGGCTGGACATGAACTCTTCGGCCCGCGTCAGTTCCAGGCGCACGGGCTTGCCGGTAGCCAGAACCAGATGACCGACGATGTCCTCGATGAGCATCTCCTGCTTGGCGCCGAAGCCGCCGCCGATGCGCGGCTTGATGACGCGGATGCGCTTGACGGGAAGGCCGAGCAGGGGGGCGACCATGCGCCGCACGTGGAAGGGCACCTGGGTCGACGTGCGCAGCACCAGGCGCTCGTCAGCGTCCCAGTAGCCGATGCAGATGTGGGGCTCGATGGGCGTCTGCTGTACCTGGTGTACGCGGAACGTTTGCTCGAAGACGTGGTCCGCTTCGGCAAATCCGTCTTCGACGTCGCCGACTTCGGCCTCGATGAAGTGGCTGATGTTGTGCTCGGCATCGTAGGCGCCTTCCATGTCCGGCTCGTCGTGAATGACCGGCGCGCCTTCCTTAATCGCCTCATTCTCGTCGAAGACGGCCGGCAATACCTCGTACTCGACCTTGATGCGCTTGATCGCTTCCTCGGCGATCTCTGGCGATTCGGCCGCCACGGCCGCCACGCGGTCGCCGACGTGGCGCACCTTATTGTCGAAACTCACCTGGTCGTAAGGCAGCGGATTTGGATAGGATTGGCCGCCGGAGGCGTAGCGCACGCGCTTGACGTTCTTGTAGTGTACGATGGCGTGCACGCCCGACAGCGCCCGCGCCTCGCTGTCGTCGATGTCCACGATGCGGGCGTGGGCGTGGGGGCTGGTGAGCAGCTTGGCGTACAGCATGTCGCGCTTTTCGAAGTCGTCGACAAAAGCCGGGTTACCCTTCACCAGCTTGAGGGCGTCCACCTTCGTTTCCGGTTTGCCCACGACTTGCGTCTCCGGCACCTCGCTGGCGACGATATATTTGGGTAGGGCCAGACGCCGGGTCAGCGTGCCTGTACCGCCCCCCGTCTCGTCGACGTCCACGCCGGGCGCGGCCGGGCTGCCGTCTCCGCCATCAGGACCCTCGTCGCGGCCGCGACGGAAAAAGTCCAGAAAGTCGCGGTCGTAAATCGTCATCGGCGTCAGCACGATGGGGGCGACTTCTTCCGGTTCCTCGCCGCGCATCACGGCCGCCGCTTCCAGCACGGCCTGCACCGGCTTCACGTAGCCGGTCTCCCGGTCGAGCACGCCGGAGAGGGCGTCGCGGACTTCCTCTTCCGTCGGGTCCGGGTTCCGCTCCAGCAGCGCCTTGGCCGCCAGGATCATCGCCGGCGTGGCGTAACCTGACTGGATGGCGCCTACTCGCGAAAATGCCTCCTGAATCGGATGCAGGTGAATGCCCTGGGAAAGGTTCTCGACGGTCTCGATGGTGTGCCCGTCGGCCTGGGCTGCCAGAAGAATGTCGGAGTTGACCAGCTTGCCGTCGAAAAGGACGGCGGCCGCTCCGGTCTCTCCGGTGTCGCTGCCAAAGCGCACGCTGTAGAAGCCCTCGCGACGCAGCAACCGGAACAACGTCTCGTTCGGTTTCGTCGTAAACGTTCGTTCCTCTCCGTTCAAAGTTACGGTGATTTCCATGGATGACACTCCTCAATCGTTACCGGTGTTTTTCATAAGCTCATGAACCAACCTCCGGGAGGCTCAGCGAGCGGTTCCCAGAGGGCGAGAGACGATTCGCAAGCCTCCCGGAGGTTCACGGATTTTATATCAGGGCAGCGACAACGCGGCGGCCGAGCACGCCCGCCATCTGGCGACGGTACTCGGCAGAGCCACGGAAGTCGGCCGGGGGGTCGACGTCTTCGATTTCCTCGGGATCAACCACGATCGGCCGTTCGGCGACGCCGCACAGGGCCAGGCGAACGTTTCCTGCCCCGTCCCGGCGGCCGACGGCGGCCACGATGGGCGTGTCGGCCGGGGTGCGGGCCACGCGCGCGTCGGCCGTCTTGCCCTCCTTTGCCAGCGAAACAGCGGTCACAATCCCGTTCTCCCGGGCGTCTTTCGCGTCTTCCAGAAAATCGTCCAGGGCCATCTGGCGCTCGCCGTCGGCCGTCTGCACCGTCACGTCCGCTTCAAATACCAGCAACGCCGCCAGGAACTCGTTCTCGGAATCGGCGCGGGCGATGGCGCCGCCCACCGTGCCCTGGTTGCGGAAGGTGTTGGGCCCTTCGCGCCGGGCCATTTCGCGCAGCAACTCCGGCGCTTCCTCGTCGTCGACGATGGCTTGAATGGTGACCATCGCCCCCACCGTCATCCGTTCGTCGTCATGCTCAATTTGGTCCAGACCAACGGCCTGTAAATCGACAACTTCCTCGACGTCCTCGTCGAGCCGGGGGGTGAGATAGGTGCCCCCGGCGACCAGCGCCGTGCGCACGCCGGAACGCCCTAATAGCTCCAGCGCGGATTCTACGCTCTCCGGCCGGTGATACTTTTCTAGCTGTGGCATCACGCCTCCTTTATCTTTTCAACAGTGATGGATGAATTTCGGCAATAGATAGATGGTGCGCCAGTTATTAGGATCTTCCCTTACTGTGGCTGCTTCGTCAACTTCTCCCGATCCCGGCCTACTTTCTACTCACTCGACCGGGCTCGATTCGCGGGCGCCGAGGGCGCTGTCCACAGGCAGCACGACGCCGTTAATATAGGACGCCTCCGCCGACGCCAGAAAGAGAATGGCCTGGGCCAACTCCTTGGGGTCGCCAAAACGCCGCGACGGGATGTGGCGGCGCATCTCTTCCAGCAAATCCTCGGTAGCAAACCCTTCCAGCATCCCCTCCGTCGCGACGAGGCCCGGCGAGACCGCGTTGACGCGCACGTTGTGCGGTGCCAGGTCGAGCGCCATGGCTCGCGTCAGCGCCTCCAGAGCGCCTTTGCTCGCGCCGTAAGCGCTGCGCCGGGGGATAGTCAGCCGCGCCAGAATGGAGCTCACGTGGATGATCGCGCCGCCGCCGCGCGCCACCATCTCTTTCGCGACGAGCTGGCTCAGATAATAGGTACCCCGGACGTTCGTCTGCCAGACGCGGTCGAATTCCTCCATCGTCACGCCGAGGAATCCATCGCGGTTGACGGCGGCGGCGTTGTTCACGAGAACGGTCACCGGCCCGGCGGCCGTGGCCGCCTCTGCCAGCCGCCGGCACCCTTCCAACGTGCTCAGGTCGGCCTGCACGATGGTCCCGTCCCCGGCGCCGTCGGCCTCGATCCGCGCCAGCGTCTCCCGGGCGCCCTCCTCGTTGCGGTGGTAATTAATTATGGCGTGCGCCCCCTCGCGGGCGAAGGCCACGGCCGTCGCCCGGCCGATCCCCCGCGAGGAGCCGGTAACGATGACGACTTCTTCGGCGAAACGGCCGTCAGATCCAGCCATCATTCCTCCTCTCGCCCGCTACGGCGTCCAATCGGCAAATGCGTCGACCACGGCTTTAATATCGTCCATCATCGGATAGAGGATGGGGCAGGTGACGCCGGCGTCGATGTATTCGGCCACCTTGTCCTGGCACTCGCGGGTCGTACCCACGGCCATCAGGCTGCGCACGACGTCGTCGGGAATCAATTCGGCCGCCCGCCGGTAGTCCTCGTCGGTGGCGGGCCAGCCGACGAACTCCTGCACCCGCTCGATGAGATCTTCGTCGACGCCGCTGGCTTCCATGATGTGGGGCTCGGTGCCCAGATAATAGGCGACCAGCGTCTTGCCGGCCATCATCGCCTCTTTCGGGTCGTCGTCCGACAGCGAGCAGACGAGGAGCTCCGGGCGATCCACGTCTTCCAACGTTTTGCCCGCTTTTTCGGCGCCCTTACGCACCCGCTCGACGGCGTCGCGAATGTACTCCACGGAGACGACGTAGTTGAGTACGACGCCATCGCACAATTCGCCCGTCATCTCCAGCATCTTGGGGCCGGTGGCCCCGATGTAGATGGGGATGTCTCGCGGCGATGTGTCGCCGTAGGCCACGTCCAGCTTGACGTTTTCCAGGTTGACGAACTCGCCCTGGTACGTCACCTCTTCCATCGTAAAGAGCTGGCGGATCGCCTCCACGTTTTCGCGCATCGCCGTCAGCGGCTTCCGCCGATCCACACCCACTCGGGAGGCAATCGGTTCCCACCAGGCGCCCAGGCCGAGCATGACGCGGCTGCGGCCGTCGGCCGTCTTGCCCGCCATCTCCCACATCGTGCTCCACGTAGCGGCAATGACGGCCGGGTTGCGCGTCCAGATAGGCAGCACGCCCGACCCAACGCGCAGGCGGTCGGTGTTAGAAATGAACGCGCTCATGAGCACGATGCAATCGCGCGCGAGGCGCGTGTCGGCCTGCCATATCTCGGAGAAGCCCTGTTCCTCGGCGTACTGGGCCATCTCGATTTCGTAAGGGATGGGGTGCTTGTCTTGCATATAGAGCGCCATACGTTGGGCCATGAATTCCTCCTGAGAATCGGTGCAGGCGGGCGCCTGCACTTAATACGGACTTTAAACGGTGACTGCCAATATCCTGCCCCTGGTCAACAGTTCAGTGCCTGGATACCACTGTCCTCCTTCCAAAATTGCACCTCGACCTTGCCAAAGGCCATAGCTAGCTTAACACGGCCTCGATAATGCCCCGGTATCCGCGGGCGGCGGCGAACAGTTGCTCGAGCTCGACATATTCGTCTACGACGTGGGCCTGGCCTTCGGCCGAGGGGCCAAATCCGACGGTGGGTATCTGCGCCCGGCCGGCGCTGTGGGCGGCGTTGGTGCAGAACCGGTAGGCGCCGAGGGCAGGGTCGAGGCCGGTCTGCCGCAGGCCGGCGAGGGCGCCCTGTACCAGTTCGTGTTCGGCCGGCAACTTCCACGCGGGAAAGAATTTCGGTCCGCGCAGCGTCGCGCCCGTGTACGTCTCGTGCTCGCCCTGGGCAATGATCGCCTCGACGTCGTTTAGTTCGGACAGGGCGTTTAATCCTTCCAACACACTCTCCTCCGTTTCGCCGGGAAGCACACGGCGATCGTACGTGACCCGACAGCGGCTGGGAATAACGGATCGGCCGGGGTAGGGGTCGGAGATGATGTCGGTGAGCACGACGATCGCCTCGCCGAGCAAGGGATCGCTGGGCAGCGGCATCTGCTCGATCGCCTGGACGGCGGGCAACATGCGGTGGACGGCGTTGACGCCCAGGTGGGGCGTGGACGAGTGGGCCGGCTTGCCTCGTGTTTCCAGGTGGATTTCGGCCCGGCCGCGGCCGCCGCGGGCCAGGTTGAGGCCGGTCGCTTCGCCGATGACGACGAAATCCGGTTGTACGAAATCGACCACGGCCGCCAGCGCGCCGCCCTCCATCACCTCTTCCAGCACCGTGGCGCTCACCGCAACCCGTCCGTGCAGCCGGCTGCGGTCGGCGGCGGCCGCAGCCGTGATCATGGCCGCCAGCGCCCCTTTCATGTCCGACGTGCCGCGCCCGTAGAGACGGCCGTCCGCCACCGTCGCCCCATATGGTTCATAGCGCCACGCCGCTCCGGGAGCGACGCCGACGGTGTCACAGTGACCGTCTAGCAGCAGCGTGGGGCCGGGCTGGTCGCCCGCGATAAAACCCACGAGGCTGCCGTTCTCGTCGACGTGTACCTCGTCGAAGCCCAACGCCCGCATCTGCTCGGCCGCCAGGTCGGCGGCAGCCTTCTCCTGGCCCGAAAGCGACTCGACGCGGACCAGGGATTGCGTAAATGAGAGTAATTTTGCCGTGTCAATTTTCATACGCGCGCGGATGCTGGCAATCTTATAAAATAGTAATATCATTGTGGGGGGATGTCAAACGTGACTTTACAAAGTTGGCGCTAGTCAACCATTTGTTAAAATCGGTCAGACTCACCCAGCGCAAGTGCGTTTTGCTCGTTCGGCTGGAGGCGCGGGAGATAAAATGGATCTCGGACAGAAGATTAAGGCGCGAAGGAAAAAGATGAAGCTTAGCCTGCGCGAGCTGGCCGAACAGGTGAGCCTGACGGCGAGCTTTCTCAGCCAAGTCGAGCGGGGGCTTGCCAGCCCGTCAATCGAATCATTGCGAGCTATCAGCAAAGCGCTGGACGTTCCCGTCTTCCACTTCCTCATCGATATGGAAGGATACAACCCCGTCATCCGCGCGGGCGAGCGGCGGCAACTGATTTTGCCCCAGGCCAACATCACCTACGAGCTGTTGACGCCGGTCAACCGTAAGATGGAGATCATCATGGCTACCCTGGAGCCGACGGACGGCGACATTCCGCTGATTCACCACCAGCACACGGAGGAGTGTATCTACGTTTTGGAGGGGGAGCTAGAGGTGGCGTTGAGCGATGAGGTGTACGTCTTGCAGGCAGGGGACACCATCTACTTTGAAGGCGCCATCCTCCGGCGACTGGCCGGCCGGGGCGACAAGACCGTCCGTTACCTGGCCATCATCACCCCGCCCATCTTCTAAAGAAGAGCTGGCGCACCCGGCAAGAGGGCGCCAATTCACTCGTTTTCTGACGTCTCCTACTGCTGAGCCGGGGGCACGACGCCCGGTTGAGGAGCCGCTGCCTCCCTGCATCGGGCCGGATGATCAAAGTCGAGCGGCCGTTGCCACCGGATGGCGTGCCTCTTCACCGGCCTTTGCTTTGCTTCCCGCCATACGACGAGCCACCGTTTCTGCCAGATGGCGGGCGTCCGGCCCCACGCCGCCGATCAGCGATGAGTTCCCCCGGTAAAGGAAAGGCAGCCCCAGGAAGTAGAGGCCGGGCTCATCTTCAACCACCCCGCGCCGGTGGCGAGGATAGCCGTCCTCGTCGAAGGCCGGCCGCTCGATCCAGCCAAAATCAGGATCGAAGCCCGTGGCCCAAATAATGGCGCTTACGTGTAGCGTGCGGCCATCGGCCATTTCCGGCTGGCCATTCCCCACGCCTGTCGTCCTCTCCACCCGCGTGATGCCCGCGGCCGTCAGATCCTCCTCGCTGACTTCCAACAACGCCGCGCCTCCGCCCAGAAACTTTGCTCGCAGTCGCCGGCCCAGCCATGAATCTACTTTGACTCTGAACAGGGTGCGCCACAGCCACCAGAAAATATCCTTGCCCAGAATGGTGCGTTTCATGTGGCCCGTGTTCGGGCCGGAGAGCCACACCTGGCGCCCCGATTGGGCCACGTCTAGCGCGATCTCCGCCCCGGAGTTGCCGGCGCCGACCACCAGCACGCTCCCCCTCGGCAGTTGCTCCGGATTGCGGTACCGGGTGGAAGGAATTTGCTCGATGGCCGGGTCCAGGTCGGCGGCGAACGCCGGAATGCGCTGCTTCTGGTAGGCGCCGGTGGCTACGACAACGTGGTTCGCCTGGTAAATGCCCCGATTGGTGTGTAACTGGTAAGAACGGCCGTCGCGCGTCAGCCGCTCCACCCACGTCTCCAATTGCACCGGCAGGTCAAAGCGTTCCGCATAAGCCACCAAATAATCCGCCATCTCGTCTTTGGTCGGCAGATGGTCCGGCGGGGCGGGGAACGGCATTTCCGGCAGACCGCTGTATTCGGCCGGCGTAAACAATTTCAGCGAATCCCACCGCTTGCGCCACGCATCGCCAATCTGCTCCTGGCCGTCGAGAATAATGAAATCGATCCCTTGCTGTTGCAGGCAGACACCGGCCGCCAATCCCGCCTGTCCGCCGCCGATGACGATCGTCTCGAATTGTCTTTCGTCGAATTGTATTCCATTCCCTTGTGCCATGGTCGACTCTCCTTATTTTTGGCTACTATCGGCGACTGTGCTGAACATCTGTCAAAGTTGATGTCAGCATAGATGACGGCCGTCTTAAAACCGTCGTAGGTCTCGTCACAAGGAGGTCGTCGTTACCAAATCACCCCTTACCATCCTGGCCGAACCCCGCTTCCCGCGCGCGAATGATCGCCTCCGCCCGCCCTGCCACCTGTAATTTGCTGTAGATGCTGGTCACGTGATTGCGCACCGTCTTGGGACTGATCACCAGCTCTTCGGCGATTTGGCCGTTGTCGCGCCCCTGGGCGATAAGGTCTAATACCTCGCGCTCGCGGTTCGTAAGTTCCGGGAAAACGTCCGGCTCCGGCACGTCCGCGTCTTGCCCCAGCGACCGGAAATATTCCTGTAAACGCACCGCCACGGCCGGGCCAAACAGGGCCTGCCCGGCGGCTACTGCGCGGATTGCCTGCAACATCTCGTCGTGGTGCGCGCCCTTCAGCACGTAGCCGCGCGCGCCCGCCCGCATCGCAGCAAAAACCGACGCATCCTCTTCCAACATCGTGACCACGATGACGCCAACGTCTGGATTGGTCCGCAGAATCTGGCGCGTCGCCTCGATGCCGTTCACGTCTGGCATATTGATGTCCATCAACACCACGTCCGGCTGCAACTTTTTCGCCTGGGCGACGGCTTCCTCGCCGGTCGCCGCTTCCCCCACCACTTCGACGTCTTGGGTGGCCGCCAGCAGCGCCTGCACACCTTCGCGAAAGAGAGCGTGGTCGTCGGCAATGAGTAGTCGGATAGCGTCCATCGTCATTCTCCTAACGGCAGGCGAGCGGCGACGCGGGTGCCACCATCATCGGCCGGCGCGATCTCGCAGCTCCCGCCGATCTCCTCGGCTCGCTCGCGCATCGACGTCATCCCCACGCCCGGCCGAACTGTCTCCGGCAGCCCGACGCCGTCGTCCGCGATTTCCAGGCAAAGCGTCCGCCCTTGAGCCGACGCCTCCACCCAAAAGCGAACGTGGCAGCGCCGGGCCTGGGCGTGGCGGGCGACGTTCGTCAGCGCTTCCATCGCAATGCGGTAGGCTGCCACTTCCACGGCGGCGGGCAACGAGGGCAACCCGCCGGCCGGCGCTGTCACGTTCACCCGCGTCTCATTTCTCTGCCCCACTACCTGATCCCGGATCGCCCCGACCAGGCCTAACTCGTCCAGCGCCGGCGGCCGCAATTCGTACACCAGCCGGCGCACCTCGGCCACCGTTTCTTCATTTTTAGTCATAACGCTTTCCAGTAACGCGACCGCCTTCCCCGCGTCCTCAGGCAGCACTTGTTGGATGGCCGCCAGCTTCAGCCCCTGGCCGGCAAGGACCGGGCCCAATCCGTCGTGTAAGTCACGGCGCAGGCGGCGCCGCTCTTCCTCCCGCGCCGTCACCAGTCGCACGCGTGACCGTTGCAGGTCGGCCGTCAGGCGCACGGCGTGAACGGCCGCTCCGGCCTGGCGGGCGAACGTTTCCAGCAACTGGCGATCGGCCGGGGTAAACGGTTCGTCCGGCGACCGCCGCGCCAGCATCAGCCGGCCCACCGTCTCCGACTGGTAGACCAGGGGCCACGCCGCCAGGTCTCTCTCTGGTCGCTCGCCCGCTTCCGCCACGATGGTAAAACCCTCGCCATCTCGCAGCGCCACGCCTGCATACGGTAGCTTGAGCGCCTGGGCCACCGTATCGGCGATGGCCGGCAACACCGCTTCCGACGACGCCAGCGCCTCCAGCCGTTCACCCAGACGCACCAACACCCGGTATGGCTCATCCCGCTGACCGTACATCAAGCGATTGACGGCGCGCTGCAAACGCTGCCGGATCGGCTGGAAGAGCACGGCCACCAAAGCGGCCGCTACCAGCGAGCCCAGAAACCGTCCCTGCGCCTGTAACAGCAGGCCCGTCCCGGCAACGACTGCCGCGTACACTCCGGCGATTGTGGCCGTCAACGCCCCGTAGACCAGCGCCCGGTTGACGATGGGATCGACGTCCCATAGACGGTAACGCAGCACGGCTAGGGTAATGGTGATCGGGATGAGCAAGCTGGCCAGGGTTTCCACAGCTTCCGGCGCCAGCAGAGTGAGCAGAGGATTGTCGGCTGCCGGATCTCCCACGAGCAATCCCGACATGGAGGTGAGACCGGTCAGCAGGCCGGCGCCGGCCACTCCCAACACGACCCATTTCGTTTGCTGCCGCTCCACCCGGCTCGACACACGTGCGTAGCGATAGAGTTGTGCCGCGATCCCCGGCAGCCACATCAGCCCGGCCCACCAGAGCAATTGCAACGGTGGGGGCCAAAACGACGCATTCAGCCACGATTCAGGGAAAAGAAAGATGAGCAGACGCCAGGTGGTCCAGCCGAGAGCCAGCCACCGGCTCCAGCGAGGCACGAAACGGCCGTTGGGGAACAGGAAGAGGAAGAGGGTGAACGGCAGCCAGCCCCAAAGGCCGTCCACCGCATTCAGCCAGGCCGGCGACAGCGAATACGTCACGCTAAGCGAGTCGATCATCTCGCCGGATGAGAGCCCGAACCCGATCAGGAAGAGGGACACAAAGATCGCCATCCAGTCGTCGGCGCGTCGCCAGACGATAAAGACGGCAGTCAGGGTAAAGACCAGGCCAACCAGGACTTCCAGCGTGACGACGTAGGTGGCGTAACCACGGAGGGAAAGCCCCATCTGCCGCAACGCTTCTCCTTCGGCCGCGGTAAGCTGTCCGGCGCTGCACCCCGGACCCGTGCAGGGAATCAGCAACTGCCCCAGGCGCGCCGGGATTCCCACGACGTAAATGGCCAGGGTGAGGACCAGGAAGGTGGCCCAGCCGGCGCGTGCCAGCGTCAGCGCCTTTCCTCGTAGGCGCGTTTCGAGCACCGAGGGTTTTGCCGGCCGGGGCGTGGGGGAGGTTGTCAGGTCCATACTATCTATTATAGCAGGCGCCACCCAGGTGCTGTTTCTACGCCTCTGCCGACGCCTGTACAGAGCTCCGTGCGGCCGGTTCGGTTCTGGTCTCCGGCTTGGTGACGAGCATGACAACGCCTAAGGCCAGCGACCAGACCATGGTCGCCACCTGATAGTAAAACCAGGCATCGGTTTCTCCGTAGGCGCCAAACATCCCTAGCGGGTAGCCAGCAGCGTAGAGCAAGCCCAACACAACGCCGGTGCCGGCCAAAAAACGGTTATAGAGACCAGCGCGCAGCATCGCCGCCGACAACAGTGCCAGTCCGCCCGCGAACAGGACCATCCCGACGGCGTTGGTGCCTAGTGCGACGTCCAGGTTCCCCATTAGATAAGCGCCCCACGCTTCTCGGGCCGCGCCGGCAGAGGAGAGATACCTTTGCGCGATGAGAGGCGCGGCGAAGCCGTCGCTGGCACTGCCCAAAAAGCGGGGCACCGCCCATCCCATCATCAGGAAGATGCCGGCCAGCGGCAGGGCCGAGCGGTCTTCTTTGCGCAGCGCGGCGAAGAGGCAGATAAACCCCAGCGCCAGCAACAGGGCGAAGGCCACGAGCACCACGTGAGCGATACCCCAGCCGGGTTCGGCCGTTGCCGCGGCGTAGGTAGCGGCGTCGGCGCCTTCGTCTGGATGGAGAAACATGGAAAGCAAGCGGAGGAGGGGTGCCAGAATAAGGGCAATCCCGCCGACGAATTTGACGCTTATCGCTTTCACAGGAGACCTCCTGTTAATATTGATCGACCGAGTGAATGTCCTGGAAACAGGAAAGCTGAGCTTCTTTCTGCCTGCGCTGACGGTGGCCCTACTCTTTCGTTGGCCCGTTCGTCGTCCGTTCGGCCAGGGCAACGTAGACAATGCCCCAGGTGATGGCCAACGTTCCCCAGACTGGCCCGACGTGGGACGCCTGCGGGGGCAGGATGATTGAAGCCAGGCCGAAGAAGCCGGCCAGCACGCCCGTGCTCCAGGCGGGAATACGCCATCCTCGGGGACGGAACGCTGGCAGCAGCCCGACGCCCAGGATGCCGAGAGCGTAGGCGGCCAGGAGCAACCAATGCCCTTTTTCCGCGTGCGTGTCGCCGGTCAGGGCCAGTTGCTGTAAACCGATATGCGCCATGGCGAAATCAAGCAAAGGCACAGCGGCCAGGAGCAGCAAGCCCAATAACCACGGGTTGACGCCGCGCATGCGCAGCAATTGCCCGCGCGCCGGATGCAGGGCAGCCATCGGTAGGGGTAGCAGAAAGAGAACCATCGGCGGGACAAAGAATCCGGTCAGCAGGGCCAGGACCAAGAGGAGGGTGGCGATCACCACCGTTTGCTGCATCGCTCCGATCTGCTGCTCCGGCCGGATCGCCTGCACGACGACGCCCAGGATGGCAGCCCACAGGAGCAGCGGCCCGACGGTGTCGTGCAACTGGTGGGCGCCCAGGAAATCGGCCGCAAACCAGCCGGCGAGCGGATAGTGTAGGTTCTGGATGACGAGGCCGTAGACGGCGACAAGGGCGAGAATAAACAGCCCTCCGGCCAGGTAGAAGCCGATTCGGCGTTTGTTGCCGATAGCGGGGGTAGACAGGCGGGCGGCGTCTGACATTGATGCCTCCTTTAGGGCGTCGGTCGTTGATTGCTTTCTCACCCTATATTTTAAGAAGGCAGTGGATGGGCTGTCATGAGCGTGCTGTCCTGAATCGCGCCTATTTTGCCGGTAGGACAGAGCGCCTATGCACCTGGGACAGGTGCCACAGATGACGCTAATATCTCCTCGGTCGCTCCCCTCCTACTCTCCGCTTACACATCCAGGAATCCCCGCACCATCTCGCCGCACGCCTCAGCGTCGTCCCACCAGGGTAGGTGTCCGCCCTGCCACACCTGCAGTTCGGCCTCTGGCGTCAACCTTTCCGCCCCGCGTGCCGCTTCCAGATCGCCGAACGGATCATTGTCACCCCAGACGTACAGCACGGGCGGCCGCACCTGCCGCAGTTCCTCGGCGCTAAAGGCGTAGCGCTCGTTTGCCCCCAATGGGGTTAGCATTGCTTCCATCAGGCTCAGCCACGCCGTCTTGTATTTGGGCAGGTGGCGGAAACAGTAACCACAGGCACACATCGCGTCCGGCCAGCTTTCTCCTACC
>JAWVYQ010000087.1:0-15558 GCA_033722615.1 Promineifilaceae bacterium (SeqCode)
CCGGCGGGGGTATGTGTTTCTTACGTCTGATCCGGCGCAGGCCCGCGCTTTCGAAGAAAAGGCGGAAGAGATATCGGCGCTTGGCGCCGGGCCGCTGCGCCGCCACCCGGGGCCGGTCCCTTACGAACCTTCGCCGGGCGAGGGCTTTGAAAACCAACCCACGGGCGCCGATCTGGTTCTGGATCCGGAGATTATCCAGGAACATTTTCCCTTTATCACGAAAGAGGCCATTGCCATGCTGCACCCGCGCCGCTGCGGCTGGCTCAGCGCCCAACAACTTGGCATGTACCTGCTGCAAGAGGCCAAAGCGCACGGGATCTCTTTTGTTTCTGGGCGCGTGACGGGCGTCGAGGTACAAGGCGGCCGCGTCCAGGCCGTCCACGTCGGCGAAGAAACCATTGCCACCGATACCTTCGTCGTCGCCGCCGGCCCCCTTTTGAAGGAAACGGCCCAGATGCTGGACGTCGAGCTGCCCGTGTTCAACGAGCTGCACGGAAAAATCTCCTTCGAGGACCATCTGGAGATCGTGCCGCGAGACGCGCCGCTGATGATCTGGAATGATCCGGTCAAGCTCATCTGGACCGATGAGGAGCGGGCCGAACTGGCGGCCGACGAAAAGACGCGCTGGCTGGTGGAAAGCTTCCCGGCCGGCGTGCACTTTCGGCCGGAAGGGAGCAGCCAGAGCAATATGATTCTGGCCCTATGGACCTACGACGTGGATATAATGGAACCGGTCTGGCCCACCCGCTTTGAGCCCTACTATCCGGAGATCGTGCTGCGAGGGTTGGCGCGAATGGTGCCCGGCTTCTCCGTCTACGCCGGCCGGCTGCGCAACGTCTACGTGGATGGCGGCTACTATTGCAAGACGAGGGAGAACCGCCCCCTCATCTGCCCCCTGCCAGTGGACGGCTCCTACGTCATCGGCGCCCTGTCAGGGTACGGCATTATGGCCTCGCAGGCGGCCGGCGAACTATTGGCAGCGCACGTCACCGGCGGCGCTCTGCCAGAGTACGCGCCTGCCTTCCATCTCTCCCGTTACGAAGACGCTCGCTATCAGGCGATGCTGGCCGAGTGGGACAGCAGCTCCGGCCAGCTGTAAAAGCGAGAAGGGCCGTAACATGCAGCGTGCGGCCCCAACTTCTCGCCACCGGCGGTCCTAAACCATATACGTTTGGGCGCGATGGTAAGCAAAGCGCATGGCCTCCTCGTAATCGTCAAAATCCTCGCCATGCTCTTTGGCCCACTGTTTGCGCGCCTCCGGCCGGAGTTCCTGCCACGGATTGTTGATATTCTTCGTATCCGTGGCCAGGTGGAAACCGAACTTATAGGCGCGGGCGTACTTATCGTAAGGGTGGCCGGACTCGCCATACGTC
The DNA here is from genome assembly GCA_033722615.1 of Promineifilaceae bacterium (SeqCode). Taxonomy (GTDB): domain Bacteria; phylum Chloroflexota; class Anaerolineae; order Promineifilales; family Promineifilaceae; genus JAAYYY01. The sequence goes on from JAWVYQ010000087.1 coordinate 1,374, forward strand.
TTCTCGTAATGCTCCTTAAAGACGTCGTCGACGCTGTCCTGCTCAACCCCTGCGTAAGGCCTGGCCTGGGCATCGTAGCCTGACCAACCCTCTTCGCGCCACTGCCTTTCGCGCTCTTTTACGTCGACGAGGGGGTAGCCGTTCATTATCTGGCGCACCTCGTCTACCTCTTCTGCCTGCGTGCGCACCATGACAAGGGCGTTGCCGCGGCGCACGCCTTCCAGGTAGAGTTCGGCTTCCTCCTCGGACAAACCCCATTCAACCAGGGTGGCGACCAGTCCGCCGCTGGCCGCGCCAATGCCGGCGCCGACGAAGCTGGAAAGTATCGGCCCGGCGATAATGACCGGCCCCAATCCGGGCAGAGCAAAGGCACTCAGGCCGAAGAGCAACCCGGCCAGGCCGCCTAAAACGCCGCCCGCAACGGCTCCTTCCACGGCGGAATCGGCTCCGGCGTGGACGGCGTCTTCATCCGGCTTTGCGTACTGGCCGTCCGGATCGCCGGCTATCAGGTTAATATCGTTAGCGTCAAATCCGGCGTCGGTCAGATCTTGAACCACGTGCCGGGCAGTCTCCAATTCGTCGTACAGGCCAACAACCGTCTTCACGTTGATCACTCCTTTAATAAGGGAATGCTTTTGGTCACCGTTCTCGTCATAATGAAATGATGATTGACTTTACCGTGATGGCGATAATCGTCGTCATCAATCACCCTTACTCTACCAGTGACGGGCTGCCTTCTCCATAGATCGTGATACAACGACCGGTCATATATTGGATATATTTTAGCGACCGTTTTCCCCGTTCAATTCGCCAACCAGTTGCTCCACGTGATCCAGCATCTTCTGTCCGCGCACGCTGCCGTAGAGGAGGCGGGCTGCTACCTCGCGGTCGATAGCGTCAATGCCGCCGTTCAGCTTGCGGCCGATCTTCTGTAGCAGACCGCGATCGCAACGGTGGAGCAGACGACCTGGGCCGGTTACCTCATCAGCCAGCGTCATCTTCCGGTCCCACAGGCGCACGTCTTTGGGATAGTTGCTGTCGTCCTGATCAAAGGAAAAGCAGAACGTGCGGAACAGTTGGTGGATCGTCTCGTGCACGTACTGCCACTTGACGTTGGGCGCCGTTTCTTCAAAGTAAGCGTGTAGCTCCTCCTTTAGCTCGGTCAGGGAGCTGTCCGGATGCTGTTCATAAATGTCATAGAATTTGAGGATGATGTTTGGCCGGTGCTCCGTCGGCGTCATCCGAATCTTCTGCTGTGACAGATATTTCAGATAACGGTCCAACAGCGCCTCCGGCGCCTCGACGACGGGACCGTTCTCCGCTTCTGGAAGCAGCTGTACCTCGAGATGCCCCCCTTCCTCGGCCGTGCGCAGGCGCACGAGGTCATTCTGCGCCGAGAGAAACGCCTTGAAGCTGTCAAAGTTGTAGTTGTGCTCGTTAAACGCCGGGTTCAGGCGCAACATGGCGTCCTTGACCTGCCCGCCATTGATCCATCCCTCTTCCCGCGCCTGGAGAGCGCGGCGCAGGAGCTGGCGCGCCTCGCTGACATCGAAGGCGGCCTGCGTCGTCTCGCCCCGGCCGTCATTCGGCCCCTGTTCGGGAGTAAGGTTGGCCAGTACGTCGTAGAAGATGAACTGGTCACAGGCGTTGATCAGATATTCGGCGCTGGCGCCGCTCACACCCAGGCCGACTACGATCTTGCCGTAGCCCCGCAGGCGGTGTACGAGCTCGGTAAAGTCACCGTCGCCCGAAACCAGCAACACGTGACTGATGTTGGCGTGCTCGCCCATCATCATTTCCAGGGCGTCGATGACAATGCGGATGTCGGCCGCGTTCTTTCCCCGCTTGGACGGAATGTGCACCAGCTCGATGCCCAGCCCGAGCAGCTCGCGCTGGCCCATGCTAAAGATAGACCAGTCCCCATAAGCGCGGCGGATGACGACGCGGCCGAGATCGACGGCCGACTCCAGCACCCGGGACCAGTCCACTTCAACGTCGCTGCCGATCTTTTCGCGACAACTTAATTCAATGTTTTCATAGTCGATGAAGACGGCTACCTGATTGTCGTGGTCTGAAATCATGAACGTTACTCTTCCTGCGTGCTTTTATGTTAAGCAAGTGTAATGAATCTGCTGGAGAAAGCGGCCACATGATGAGGGCAAGCTCCCTTCTTTGCCAACCAGGCTGCAAACTTATGTAAATGCAAGCCTGTAGCCTCCGGTTGTTCCGCCCAAGTATAAGCGAAAGCGCCCTCTTCCTCAATGCCAGCGCGTCAGGAGAAAACGGGGCGTTATGAGGTCGACAATAAGGCTCTCTCTGTTAGAATTACGTGCTTACATCTTGGACCAAGTTGGAAGGAAAAGAGGAAGTCTATTATGAAGGAACTGTCCCGTTTGCTCGCCGATATTCCCCCTTCTGCCACGCTGGCCGTCAATGACAAGGCGGTGGCGCTCCAGGAAGCGGGTAACGACGTCATCGCCCTGGCCGGCGGCGACCCGGATTTCGATACGCCAGCGCACATCGCCGATGCGGCCATCGAAGCCATTCGCGCCGGTCGCACCCACTATCCTTCGCCGACCAAAGGTATCCCGGCCGTCCTTGAAGCGATCGCCGGGAAGATGGCCCGCGAAAACGGGGTGAACGTCGATCCGTCCACCGACGTCGTCGTGACGCCCGGGAGTAAATGGGCCCTTTTTTTGGCGCTCTCGGCCGTCGTCAACCCCGGCGACGAGGTCGTCTATCTGGAACCGGTCTGGGTTTCCTATCCGGCCATGATCCGCATCGCCGGCGGTGAGCCGGTGGCCGTTACGCTCCCGGCCGAAACCAACTTCACCATCACCGAAGAACAGTTGCGAGAGAAAATCACGCCCCGAACCAAGGCGTTGATGGTCAACTCCCCTAACAATCCGTCCGGCCGGATCCTGACAGAGGCCGAAGTGCAGGCCATCATCAGCGTGGCCACCGACGCAGACCTCTACGTGATCACGGATGAGGTGTATGAGAAACTCGTTTTTGACGGCCGGACGAATCCCGCGCTGGCGGCCCAACCGGGCATGGCCGAGCGCACCATTACCACCAACGGCCTTTCCAAAGGGTACGCCATGACCGGCTGGCGCCTGGGCTGGGTGGCGGGACCGACGCCGATCATGAAACTGGCAGCGCGCATGCACGGCCAAACCATCACCTCGGCAGCCACTTTCACCATGGAAGCGGCCGTCGCCGCGCTCAACGGTCCCCAGGACGTCGTTCACGCCATGTGCCACTCCTACCAGGAACGGCGCGATTTCATGGTAAAGGCCCTTAACGAAATCGACGGGATCGAGTGCCCCCTCCCCGAAGGCGCCTTCTATCTCATCCCGCGTTTCACCCACACCGACAAGAACAGCGTAGAGCTGGCAGACGCCCTGCTGGAGGAAGCGGAAATCGCCGCCACGCCGGGCGTCGCCTTTGGCCAGAGCACGGAGGGCCACCTGCGCTTCTCTATCGCAACAGCGATGGACGACCTGGAGCGGGCCGTGGAACGCATCGCCCGCGTCGCCCCGAATTTGTAATAAGATGTAACCTTTTGCCGGCGAAACGCAACTATAGAGTAGATGGCACACGTTGAACGGGAAGAGACGGACGCCGCTCTGGTTGGGCACACCCTCGATGGCGACAAGCGTGCCTTTGGCCGCCTCGTCAGCCGGCACAGGGCGAAGGTGGCCCGCCTCTTGCAGGCTACCTTCGGCCCGCGGGTTGGCGTGGAGGACCTGCTACAGGAAACGTTCCTGCAGGCCTACCTGAATCTGGAGCAGTTGCGTGATCCGGGCCGCTTCGGCGCCTGGGTACGGGGGATTGCCGTCAATCTGGCGCGTATGCAGTTGCGGGCCGGCCGCACGGTCACAGTCCCCTGGGACGAGCAGAGGGGGGCGCACACAGGAAACGCGACGCCACGGGCGCCGGAGCGCGCAACGGAACGCAAGGAGATGGTCGCCCGTGTGCGCGAGGCAATCGACGACCTGTCCCCGGCCGAGCGGGAAGCGATCCTCCGCGTCTACTTGGATGGAATGAGCCATCGGGAAGCCGCCCGCCTGCTGGATACCAGCGTGGGCGCAGTAAAGGTTCGCGTCCACCGCGGCCGCAAACGTTTGCGCTGGAGATTGGCCGCCGAGTTCGCCGGCCGCGTCCGGCAAAAGGAATCGAAGATGATTGAAGTGCACGTTTATGACGTATTGGCCCGCCTGCCAGAAGAGGAAGCGTGGCCCAAGGTGGACGAGAAGGAGAAACCATCGGTGGAACAGGCGGAGCAGTGGCTCGTTCGACTGGGCATGAGCGGGCACCGCGTCGTCCTGCTTAAAGAAAGGGAAGGAGATCAACTGCTGCCTATTTGGGTCGGGCCGTTTGAAGCGGAAGCGATCATCATCCATTTGCTGGGGCCATCCCCCATTCGGCCCCTCAGCTTCGACCTGATGAAGACGCTTATCAGTGCCGGAGACATGGAACTTACGCGAGCAGCCGTCAGCCGGCTCCACGAAAGAGTTTATTACGGCACGTTGACTGTGCAGACGACCGACGGCGCCGAACACGAGATCGACTGCCGGCCGAGCGACGCGATTAATCTGGCTGTACGTGTGGCGGCTCCCCTTTTCGTCGCCCCCAGCGTGATGGAGCAACAGGGCGTGCGCCCCGACGACGATGATGAAAGATTCGGCTACCTGCCGGCCGAGGAAGGGCAGAGCTGGCGCTCATTGCTCAGGCTAATGGCCAGTTCTGACGAGATAGATCCCTACGTTCGGTGAAAATCGTGAGTGTTTTTTTGCGACGGCGGTAAGGATTGCAGCCCCTAATGCTGCAGGATTTGTGAGAGGAACAGTTTGGTGCGTTCCTCCTGTGGGTTGTTGAATATCTGCTCCGGCGTACCGCGCTCCACGATGACGCCGCCGTCGAAGAAGAGGAGGCGGTCGGCCGCAGCCCGCGCGAATCCCATCTCGTGGGTCACCACAAGCATCGTCATCCCGCTCTCGGCCAGCTCCATCATGACGTCCAGCACCTCTTTGATCATCTCTGGATCAAGCGCCGACGTCGGTTCGTCGAAGAGCATGATCTTGGGTTGCATGGCCAGGGCGCGGGCAATGGCCACCCGCTGCTGCTGGCCCCCGGAAAGCTGGGCCGGATATTTCTCCGCCTGCTCAGGGATGCCGACCCGCTCCAACAATTTCATCGCCTCTTCTTCCGCCTTCTTCTTCGGCCAGCGCCTCACCCAGATCGGACCCAGCGTGACGTTCTGAATCGCGGTCAGATGTGGAAAGAGATTGAATTGCTGGAAAACCATCCCCACCTCACGGCGGATGGCTTCGATGTTACGAATGTCGTGCGACAGTTCAATGCCGTCGACGACGATCTCCCCTCTCTGGTGCTCCTCTAACCGGTTAATCGTGCGGATGAAGGTCGACTTACCGGAACCGGAGGGGCCGAAAATGACGACCACTTCGCCTACCTCCACCGTCAGGTCAATGCCCCGCAAAACGTGGAAATCGTCAAACCACTTGTGCACGTCCTGACAAATGATGATGGGTTGGTCGCCGTTGGAACCATTCTGCTGCGTCATATACCTTCTCTCTCTTCTGCCACCTGTTGTTACAACGTTCTAGCGCTCGCCAACGCCTAATGCCCGCTCCAGTCGACGGCTGCTGTAGGACATGGCATAGGTGAACGCCCAGAATATAAGACCAATGAAGACGTAAACCTCGGACTGTGCCGTCACCCACTCCGGGTTACCAAGTACGATCGATTTCCCAATGCCCAATATCTCATTGATGCCGACGATGATGATCAGCGTCGTATCCTTGAAAAGGGAAATGAATTGGCCGACGATGGCCGGGATGACCAGGCGTAAGGCCTGCGGCAGGACGATGAGCAGCGTCGTCAGGGGACCGTTGAGGCCGATGGCTCTGGCCGCGTCGTACTGGCCCTCGGGAATGGCCTGCAGGCCGCCGCGAACGTTCTCGGCCATATAAGCGGCCGAAAAGAGGGTAATGCCGATCAGAGCGCGGAGGACGCGATCGACGCGTATCTGTTCCGGAAGAAAGAGCGGAAGCATCACCGACATCATGAACAGAATGGAAACGAGGGGCACGCCGCGCACCAGCTCGATGAAGAGCGTGGAAAAGACGCTGACGACGGGCAACTTGCTGCGCCGGCCGAGCGCCAACAACACGCCCAACGGGAAGGAGGCGACGATGCCCACGGCCGCCACCAGCAGGTTGAGCATCAGGCCGCCCCAACGCGTCGTCTGGACCAGGGGCACCATCTCGACGCCGGGGAAGCCTCGCATCAGCAGCAGGATCACGATGAAGGTTACCAGCCCGATAGCCAGCACCCAGCGGGTCTGGCCGGCCCGCGTCTGACCAAGCGCAAAGCCTCCGGCGACGACGGCGATATTGGCCGCCATAAAGAGACGGCCGACCAGGCCAATGGTATCCAGGCTGACGGGTAACAAGGCAACGACGGCAAAACCGGCCATGAGAACCACGGCAAACGTACGCAAGGGACCGCCCCACGCCCCCCAACTGAGCCCAAAGTTGAGGGAGACGAGGGCCACAATCACCCCGATACGCCACAGTTCTGCCGCCGGATACTGGCCCACGAAGTAAAGAACGGGTCGGCTGAGGATCGGGTCCCAGTTCGAGGCGAGCACCCACTCGACAAAGGCCGGCACAAAACGCCACAACAGCCACAGCGCCAGAAGGGTCAGCAGCGTGTTGTACCAGGTATTAAAAAGGTTCTTGCGCACCCATTTGATAGGGCCAATCGTCGTCGTTGGTCGCTCGAGTTCCGGGGCAATGGTACTCATACTATCTCTCCACGAAGCGGATGCGGCGGTTGTACAGGTTGATAACGATGGAATAGGTCAGGCTCATCACCAGATAACCAAGCATGATCAGCGCGAAGACGGGAACCGCCCGGCCAGCCTGATCGATGATCGTCTTGCCCACGGCGAACAGGTCCTTAAACCCGATGAAGACGGCCAGGCTGGAGTTCTTGGTCAGGTTCAGGTACTGGCTGATAAGGGGAGGGAGAATGACCCGTAGCGCCTGCGGAAAGACGACGAGGCGCAATGCCTGAAGGTTGCTCAGGCCGACGGACCGCGCGGCATCTAACTGACCGCGCGAGACCGACTGAATGCCGGCGCGGACGATCTCGGCGATGAAGGAGGCCGTATACATGACCAGACCCACCAGCAGCGCGGAGAAGTTGGTCGTCAGTGAGGTACCGCCCTCGTAATTAAAGTTCCCTAGCGTGGGGAACTCCATCGACAGGGGCCGCTCGGGAAGCAACAACCACCCCAAGATCGGCAACAGAATGAGGATGGCCGTGCCAACAGCCAGCGGATAGGTCGCCCGACCGGTACGAAGCTGGTAACGGGTAAGGACGCGCCACGCTACGATGGATAGCACCAGCCCGCCGAGTAAGGACGCGAGCCAGGGGATGAAGGTCCCCGTCGGGTGGAAGGCCACGACGTACACGCCGCGCTGGTTCAGAACCAGGTAGCGGCCGAGTTTGATGCTGTTCTCTACCTGCGGCAACTGCTGGAAAACGGCAAAGAACCAGAAAAAGAGCAGAACCAGGAGGGGAATGTTGCGAATGGACTCGACGTAGGCGCCGGCCAGGTTGCGTATCAGCCAGTTGCTGGAGAGGCGGGCCAGACCGACAATGACGCCCAGCACGGTCGCCAGGACCACGCCGAGCAGAGCAACGCGCAGCGTGTTAAGAAGACCGACAAGCAACGCGCGGCCGAATGACATGGAAGGGTCATACTCGATGGGCGCCCCATCGATGGCGAAACCGGCCGAGTCGTCGAGAAAGCCGAACCCCAGGCTCAGGCCTCTCTCATCGGCCGCGGCGAACATATTGAATATCAGGAAGGCTACAAGGCCGATGACGACGATGGCCGAGATGAGCTGAGCCATCCCCTGCAACACGCGGACGTCGCGCCACAGGGGGACACTCTCCCCGGTGCGAATGTTGATATCGCGATCAGAACTTTCCATGATTATTGGGAAAGGTGTAGCCCCGGAGCGGGGCTACACCATCTTGGTAACAGCGATGTCAATCGCCGATCTTGTACGGGGTCCGGCGCTTAGCGCAGCGGCGGCGCGTACAGAATACCGCCCTCCGTCCACAGCCGGTTGAGGCCGCGCGGCAGGGTAAAGGCGTCGCCCTCCGGCCCCATGTAGCGGTCGTAGATTTCGCCGTAGTTGCCAACCTCGCGGATGACGTTGGCGCCAAATTCTTGATCCAGGCCCAGGTCTTCCTGGCCGAAGCTCCCTTCCTGGCCCAGCAAGCGCAGAACCTGAATATTGTCGCTGCCCATCATGTCGTCCACGTTCCCCGAGTTGATGCCCAACTCTTCGGCGTTGACGAGTACCATGAGGACGGTCTTGACCACGTCAAACCACTGGTCGTCGCCATGCGGCACGGCCGGCGTCAACGGCTCCTTGGAGATGGTCACGTCCAGAATGCGGTGTGCATCTGGATCTTCCAGGCCGCTTTGGATGGCGGCAAGCTGTGATTTGTCGCTGGTGGCCGCGTCACAGCCGCCACCTTCGTAGGTGCTGTAAACGGTCGCCGTATCTTCATAGGCGTCAGCGGTGAACTCCAGATCACGCTGGCGGAAGGCATCGGCCAGATTCAGCTCTGTCGTCGTCCCGCTGGTGACGCAGATGGTGGCGCCGTTCAGGTCCTCCAGCGTCTGGATGTCGCTGTCGGCGGGCACGATGAAGCCCTGACCGTCATAGAACATGATGATGGTGAAGTTGCCCCACTGGGCGTCTCGCGAGGACGTCCACGTGACGTTACGGGAAAGCAGGTCCACCTCGGCCGTCTGCAGAACCGGACCACGGTCGGCGGCCGTCAGGGGTACAAACTCGACAGCTTCAGGGTCGTTGAACAGGGCGACGGCGACAGCGCGGCAGATGTCTACGTCAAAGCCAACGTTTTCGCCCGCCTCGTCCAGATAACCAAATCCGGCGAGATCGGTGCGCGCCCCGCAAACCAGCCGGCCGCGCTCAAGCACGCGGTTGAGGATGGTGCCGGCGGCGATTTGTCCTTCCTGAGCCATCTCTTCTTCGGCCGGCGCTTCTTCTTCTTCCGCCGCTTCTTCTTCAGCCGGCGCTGCCTCTTCCTCGGCCTCCGGCGCCGCTGCCTCTTCTTCGGCCGGCGTTGCCTCTTCTTCAGCAGCGTTGCCGTTGTTATTGCCACCACAAGCCATCAGCGTCAAGATCAACGCCACGAAAAGGGTAAGGATCAGGGCCAAACGCTTTAAAGTCATCTCTCTTCCTCCTTCTATATTATCGGGTCAAAGGGCTATCTGTGCCGTTACTACGCTTTCTCTCCTCTCCTTCTGGTAGCCTACCACCTCCTTTTATTCTGTCACCAATCGCCGGTTGATATACGGTTCCCGCCACCGTCAAGGCGAAAATGTGGCTGTCCTAGGAAGGTTATGGCTGTCACGATGAACTGGCTTGAGTGAATTAAGTCTCAATAGTATAGCGACGGTGTCAGAGTGAGCAAGAGCAACCGCTGCCACACGGCCTGTAAAACGGTTGCCCCATGCCCGTTTCCTGTTACAATCCACCCCTAAATGCAAATAATAGTTATTACAAATAGTTGCAATAAATGATGACCCACGTCGAACAGGATTTCGCAGAGCGCATTCGACAAAAAGGATACCGTTACACGCCGCAGCGCCAGCTTATCCTGGACGCGTTGTGCGGCATGGGCGGGCACGCCACCGTCGACGACGTCTATGAGCGCGTGCAGGCCAGGGCGCCTACGGTCAATCTGACGACCGTTTACCGTACGATGAACTTCCTGGAAGAGCTAAACCTCGTCTTCAGCGCCGACATCCAGGGACAGCGCGTTTACGAAATTGCCCGACCGACGCCCCACCACCACCTGGTCTGTCGTCGCTGCGGCCAGATCACGACCATCGCCGACCACCATCTGGACGAACTGGTAGCGAGGCTGGCCCAGGAACACGACTTCGAGGCGGAGATCAACCACCTGGCCATTCCCGGTCTCTGCGGCGACTGTCGCGAAAAGACGGCCGAATAATCGCCGCACTTCATTTTTACAGGAGGGTACATGTATCCTGCTATCTCCCCGTTGCTCCACGTTCCAGACGGGTTTCTCAGCCCGGCCGTAACCGCCATCACCTGGCTGCTGGCAGCCATCGCCGTGTGGCTGGCCGCGCACAGGGCGCAGACCCGCTTCCGGGAACGGCTGATTCCGCTGGCGGGCATCATGGCCGCCTTCATCTTCGCCGCCCAGATGATTAACTTTCCCATCGCCGGGGGCACGTCCGGCCACCTGGTAGGCGCCGCGCTGGCGGCCATCGTCCTCGGCCCCTGGATGGGCATTCTGGTCATGACGGCCGTCATCGCCCTGCAGGCCCTCCTCTTCCAGGATGGCGGGCTGGTCGCGATGGGGGCCAACATCCTTATCATGGGCGTTGTCCCGGCCCTGGGCGGCTACGGCCTTTATCGCGCCGTGATCAACCACAGCCGCCGCCTGCAACTGGCAACGGCCGGGGTGGCCGCCTGGTTCTCCGTAATGGCCGCCGCCCTGCTCACCGCCCTTCTTCTGGGCTTTAGCGGCACCTTCAGCCTGCGCATCGCGGTGCCAGCCATGCTCGGCGTCCACGCCCTCATCGGCCTGGGCGAGGCTCTCATCACGGTAGCAGCCTTGAGCTTTATCATGAACAGTCGCCCACAGCTGTTGCAGGAGAGCGCGGCAACCGGAAGCCGTGGCTGGATCATCGCCGGCGGCGCCATCGTCCTCCTCGTCATTTTCCTTTCACCCTTCGCCTCCGGCCTGCCCGACGGGCTGGAGTGGGTCGCTCAGGAAAACGGTTTCTTACAGGCGGCGAGGGAGGCTCCTTACCAGATTATGCCCGATTACACGATCCCGGCGCTAGGAGACACGGCCGTCTCGACCATTGTGGCCGGCGCCGTCGGGGCGGCCATCGCCGGGGGCGGCGCGTGGGTTGTGGCCCGCCTGCTGCCCCGCCTGCGCTCTCGAAAAGAGCGGGCCGGTTCCTGACGGCCGGCGATAACGCCACGGTAAATCGTATGGTCACCGCCTCCTTCGACCGCTATCAACGACGTGACAGCATCATCCACCGCCTGGACGCCCGGGTGAAGGTCGTGATCGCCGTCCTCTTTATCGTCTCCAACGTCTTCCTGCCGGACGGAGCGTGGCTCGCTTTTGCCATCGCGTGGGCGCTGGTCTTGCTCACCGTCCGGCTGGCGCAGCTGGCACTCACCTCCCTCCTCAAGCGGTCGCTGGTGGCCCTGCCCTTCGCCCTGGCGGCCGTGACCATCATTTTCACCCACCCCGGCGAGACGCTGGCGGCGTGGCGCGTCGGTAGCTGGACGATCACGGCCACCGAGGCCGGGCTCGTCCGTTTTGCCAGCATCATGCTGCGGAGCTGGATCTCGGTCCAGATGGCGCTGTTGCTGGCGGCGACGACGCCTTTTCCCGACCTGATGCACGCCCTGCGCCACCTGCGCGTTCCCGCCGTCCTTATCACGATCATCAGCTTCATGTACCGTTATCTCTTTGTGGTCACCGATGAGGCGGGGCGGCTGCTGCGCGCACGGGCGGCGCGCAGTGCGCGGCCGGCAGCGGGCCAGGGCGGCGGCTCGCTCCTCTGGCGCGCCCGCACTGCGGGCAACATGGTCGGGCAACTCCTGCTACGGAGCGTCGAGCGCAGCGAACGCGTGTATAACGCGATGGCCGCCCGCGGCTATCGCGGCCACTTCCTGACCATGAACCCTCACGTGATGTCCGCGCGGGACTGGTTGGCCTGTGTCGTCGCCGTGGCCTGGCTGGTTAGCGCCCAAATGATCGGCCGACTGTAGCCGTCGTGGCGGTTCGCCGGTAGTGGCGATTCGCGCACCGACACTACCTACGACCAGGGCCAACAACGTGACGAAACTCTCGAAAGACTTTGAGGAAACGCGATGCCCGTCCAGCATACCGGCTCAGAAGAAGCCCCGGCAGAGGGCCTACAAGAGGCCGTCAAAGGGAGAGCGTCGGCGCCGCCTGCGCGCTCGGCGGCGCTGCGCCTGAAAAACGTCAGCTACCGTTACCCGGACGGCCGCGAAGCGGTGCGCAACGTCTCGCTCAACGTGGCGGCCGGAGAAAAAGTGGCCCTGGCCGGCCCCAACGGCGCGGGCAAGAGCACGCTCATGCTACAACTGAACGGCCTGCTCGCAGGCGAGGGCAACGTGGAAGTGGGCGGATTGGCCGTGGCGGAGCCGAATCTGCCTCTCATTCGAAGCAAGGTGGGCGTCGTCTTTCAGAATCCGGACGACCAGTTGTTCTCCCCGACCGTGTTCGAAGACGTGGCTTTTGGCCCGCTGCATATGGGGCTGGCAGAAGAAGAGGTGGCGCGTCGAGTGGAGGGCGCATTGGCCGCCGTGGAGATGGCCGGATACGCCGGCCGCCAACCCTATCACCTGAGCATGGGCGAGAAGAAGCGGGTGGCGCTGGCCACCGTGCTGGCAATGGACCCGGAGATTCTGGTGCTGGATGAGCCATCGGCCGGGCTGGATCCGCGCGCCCGCCGCGCTCTGATCGCCCTCCTCCAGCAGCTACCGCAAACGATGATCGTCGCCACACACGACATGCGCCTGATAGACACCCTGTGCCCGCGGCTGGTGATCATGGACGAGGGGCGCATCGTTGCCGACGGCCCAACCGAGGACCTTCTGGCGGCCGGCGACCTCCTGGAAGCTCACGGGCTGGAGCAACCGTAATGTGAGTGTCGTGGGGGGTGTTTCATGAAACGCCCCCTTTCATATTCTTCGGGAACCTTTCCCCCTCCCACGTCGTTATATGAATGGATGGGGCGGTGCGTCGCCGCCCCGGACGACACGTACTTTACCGACGACGCACGGAGGACACGATTATCATGAAACGATTTAGCCTTTTGTTCATTATCGCTCTATTGGCGCTATCCATCGTCGCCTGTGGCACGGTGCGGGGTGACGAACCGGCCGCGCAACCGGGTGACGGCCTGGGCAACGCCGGCGACGCGCCCACTCGCGACCTGGACGAGCCGGTCTCGTCAGACGACCCTACTGCGACGCCGGTCACCGGCGACGTGTCGGAGGACGTGATCACGGGAACGGCCGTCATCAACAGCGTACAAATCGCGATCATGGAGTCCTGGCCGCTTCAGGCGCAGGCCCAAATTAGCGGCGAGCTGGGCGACGGCTGCACGGAACTGGGCGCGATCCGCAGCCACCGCGAAGGGGACACCTTCACTATTACGGTAGAGACCGTGCGCCCGGCCGAAGCGATCTGCACGCAGCAGTTGAAAATGTTCGAAGAGTCGGTACCGCTGGAGATCGAGGGGCTGGCGGCGGGAACGTACACGGTAGACGTTAACGGCGTGACCGAGACGTTCACCCTGGACCAGGACAACGTTATGGAGCCTGTCGACGAGCCGGCCGGCGACCTTCTCACCAGCGAGGATCAGCCGGAGTTGATCCGACTGACGCTGGAACGGGCGCTGGTTGACAAGGAAGTGCCCGACTACGCGCTGCTGGCCGAGCAGGGGACGTTCATCCTCTCCACGGAAAAGGTGGACCCGACGCTGGTGCCGGAGCTGGAAGGCGTCGAGCTGACGCTGATGACGCCAGAGGAGATTCAGGCGCGGGCCAACGAAGAAGGGGATTTCCTCTACCTGCGCTTTGATGAAATCACGGCCGAGTCGGCAGATAAGGTCACCGTTTCCTTCAGCAACGCCTGGGCCGTGGCCGAGGATTCCGACACCGGCTATCTCAGCGGCGGCGGCTTCTCTATCGAGTACGTCCGCGAAGATGGCGGGTGGAACGGAGAGATTACCTCGGTCTGGATTTCCTGATTAGAGGGGCAGAAGTCTCCCGCTCTCGGGCGGGAGGCTTCTTTTTCTCTCCTTTTCGGCTCCTTTTGCTCTACGTTCACCCCTTTTCTCCCGATTATTTGTTACAATTAGCACAAAGTAAGACAGGCGAATGTCTATTGGGCGTGGAAGGGACGGCGCTTCCGTCCGGTTCCTGCCCTTAAAGGAGGTTCTCATGTCTCGTCTGTCCGGTGTCGGGGCAAGGGTTGTTTTCCTGCTGGCGCTGGCCATCCCCCTTTTGCTGGCACAGCA
>JAWVYQ010000088.1:0-15063 GCA_033722615.1 Promineifilaceae bacterium (SeqCode)
CGTAAACTCCCGGTAAAGGGCCTTCAATACCCGGTCGAAGCTCTCGAACGCCACCGGTCCACCGTCCGCGATTTCCGCCTGGAGTGCCTCGTCGTCCAGCGCCAGCTTTTCTTCCTTGATCGCCGTTAATGTCTCTTCCCAATTAACCCAACGGCGCACAAACGCCTTATCGTACAGGTCATTCTGGATCAGGTAGTTAGCAATGGCCAGGAGCACGTGACTCTCGCTGCCCGGCCACGTCGCCAGCCACACGTCGCTCATGCTCGCCGTGTTGCTCAGGCGCGGGTCGAACGTGATCAGCTTGGCCCCCTTCATCTTGCCCTCAATGATCCGCTGTGCGTGAGGGTTGAAGTAATGGCCCGTTTCCAGGTGGCTGGAGATCAACAGAATCGTGCGCGCGTTCGCGTGGTCAGGACTCGGCCGGTCAAACCCGCCCCAGAAGAAATACCCGGCGCGCGCACCGCTGGAGCAAATATTCGTGTGGCTGTTGTGGCCGTCCACCCCCCACGCCGAGATGCAGCGGTTAGTATACCCATCCTCCCCCGGCCGTCCCACGTGATACATGATCCCGTCGCGCCGCCGCTGCCGGCTTTCCCGCATTTTGGCCGCGATCTCCTCCAGTGCCTGCTCCCACGTGATCCGCTTCCACTTCCCTTCACCCCGTTCGCCCACCCGCTTCAGCGGATAGAGGATGCGCTCCGGGTCATAAATCTGGTTGTGAGTGGCCGGCCCCTTGGCGCAATTGCGACCGCGGCTTCCCGGATGGGCCGGATTCCCCTCGAACTTCTTGATCTCAAACGTCTCCTTGTCCACGTAGGCCAGCAAGCCGCACGCGCTCTCACAGTTGAAGCACACCGTCGGCACCAGCCTGTAACGCCGGGCCACCCGCCGCGGCCACTGCTTCCCGTCCCACTCAACCCACTCATCCCAATACTCCGGCGGCGGGTAATTGCTCAGACGGCCGTCCGGGTGGCGCACCGTCTTCATTTCTACCTCGGCCGGATCATAGGCGGCGAAGCCGGGCAGGTCGGTCCCAGCCACGTTGCTCGGCCCTCTTCTGTCTGACTTGGCGACCGCGTCCTCCGCGTCTGCCCCCACCTTCAACATAGCCGACAGTACGTCCAGAATGCCTCGTTTTTCACTCATGACAGATTCTCGCTTTCAATCTTGTCGTGCGTTGTGCACGCGTGTTTTATATTCAACCTTCTTGCGCATGATAATCTGCTCGCTTAGCTGTTCGGTATCTCCTGCGGGGCCATGACGAAGGCGTATTCAAAAAAGTAAAGGCCGATAATGGCCAGCAGGCCGGCCACCGCCAGCGCAAGAATGGTGATCATCATGGACACGGGTAGGGCGGCGACGACCACCAGGGCCAGCGGCGCCACGTGCCCCACTGCGATGCTTCCCCACCAAAAATGATTGCGGTAGCGGCCATGGCTGATATCGTGCGCGGCCCGGGCCGCCACTTCGCTCGCGTGCGGTATCGAAAACTCGCCCACCAGAGTGATGAACAGGTCCACGATCAGCGCGCCCAGGAACGTGAGCGTAGCCAGCCGGTATAGGTCGTCCGGCGCGTCCAGGAAAAGGCCCACGACGAGGAACGCGCCGCTGCCGGCCATCAGCGCCTGCACCACCAGGTGGAAAGGCAACAACGGACTTTGCCACAGGTCGCGTCCTTCCGCCTGCGCGAACAGGAACGCCGTGTAGACGGCCGCGCCCACGGCGAAAGGAAGCCCCAGCCAGAGGAACAGATCGCGGAGCAACGGAGCCTCGTAATCGTAGAGATAGGCGCCCAGCTCAAAGAGCCACCACAGGCCGCCGATCACAGTGAAGCCGATGAGGATCACCGCACCCCGCGCCAGCCAACTCTTCCACTGCGGCCGCAGCAAAATGTAAAGAAAGCGCTCCGGCCGTTCCAGGTCATACACCAGCAGCCCCGTCGTAATGCCGATAAACAACAAAGAAAGGAAACCGCTGACCAGCGCACTGACGCTATCCCACTCAAAGAGCCGCAGCCCAAATCCCAGGCTGAGCAACATAAAGAGACCGGCCCCGATCCCCTTCGTCACCAGATAGGCGGGAACCGGCCAATGCCAGGGAATCTTGTGCTGAGCGTTATAGGCCACCTGCACCATGTGGTCCGCCATCCTCGCCCCGAACTGAATCGGGCCGTCCCACGGCGTCCCCTGTGGTTGCGGCGTGGCCCGCCCCGATGTCTGCGCTCCGCCTGGATTGTGCCCCCCGCCATGCCCGTTCGTTGCTTTCCTTTGTTGTCCGCCGTTCGCCTCGCCGTGCAAGGGAATGACGTCTGCCCAGAGGAACGTTTCCGGCGTGCGCTCGGTGGCCGTCGGGTGCAGGGCCACATCGCTGCCGTCGATGTAGAAAAGTTTGGGCGCCGTTCCCTGCTCCGGTTTGCGTACCGTCACTTGCTCCCTCGCCAGCAACTGGCTGATCTCCGAGTCCGGATCGTTCATATCTCCGGCGATAATCGCGTGCTCGGGACAGACCACGACGCACGCCGGCTCCAGGCCGATCTCCGTCCGGTGGGCACAGTAGTGACACTTGGCAGCCGTGTCCGTCTCCGGATCGATGTAAATGGCGTCGTAGGGACACGCCTGCATACACGCCTTACAGCCGATACAGACGCTGTTATCAAACTCCACAATGCCATCGTCCCGCTGGTACATCGCCTCCGTAGGACAGATGCGCACACAGGGCGGATTCGCACAATGATTGCAGCGCGTTACCTGAAAATGGCGCCGCGAATTGGGAAAAGCCCCCGTCTCCACGTACTTGACCCACGTCCGATTGACGCCCAGCGGTACCTCGTTTTCCGATTTGCAGGCCACAGAACACGCGTGGCAGCCAATGCACTTGCGATTGTCGATGACAAAGCCATACTGTGATTGAGCCGTGGCCGTCTTCGTTTCAATACTCATAATTCCTTCCTCTGTTTCGGGGCGCCGGCCGCTTCGGCGAGAGCCCTGTGCCATACCGGTTCTGGGCAACGTTGTAGATAGAAAACGAAACAGTCGTCTTCCCGGTACATCTCAATCATCTTCTGGCCGCTTTGCCTGCTCCAGGCTGCGATGTGAGAAGGAGCGCTCAAATCCGTGGCGATGACCTGCAAAATTTCCCCGACCTCCAGGGCGCGCATCGCCCCAATGACACCCACGACGATGTTGGGACAGCGTTCGTGGCTCAAATCGATAACATTGTCAGGAATGGGCGTGGTCAGCGACACCAGATCACCTTTTAGGTACAACGTATGATGGCGAACATATCAATATATATGGTATTTTAGCATAGGAAAGGGGGTGCCCTTTGTCCCCTTTGTGGGTGATTTTTATCACCCATTTTGGGGACAAACCCAGAAAGGCCCCCCTTGTCAAGGCCCACTGTGCCCTGGCGCCAATTCTTCACCAGGATTTCACGCCCGTGTGTCGCGACTGGGACTTTGTAGGATATTATATTATATAATGGGAAGGGCGCTTGAATCGCAGACAAGGACAAGGACGATTGACACGGTAGCTTCTCCCGTATCGCGACTGAACAGAGGACCCCTATGGCTGGTATCCCGGTAACGCGCACTAAGGTTGTCGTGCCGGGTCGTCGCGCCGACGTGCTCCCACGACAGCGTCTCCTCGATCTCTTTTACGGCCTGATGGAGCATAGGTTGGTGATTCTGGCTGCGCCGGCCGGGTATGGCAAAACGACGTTGCTTGTCGACTTTGCCCACCACGTAGAGCTGCCCGTATGCTGGTTTGCCATGGATGCGCTGGATAAGGAGCCCCGGCGCTTCGTCAGCGGCTTCATCGCCGCCATCGCCCAGCGTTTCCCCGAATTTGGCAAACAATCCTCGGCCGTGCTGGAGAACATGTCCGGCGAGATCGATTGGGAGCAGCTCGTAACCATTATGGTCAACGATGCGTACGAGAACATCCGCGATCACTTCCTTCTCGTTCTCGACGACTATCACTTTGCCGACGAAAGCGAAGAAATTAACTACTTCATCAATCAGTTCGTCCAGCACGTAGACGAAAACTGTCACCTGGTCCTTTCCACCCGCAAGCTACCGGCGCTGCCTGACCTCCCGCTAATGGTAGCTCGTTCCGAGGTTGGCGGTCTCGGCTTCCAGGCGCTCGCTTTTCGCCGGGACGAGATCCGTAACCTGATTCTGCAAAATTATAACCTGACCATCACCAGGGAGGATGCCGAGGAACTGGCTCAGCAGACAGAAGGGTGGATTACCGGCCTCTTGCTTTCCGCGCAGACAATGGGCCGCAGCCTGACCGACCGGGTGCGGGTGGCCCGAGTCTCCGGCGTCGGCCTTTACGACTACCTGGCGCAGCAAGTCCTGGAACTGCAATCGTCCCCCATGCGCGAATTCTTAATGCGCAGCGCCCTGCTCGAGGAGTTCGATGCCGCCCTCTGCCGCCGTGTCCTGGAAGGAGCGGGATATCGGCCCGGTAAATCCTGGAAAGCCCTTATCGAAGAGGCGCTCCGCCGCAACCTCTTTATCCAGACCGTGGGTGAAGGTGGCCAGTGGGTGCGCTACCATCACCTCTTCCAGGACTTCTTGCAGACGCGTATGGCCGAGCGTCACCCCGAGGAAACGCGGCGCATTCGCCGCCGCTTGGCCGTCGTCTACACCGAACGGGGGGAGTGGGAGCGGGCCTACCAGCTTTACGATCGCCTGGGAAATTTCGAGACCACGGCCGACTTCATCGTCGAGGCCGGCATGCCCATGCTCGATGCGGCGCGGCAGGCGACGTTGGCCGAATGGATCGACTCGCTGCCTCCCGGACTGATTGACCGTCGCCCCCGCCTTCTCTCATTACGGGGCACGGCGGACGTCTACATGGGCCAGGCGGCCGAAGGGTTAACGCTCCTCGATCGCGCGGCCCAACAGGCCGAAGAGACCGGCGACCTGTACTGCCAGGCGCAGGCCCTGGCTCGCCGGGCCAGCGCACACCGCGCCCTGGGCGACTACCAGGCCGCCCTGGCCGACGCTGACGAGGCCTTACAACTCGCCTCGCCGGATGCCGAATTCGATAGAGTCCGTGTAGCCGCCCTCCGCGGAAAGGGGTTATCACTCTACTATCTGGGACAATTTAGCGAAGCCGCCTCCTGTTTGCAGGAGGCGCGCGCCCTCAACGAGCGTCTGGGAAACGCGTTGATGGTGACGCTCCTCTACGACGATTTGGGCAGAGTCTACCACGCCCTCGGTAGCTATGAAGAGGCCCGGCAGGCCTTCACCCGCGCGCTGGACGCCTGTCGGGAGAACGGCTACGTGATGCAGCAGCGATCCATTCTCAACAATCTGGGCGTTCTCCACCATTTCCTTGGCGATTATGAAGAAGCGGCCGTTTGTCTCGAAGAAGCCGTTTCCGTCAGCCGTAAAGGCGGCTATCGGCGCTCCGAAGCGGCTGCCCTCATCGGCATCGGCGATCTCTACGCCGATCTCGACGCCCCGGAAGCGGCCCTGGACGCCTACCATCAGGCCCGCGCCATTGTCAGCCAGATAGATTTCCGCTTCTTACACCACTATATTAACCTGGCAGAGGCAGCCGTCCTCTGTACGCGGAGGGAGTTTGAGCAGGCCCAGGCGCTGCTGCAATCGGTGGCCGATGCCGGCCCCACCCTTCCCACCTCGCTCTCTGGCCAGTACCATCTCGAAATGGGCCGCTTGCTCCTGGCGGGCAACCGGCCGGAGGACGCCGTTGATTATTTACGGGACGCCGTCCGCCAATATGGAGAGAACGACCAGCCGCTGGAGGCCGCCTGTGCGAGTATCGTCCTCGCTGCCGCCCATCACGCCGCTTCCGAAGAAGAGGCGGCCCTGGCAGCGCTCCAAGAGGCGCTACGAGGGGCGGCCGATCTCCCTCATTCCCATCCCCTGCTCGTCGCCGGCCGGCGGCACCGCTCCGTGCTCGAGTGGGCTCAGGAGCACGCTGCGGTCGAATCTGACGTTGGCTCTCTCCTGGACGACATCGATGACTTCGAAGATCGGCTTCCCCAACTTCGTCGCAAGCTACGCCAGCAGGCCACGGAAATCCCCTTCGCGCCGCCGACGCTGATTATCCAGACGCTGGGCAAGGCCCGGGTCGAAATGGGCGGAAAGCTGGTCACGCGCTCCGATTGGCAGACGCCGATGGCGCCCGAAATGCTCTTTCTGCTCCTGGCCCACCCCAAAGGCTTAACCAAAGAGGAAATCGGCGCCACGCTGTGGCCCGATCGCGCGCCGCAAAACCTGAAAGTCAATTTTCAGAAGACCATTTACCGCCTGCGGCGGGCCCTGGATCAGGACGTCGTCATGTATGACGAAGCCACCAGCCGGTACCACTTTAACTGGGAACTCGATTACCGTTACGACGTCGACGCTTTTCGCGCTAAGCTTCAAGAATCAAAAGAGGCGGCCGAAACATCCGCCCGTATCGCTGCCTATGAAGAAGCCCTTCGCATCTATCGGGGACCATATCTTCCCGAAGCGGAGGGCACCTGGGTGATGCCAGAGAGAGAGGCCCTGGCTGAAGCCCACCGGCAGGCGTCGCTTGCCCTGGCCCGCCTCTACTTAGCAGAGCGGCAACCGGGGCTGGCGTTGCAGCTCTGTCGTCGTCTCCTGGCCGAAGATCCCTGCCTGGAAGAAGCGCACCGCTTGGCCATGCGCGCCCATGCGGCCCGCGGCAACATGGCCGCCGTCGTGCGCCAGTTCGAAGCCTGCCAGCGGGCGCTGCAAGAGGAGATACAGGTTCTGCCCTCTTCGCAGACCGTCGATCTGTACAGTAGATTGACCCAATCCCATCGAGGCTCTCTGAGCCACTAAAGTAGCATCAAACCAGCTGGCTGAATGTTGTGGCCGGCGCCTCGTCGAGCCACCCGTGGGCACAGATATGTGAAGCACTGGTTCAAGCCCACGCAGGCTACTTTTTGGCTCCACTAGGCCTATTCATCGCACCCCCTTCGCCTCTCTAGCGTGATCGCCGGCAACCCGCCTGCGGCCTTCGCTGTTTTATGTCAAAATCTGCCTTGCATGGAGCAACTTACCATGACAATGACATAAGAAATCCGTTAGAATCGGCCATTTTCTCCTTAATTCAGCCACGAAATGGCCTTCGTCCTCAGCCTCGTCCTCAACCCCGTCCACTGCCTCTTTCTATATTATTCAGGCGTTGATAACTATTTTTGGGAAGTAGGAGGAAAACGATGAACTTTCTGAGAAAACTGCTTGTGGACACTGGACGTATTGATCGCCAACACGTTCAACTGGTGCAATTGCTGGTGCTGGTGCTGACCCTCGTTCTTTTCGTATTGACCGGTGGCGCCCCAATGATTGAACCTGCTGCTGGCGGATAGTCCGGCCACGAGGCGAGATCGATTGTAGTGGCGGTGCGTTCGTTTGAGAGTGCGCCGAGAAATCGTGAGTTAACGAGATTATATGATTCTCACAGTAGCCGTGCTGGCGGGGCTCCTGGCGGGACTGGCGCGAGCCTGGTTTGGCGGGCGTCACCCACAGGTGCCCCAGCTACGCTTTGTAGGATTGGTCGTCATTGCCTTTATACCGCAATGGTTGGCTTTTCACCTGCCGGCTACCAGTGCCGTCATTCCCGATTGGGGGGCGGCGCTCTGTCTGACCTTCTCTCAGGCAATCCTACTGTTGTTTGCCTGGGTGAACCGGAGCCATGCCGGGGGGGTCTTCTTGTTGCTGGGGTTGGCGCTCAACTTCTTGGTCATTGTCGCCAATGGTGGTTTGATGCCTATTAGCCCCGAAGCCGTATACCATCTGGCGCCGCGTCCTCCCGAGACCTGGGAGATCGGTAGTCGTCTCTGGGGTGGCAAAGACATCGTCTTGCCCCTCCACGCCACGCGTCTGCGGTGGCTGTCCGATTACTTCCTGACGCCGCGCTGGTTCCCACTCCAGATAGCGTTTAGCCTGGGTGACCTCTTCATTTCGGGTGGCGCCTTCTGGCTGCTATGGAGTGTGGGGAGGGCTGCCCCGGCCGCATCTTCGGTTGCGGCCGGCACGGGGTTGGAGTCGAAAATGGAAGCCGGCCGCGTAGGCCTTTAACCGCCCAACGCATCCGCTTCCCTTATCCAGTCGCATCTTTTAACTGTAGTGGATCACAATTTACCGATAGGAGCTTCTTATGAAGACCAATTCATCTTTTTCCCATACACCTGAAATGTGTCGACTCCTGGCAGCGGCCGTTGTGAGCCCGGAATTCCGCCGCTTGTTGCTGACCGACGCTGCCCAGGCCCTCGAAAACGGATACAACGGCACATCCTTCGGCCTCTCGGCCGGAGAACAGGCCTTGATCCTTTCCATCCACGCCAATTCGCTGGCCGATTTTGCCGCCCAGTTGGTGAATGGTAACCTCCACACAAGCCGCAACGGTTCCTTCAACGGGACCTTCGCCAACGGCAAAAATGGTAATGGAAATGCCCTTTCGACGGAGGGAAGGAACCGGGAGAATACCTTCCTCGCCTCCCCCGTGCTCTCTGCGCCGTGATTACTGCCTATCCAACTCACCCAAAGGTGCGCACTGTGAATGGGAGTGAACATCGCCTCTCAAATCTACTGGACAACTTGCCCGGTATGGTCTACCGTTGCCGCAATGACTCCCTTTGGACCATGGAGTTTGTGAGTGAAGGATGTCGTGAACTGACCGGCTACGCGCCGGCAGACCTCGTCGATAATCGCACCATCGCCTACGGTGAGTTGATCCATCCCGAAGATCGGGCGTCTGTCTGGGCGGCCGTGCAGATGGCGCTGAGAGAAGAACGGCAATTCCAGATCACCTATCGCATTCACACTCGGGATGGCCAGGAGAAATGGGTGTGGGAGCAGGGGAACGGCGTCATTGCCTCCGACGGCCGCGTCGTTGCGCTGGAGGGCTTCGTCACCGATATCACCCAGAGCAAACGGACCGAAGCCAAGATTCAGACGCAAACCCGGCTGGCGACGGTAGGCCAGCTGGCCACAGGCATTGCCCACGACTTCAACAACATCATGGCCGTCATCGCCCTTTACAGCGGATCCCTCGTCCGTAACCCCGAACACCCCAAGCGGGGGCACTATCTGGCGACCATCAGCGAACAGGCCCAGCACGCTTCGAACCTCATCGGGCAACTTCTTGACTTCAGCCGGCGTTCCATCATCGAACCGCATCCCCTGGAGCTAGAACCTTTCGTCAAAGAGATGGTCAAGTTATTGCAACGGACGATGCCCGAAAATATGAGCGTCTACTTCGAAGCCGGCGATGACGACTACGCCGTTCGCGCCGACCCGACGCGCATTCAGCAGGTGCTGATGAACTTGGCCGTGAACGCCCGCGATGCCATGCCCCAGGGCGGAGAGTTACGCATCACCCTTTCACGCCTGAACGCCGGGCTGGAGAGCGAGCCCTCACTCGAGTTGGATGCCGGCGACTGGGTAACGTTGTCCGTTTCCGACACTGGGTCTGGCATCCCACCCGACGTGCTCCCCCATATCTTCGAACCGTTCTTCACCACAAAGCAGTCCGATCAGGGAACGGGGCTCGGGCTCTCACAGGTATACGGCATCGTCAAGCAGCACGGCGGTGAAGTCGCCGTAGACAGCGTTGTGGGAAAGGGGACCGAGTTCACCATCTATCTGCCGGCGTTGCCCTCCGATACCCCATCGGTCCCCGACGAGGAGGAGACGATTGAACGGGCGCGAGATCTGGAAGCCATCCTCCTCGTCGAAGATGAAGGAGCCGCTCGCCAGGCCATTGAGGAGACGTTGAAGACGTTAGGGTACCAGGTTCTGACGGCCGCCACAGGTGAGGAGGCGCTGGCCCTCTTCGACAGACACCATGAGGCCGTCGATCTCGTTCTCAGCGACACCGTGATGCCCCAGATCAGCGGCGTAGAGCTGTATCATATGCTGTGCGAGCGCCGGCCGGACGTCAGATTGATGCTCATGAGCGGCTATCCTCTGGAAGACGAAAAGAACTCCCTTCTGGAACGGGACAATGTTTTCTGGATCCAGAAACCCTTCACCTTCGCCGGCCTGGCGCGCGCCATCCGTACTGCGCTAGACGGCGTGCGGGAAACTCCTTCCGCGCCTTGAAGCGATGAACCTGTGCGTTCGGGGGACGCCTTAATCCAGTTTTATCAGATCAAATTTGAGGGCGGCGATAACGGCCTGAGTGCGGTTTGGCTGGCCCAGCTTCGTAAAGATACGTTTGACGTGGGTGCGCACCGTCTCTTCGCTGACAAATAGCCGCTCGCCGATCTCCCGATAGGTAGCCGGCGTAGCCATCAGTTGTAACACTTCCATTTCTCGGGGGGAGAGGGGGGTGAATGAAGCATCGGCCGCTGCCTCTTCTTGCCGGTCACGTTCCAGCAGCGCCTGGGCGATTTCCGGGCCGAGATACGTTTTGCCGGCCGCGACCACCCGAATCGCGTGGGCTAATCCCGCCGGGCTGACGTCCTTGTGCACGAAACCGTCCACCCCTTCGTTCATCGCTTCCAGTGCCGCCTCCAGCGCCGCCGATTCCACAGGCGCGCCCGAAAGCACCAGCGTGCGCACCGCTCCCCCCCGGGATTTAATCTCCCTGGCGGCCGTCAGCCCGTCCAGACGCGGCATCTTCCAATCCAGGAGGGCCAGGTTCGGCCCGTGTTCCGCCGCCAGCTCCACCGCTTCTTCTCCATTGCACGCTTCGGCCACCACCGTAAAGTCCGCTTCCTGGCACAGCACCAGCGCCAGACCCCGGCGCACGACGGCGTGGTCGTCGGCAATCAGAATACGAATCGCTTCCGCTTCCATAGTTAATTCCGCGTGAGCCAGACGCCCGTTGCTGGCTACCCTTTGCGGCCCTTCCCCGGCAGCGTCGCGCCCTCCAATTCGCGCGCCTGGCGCCACTGCTCTTCACTTACCGACGCCTCGCTGAGGTCGGCGTCCCGCAGATTAGCGTCAGTCAGGTCCGCGTCGGTGAGGTCCGCACTGCTCAGATCGGCCTCCAGCAGATACGCTTCTTGCAGATTGGCGCCGCGCAGCGTCGCGCCCCTCAAATTCGCCTTGAGCAAGTTGGCGTTTTGCAGGTTGCACTCGCTCAAATCGGCACCACTCAGATTTGCCTCAAACAGATAGGCTTCGCTCAGATCAGCGCCGCTCAGATTGACGTCGGCCAGGTTAGCCCCTTCAGCCTCCATCATACTGAAATCACGTTCCCCCGCTTCATACCTCTGTCGCACTTCCTCTGGGTTCACGACTTGCCTCCTCCACAAGATATTGCGTCTCGTCTCCCATCTCCTTGTATTGTACTCCTTTTTTCCCTACCGCTCATCCTGACAGGAGTTGGCCGGAATGTCGATGACAATGGACGTGCCCGCTCCCGGCCGCGAGAAGATGTCGCCCGTGCCGCCCAGAGAGTGAGCGCGCTCCAGCATACCGCGCAGACCGAAATGTTCCTGGCGGTGTGCCCGGGCCAGCGCCACCTCCGGTTCGAAGCCGCGCCCGTCGTCGCGGATCACCAGCCGCCCGCGCCCCTCCACCACGTCGACGCAGACCTCAACCTCCCTGGCCGCCGCATGATGGACGACGTTTGTCAGCGCTTCCTGCGCGATCCGGTATAGGCTGCGCTGGGCCCTCGGGGAAAGAGCGCAGAAATCGCCGCGCACGTCAAACCGCACGCGCAGGTGCGGCGCCTGGAGGACGTCCGTTGCGTAGCGCAGAAGGCCCGACTCAAACGTGTGCGCCGTCATCTCTTCGTCCGGCCACATATCCATGATCGCCTGTCGCAGCTCGTGGCGAACCTCTTCGGCCGCCCATAAGGCCCCTTCCAGTTCCGCCTGCACGGCCGCTGGCTCTCTCTCTAGCAGCTTGAGACAGCCATCCAACGTGTACACCAGGCCGAAAAGGGATTGCGAAACCGTATCGTGCATATCCTGGGCAATCCGCGCCCGTTCCTCCTTAATCGCGCTTTCCCGGGCGTGGCGCACCCGGGCGCGCATCATCCCCAGCGCCAGCGCTGCCTGGTGGGCGATCGTTTCTAGGGCCTGCAGTCGTGCGTCGTCCACATCGTCGTCGCCTGGCCCATCATAGGCGTCCACCAGGAGAACGCCGGCCGGCCGAATCCCCCACATCAACGGGAGGATGAGGCAGCTCTCCACGCCGAAATGTTCGTTCATGCCCCCGTGGGCGCTACAGGCCGCGTCCGTCACGCGGCCGATGCGCCGTTCTAACACTGCCTGCGCCACGGGCCCGCCGGCCGGAGAAAGCGGAATCCGCGCCGGATGGGTGAGCGGCTGTTCCTCCTCGCCGTCGCGGGACACACCGAGCCAGCCAGTCAATGCCTCTTCCTGCTCGTCCACCACGCCGATGACGGCGCGACCGAAACGCAGGCCCGCCGTCACGGCCGCCAGCACCTTCTCCTGCACCTCCTCGACGCTCGTTGCCGTGTGCAGGGCCGTCGAAAAAGTGTGGAGAGCCTTCAAATCCTGGCGCGCGCCGGTCGCCCCGCGGTCACGCTGCCCGCAGGTCCGATTGGACATCCGTAGCCCTCATGGCAACATCCTCTTCGCTAACATCTCGCACGTAGATTATGACATTCTCCCCCCTCGGTGCCAGCCGGGCCCCCTGGTCTTTACACAACCCTTACATAATCCTTACGCAACCCTTGTAATCGGCTGGTACACTCATTATTGGAGAGGAAAAGCCCCATTTGTATGAGGAGTGAGAAAACGATGGCTGTTGCCGAACCGGATACCGCTACCGCTGTGCCCTCGCGCTCGGCGGAACAACTGTACGAGGATCTCTTGAGCGGCCGGCAGCGTTTCATTTTGGACGTGCGCAACCAGGAAGAGTTCGAGCGTTGGCGCGTGGAGGGGCGGACTTCCCTACGGGTAAAAAACGTCCCCTACTTTAGCTTCATCGAAGACGCGGACGAAGCTGTCGCGCAGGTTCCGACCGGCGAAGACGTGCTCGTCGTCTGCGCCAAGGAAGGATCGTCAGAATTTGTGGCCGACATCTTGCGCCAGAACGGGATTGAGGCCTCTTACCTGGAAGAGGGTATCCTTAGCTGGGGGAATCTGTATGACGTGCGCGACGTCGTGGACGAGCCCTTCGGCCGCATCGTTCAGGTGGCGCGGCCGGCGCGTGGCGACCTGAGCTTTGTCGTCGTCAGCGATGGTCAGGCGGCCATCGTTGATCCCTTGCGCCATATTGATCACTACCTGAACGTCGTAGATGCGGCCGGGGCCCGGGTCACTCACATCTTCGATACTCACGCCCACGCCGATCATATCAGTGGCGGGCCGGCCCTACACCAGGCCACCGGCGCCCCCTATTACATGCACCCCTACGACGCCATTCACCCTCTAGACATGTTGCCCGGCGCCATTGACTACGCCTATCTCCAGGACGGGCAGACCTTCCAGGTCGGACAATTCACCGCGCGCGTCATCTGGTTCCCCGGTCATACGTTGGGCCAGGTCAACTACCTATTATCTGCACCGTCAGGACAGCGCTATCTCTTCAGCGGCGACGGCATCTTCCTCCGCTCCTTCGGCCGGCCCGATCTCGGCGGCCAGGCTGAGGCGTGGACCCCCATTCTCTACGAGAGCCTCTACGAACGCCTGCCGCCCCACCTCGATGGCGAGACCGTTATCCTGCCCGCCCACTTCAGCACCCTGGACGAAGGGACAGAGCACGGCACCTTTGCCGCCGGCACCTTTGCCGCCCCCTACGCCCAGGTGAAGGAGCAAAACCGCGGACTACGGCCGCGCTCCCTGGAGGAATTCACCGAGTACGTCCTGGGCAACCTGCCCGCCTTTCCCGACGAATACGTCGAGATAAAACGGGTGAACGCCGGCCTGGTCCAACCCACAGAAGAGGAAGCGGAGGAACTCGAACTGGGCAAGAACATCTGCGCCCTGGCTGACGCATAGATAGAAAGAGAAGGAGAGAGCAATGGATATCACATTCGACGAACTGTTAGACGTAAAAGGGGCTAAGTGCCCGATGCCGATCGTCAAGAGCCGCCAGGCCATCAAGAAAATTCCCGTTGGCAGCGTGCTCAAAGTAGTCGCCACCGATCGCGGCTCCGTTCCTGATTTCCAGGGGTGGGCCGACATGGCCAAAGACATCGAGCTGGTGGAACAGGAAACGCTCCAGGAAAACGGTCAAGAGCTTTACGTTCATTACGTACGGCGGACCAAATAGGACAACTAGATTGGAAGAGGAGGCCTCAATGGCAGTACAAGATTTAGCTCAGGCAGACGATAAGGTCGAATCCGTGGCAGATGTCGCGACGCTGTTAGAGCGCGTCGACGCTCTGGAAGAGCGCGTCGCCGAATTGGAGGAAGCCCCGGCCCAGGGCATCGAAGATCGCCTCTCCATGGTCGTCTTCTCCGGCGACCTGGATAAAGCAATTGCATCCTTCATCATTGCCACCGGCGCAGCCGCCATGGGGCTCGAAGTCTCCATGTTCTTCACCTTTTGGGGATTGAGCATCATCAAGAAGCAGAAGCAGTACGAAGGCAAGAATATTCTGGAGAAAGGCTTCGCTGCCATGCTCCCCGGCAATACCCAGGGGCTCGGCCTATCCCAGATGAATTTCTTCGGCGCCGGCTCCCGCATCATTCGCAAGCTGATGAACGATCATGACGTTGCCTCCCTGGAAGAAATGGTCGGCATGGCCCAGGAATTCGGCGTCCGCATGGTTGCCTGTGAAATGTCCCGCGAACTCCTGGGCATCAGCGACGACGAGCTGATGGACGGCGTCGAACACGGCGGGGTTGCCACCTTCGTCGGCGATGCTGCCCGCAGCAAAGGAGCCCTTTTCATCTAAGATGTTTCGCTTTCTTCTTGGTGACGATCACCGCGACCAACGCCGGCCGGACACAGACAAAGTTAAGCACCCGGCCGTGAAACAGATTTCTCCGCTCGAATTGCAACGCTGGCTCACAAAGAATGAACGGCTGACGCTGATCGATGTGCGCACGCCGCGTGAGTACGAGGTGGAACACATTCAGGGAGCCCGGCTCTTGCCCCTTTCCGTCCTCCGGCAGCGCAGCGGCGAACTGCCCCATGATCGC
>JAWVYQ010000089.1:0-15011 GCA_033722615.1 Promineifilaceae bacterium (SeqCode)
CCCTCATGGACATGGAGCAGTTGCGCGTCGTCCTCAGCGTCGACGAAGTGGACGTGGGCTCCCTCGAAGTGGGCCAGCCGGCCGAAGTGACGTTGGAGACGTGGCCCGAAGAGACCATTACCAGCGAAATCGTGAAGATCGCGCCGGCCGCCGGTGACGGTGGCGACCAGGCCCTCGTTACCTACGAGGTTCATTTGAGCCTGGACAAAGCCCAACGCCCCGTCCGTGCCGGCATGACGGCCAACGCCCGCCTGGTAACCGCCCAGCGCGAGGACGTGTTGCTCGTACCCAATCGGGCCATCATCGCCGATCGTCAGGCAGGCGAATACTTTGTCAACCTCATCATTTCTGGCGAAGGCGAAGACCGTGTCACGGAACGGGTTGAGGTCACCATCGGCCTCCGCGATGACGAGAATACCCAGATCACTGGCGGGATAGAGGCCGGCGACCGGCTCCTCGTCGGCCAGTCGGGCTCCGAATTTCCCGAGGGGGACGGCCCGCCCTTTGGTGGCGATTAACAATCGTCAACGATGACATCCCCATTTCCCGGAAACTGCCGAGGCGAATACAGGCAACTCAGCTGCCCGTTTCCGCGAAAACGCGAGTAGCAAGGAACGTTTAGACAAAGACAGCAGAGAACGATATGGAAAGGATAACAAAGCGTAAGTGGCTCTGGATAGCAGCCGGCCTCATTGTCGTTGTCGCCATTGTCGCCGCCCTCTTCTTATGGGCGCCCTTCTCTTCGGCCCCACAGGCCGAACCTGGCGAGACCGTAGAGGCCTTTATTGGCGACCTGGCCGATAGCGCCACGGCCAGCGGGAGCGTCGTGGCCCCCCGGCAGGCGCGGCTCGCCCTCGCTACCGGCGGCCGCGTAGAAACCGTCTACGTAGAAGTCGGCGATGTGGTCGAAAGCGGCCATCCGCTGGTGCAGCTGGAGGACGGTGCCCTACAGCGCGCCGTAGCCCGCGCCGAACAGAACCTGGCCATCCAGGAAGCCAACCTTGAGAGCTTGCTAGACGGCCCCTCGCCCGCCGACCTCACTGCCGCCGAAGCCGCCGTTGAGAGCGCCCAGGCGCAGTTAAACGATCTGCTGGCCGCGCCCACTGACGAAGAGATCGCCGCCGCCGAAGCCAACGTGCGCGCTGCCCAGGCCAATCTGGCGGCCGCCTCTCGCCGCCTCTCCGAAACCCAGGCCCCGGCCGATCAGGCAGCCATCATGCAGGCGCAGGTCAACCTGGAAGATGCTCAGGAACAGGCCCAGTCGGCCGAAGAGGCGTACATCCGCACCCTTGAATGTGAGACCCAATCCGACGGCACCGTCGATTGTGAGCCCCGGAACGAAGAGATCACCCGGCAGGCCGAACTGAACGTCGTCGCCGCCAATGAGCGCTTGGCCGCCGCCCAGGCCGAACTTGATGCCCTGACGTCGGCCGACGAAGATACCGTCGGCGTCTCCCGTGCCAGCGTCGCCTCCATGGCTGCCCAGCGCGACGCCGCCCAGGCCAACCTTGACCTTATGCTCGCTGGCCCTACCGAGGCCGAGATCGCCGCCGCGCGCGCCACGCTGGCCGACCGCACCTTCTCCCTCGCCAGCCTCCACGCCGGCCCCACCGCCGCCCAGATTGCCACGGCCGAGGCCGGCGTCGAACAGGCCCACATCGCCCTCGAGCGGGCGCGCAATGATCTGGAAGAAGCCACGCTGCGCGCTCCCTTTGCCGGCGTTGTCACCGCCGTCCACGTCGATCCCGGCGAGTTGGCCAGCGGCGTCGCCGTCGAACTCGAAGACGCCGGCCAGCTAGAGGTCGTGTTGGACGTCGACGAAGTGGACGTCGGCGAGCTGGCCGTGGGGCAGCCGGCCGTCATCACCCTGGAAGCGTGGCCCGAGGAAGAGATTGAAAGCGAAGTGGTCGCCATCGCGCCTGCGGCCAATGGGATCACCGACGAGACCGCCACCCTCGACAGCGGCATCGCCACCTTCCAGGTACGCCTTGCCCTCGGCGAAGCCGAACGCCCCGTGCGCGTCGGCATGACCGCCAACGCCAGCCTTGTTACCGCCCAGCGCGAAGACGTCCTCCTCGTCCCCAACCGGGCCATCATCGCCGATCGCGCGGCCGGCCGCTACTACGTCAACCTGGTCGAACCGGATGCCGAAGACCAGACGACCGTCCGCCGGGTCGAGGTGAGCATCGGTCTGCGCGATTCCCAATACACCCAGATCACAGACGGGCTCGAAGCGGGCGACCGCGTGCGTATCGGCTCCTTCGATGCCCCTCTCGGCAATCCGTTCGGCGAGGGGCCTCCCGGCAGCGACCAGAACGGGGAAGAGGAGTAAGATGATATTCCTGGAAGGTGTGACCAAGACCTATGAGATGGGCACGCAGGAAGTGCACGCCCTGCGCGGCGTAGACCTCACCGTCGACGGGGGCGCCTATCTGGCCATCATGGGCCCTTCCGGTTCTGGCAAGAGTACGTTAATGAACATCATCGGTTGCCTGGACGTTCCCACTACGGGCACCTATCGTCTGAACGGGACCGACGTCAGCCACATGACCGACGACGAACAGGCGCGCGTTCGCAATAAAGAGATCGGCTTCGTTTTCCAGCAATTCAATTTGCTCCCCCGCACGCCCGCCATCAAGCAGGTCGCTTTGCCCCTCATGTATGCCGGACACGGCCGGGACGACCGCTTCGCCCGCGCCGAGGAAGCCCTCAAATCGGTAGGCCTCGGGGACCGCATGGATCATAGACCCGACGAACTCTCCGGCGGCCAGCAGCAGCGAGTGGCCATTGCCCGCGCCCTGGTCACCAACCCCTCCCTCATTTTGGCCGACGAGCCGACCGGCGCCCTGGACTCCGAAACCGGGGCCGAACTGCTTGACCTCCTGGGCACGCTTCATGAACAGGGATTGACCATCGTCACCGTGACCCACGATCCACAGGTCGCCCGGGCCGCCCACCGCGTCGTCCACCTCCGCGATGGCGTGATTGAACGCGAGGAAAATAACGAGCGATGAATCTATTTGAGAGCTTTCTGACTGCCCTCGACAGCCTGCGGGCCAACAAGCTGCGCTCCGTATTGACCATGCTCGGCGTGATCATCGGCGTTGCCGCCGTTATCGCCCTCATGTCTGTGGGCAACGGCGTCAACCAGTTCGTCACCCGCGAGATTCAGGCCATCGGTACCAACCTCATCAGCGTCAGCACCGATAACGAGGTGACCGGCGGCGTGCCCTCGCTGAGCGTCGAAGACGTGGAAGCGCTGGCC
Organism: Promineifilaceae bacterium (SeqCode); assembly: GCA_033722615.1. Taxonomy (GTDB): domain Bacteria; phylum Chloroflexota; class Anaerolineae; order Promineifilales; family Promineifilaceae; genus JAAYYY01. The sequence goes on from JAWVYQ010000089.1 coordinate 3,266, forward strand.
GATCCCCTGAACGCTCCCGCCGTCGGCCGGATAACGGCCACCGTTCAGGGCACCCAGGAGCTTCTCTACGGTGGGCGCACCATGCGCACCACCGTTTCCGGCGTGCTGTCCAGCCACTTTGCCGTCAACGACCTCGAAGCCGTGAGCGGCGGCCTCCTCACCGAAAACGATCTGGCCACCCGCGCCCGCGTCGCCGTCATCGGCTCGACCGTCGCCGACGAACTCTTCGCCGGCGATTTCCCCGTAGGAAAGAGCGTCAGAATCAACGGCGTCTCCTACGAGGTAGTCGGCGTGTTGGCCGAAAAAGGCGGATTCACCGGCAGCGATAGCACCGTTTTCATTCCGCTGACGACGGCCCAGGTTCGCCTCTACCCACTGCGCACGGCGGACGGCCAGCGGGCCGTTAACAACGTCACCGTCCAGGCCGTGGACGAACGCTCCGTCGATGCCGCCGTGGAGCAGATCACCAACATCTTGCGCGAGCAACACGACATCATCTACACGGCCGACGACGACTTCGTCATATTCAGCCAGACCGACCTCCTCGAAACCTTTAACTCCGTCACCACCGGTCTCACCGTCTTTCTGGGAGCCATTGCCGGCATCTCCCTCCTCGTCGGCGGCATCGGCATCATGAACATCATGCTCGTCAGCGTCACCGAGCGCACGCGCGAGATCGGCATCCGCAAGGCAGTCGGCGCGTTGCGGCGAGACATTCTGGCCCAGTTCCTCATCGAGTCCCTCGTACTCAGTCTCATCGGCGGCCTCCTGGGTATCGGCCTGGGCATCGCCATTGCCCTCATCGTCGACCAGTTTTTGCCCGATTTCAGCCCGGTCGTGGATATAACGACCGTGCTCCTGGCGACCGGTTTCGCCGCCGTCGTCGGGCTCATTTTCGGCATCTATCCGGCGTGGCGCGCGGCCGGCCTGCGCCCCATCGAAGCATTGCGCTATGAGTAGCGGCGTGATCAGCAGCGAGTAGAAAGCAACGTCATCTCTGTTGGGCCGGCCCCCGTTCCCGGCAGACACCCGAGGGGAAGATGGTCAAAGAGCGCATTCTGGTAGTTGACGACGACAAAGAAATCGTGCGTCTGGTGCGCGGCTATCTCCAGCAGGCTGGATATGACGTGCTCGTCGCCTACGACGGCGAGACGGCCGTCCACAACCTGCGCCGCGAAGACGTCGATTTACTCGTACTGGACCTCATGCTTCCCGACCGCGACGGTTGGGACATCACCCGTCTCATCCGCTCCGATCCGGCGCTGTCCCATACCCCCATCATCATGCTCACCGCCCGCGTCGACGACGTAGACAAGATCCTCGGTTTGGAACTCGGCGCCGACGACTACGTTACCAAACCCTTTAACCCGCGCGAGTTGGTAGCCCGCGTGCGCGCCCTGCTGCGCCGCAGCCAGACCGAACAACGACCGTCGCCGCCCCAAACGCTTCAGGTCGGCGACCTGCGCCTGGATGCCGGTCGCCGCGAAGTAACCGTGGCCGATCAGGCCGTTGACCTGACCCCGACCGAGTTCGACCTCTTGCGCGCCCTCATGGAAAGCCCCGGTTACGCTTTCACCCGCGACGAACTGATGGAAAAGGGCCTGGGCTACGCCTACACCGGCATGGGCCGCACGCTCGACAGCCACATCAAGAATCTGCGTCACAAGATCGAGCCCGATCCCAAAAATCCCACGTATATCGAGACCGTCTACGGCGTCGGCTATCGCCTGGCGGATCGGCCGGAAAGAGATCATGGATAAATTATGGGTGCGCCTCAGCCTGGCTTTCAGCAGCGTCATCGTCGTCGCCCTCCTCCTCATGGGGCTGACCGGCCGCGTGCTCGAGTCCGACACTGTCGCCGGCCGCGGACAGACCCTCAGCGAGGCCGAGCGCCGCCAATACGTGCGCGAGCAACTTCCCGACATTCTCCTCGGCATGACCGCCGTCGTCGGCATCGTCGGCATCGCCGCCGGCGTCTGGATCAGCCGCACCCTCACCGCTCCCCTGAGTCAGCTCGAAGAGGCCGCTCGCGACATCGGCCGGCGTGACTTGACCCGCCGCGTCGACGTCCACGGCAGCCGCGAGATCGAGGCCCTCGGTCGCGCCTTCAACCAGATGGCCGGCGAGCTAGAGCGCCAGGAAACGCTGCGCCGCAACCTGGTCGCCGACGTCGCCCACGAACTGCGCACGCCCCTCTCCATCTTGCAGGGCAACCTGCGCGCCATCCTCGACGACGTCTATCCGCTCGACAAGGCCGAAGTCGCCCGCCTTTACGACCAGACGCGCCACCTCAGCCGCCTCGTGCGCGATCTGCACGATCTGGCGCGGGCGGAGGCCCACGAACTCTCCCTCGATCTGGAGCCGGTCGACGTCGTCAACCTCGTGCGCGCCACCGGCGAACTCTTCGCCCCGCTGGCCGAAGAGGAAGGGGTCACGCTAAACGTCCAACTGCCCGACCGCGCTCCCTCCGTGCGCGCCGACGCTGCCCGCCTCGGCCAGGCCCTGCAAAATCTGCTGGCCAACGCCCTGCGCCACACCCCGGCCGGCGGCGTCATTACTCTGCGCGTAGAGGGCGACGAGGAAGAAGCCCGTCTGGCCGTTGAGGATACCGGCGTGGGCATCGCTCCCGACCATCTACCCCACGTCTTCGAACGCTTCTACCGCACCGACCGCGCCCGCAGCCGCGATGCCGGCGGCACCGGCCTGGGGCTGGCCATCGTGCGCGCCACGGCCGAGTCCCACGGCGGCCGCGTCGAAGCCCGGAGCGAGGGCGCCGGCCAGGGCAGCGCCTTCACCATCATCCTCCCCGCCGCCGGCACCCATTCTACAGCCAGAGAGCCTTCTTGAGGTCGTCGAACGCCTCCCGCGGCCCCTCGTGTCGGTTGCGCCCCAGCTCCAGCACGTAAACGTAATCCGCGATCTTGATCGCCTGTCGGATGTTCTGGTCCACCAGCAGAACGGTAATGCCTTCCTTCTTCAGATCGACCAGAAGCTGGTAGATTTCGTTGGCCAGCATCACCGCCAGCCCGGCCGTTGGCTCGTCTACCAGGATCAATTTCGGTCGGGTCATCATCACCCGCCCCAGCTCCACCATGCGCTGCATGCCGCCGGACAGCTCCCCGGCCGGCGACCGGCGGCGCTCACGAAGAATCGGGAACCGCTCATAATTCTCTTCCAGCCTCTCCTGTACCCTGGCTGTATCGTCTCGGAAAGACCACGCTCCCAGTTCCAGGTTTTCCTCCACCGTCATGTAGGGGAAGACGCTCTGTCGCTGCGGGATATAGGAGACGCCGTACCGCACCAGTTCATGGGACGAAAGATCGGTGATGTCCGCGCCGTCCACCAGGATCTCGCCTTGCGACGGCTGGATAAAACCGTAGATTGCCTTGAGCAAAGTCGACTTTCCCACGCCGTTGGCCCCCAGGACGACCGTGATCTGTGCCTCTTGCGCCTCAATGGAGACGCCCTGCAGGATATTGAGATCTTTGTAGTAACCGACGTACAGATCGTTCACCTCAAGCAATAGGTTCCTCCTCTTCTTCGCCCAGATACGCCTCGATGACGGCCTCGTCCCTTTTCACGACCTCCGGGTCGCCGTCGGCAATGACGTCCCCATAGCTGAGAACGACCAGGCGCTCGCTGAGGGTGAATATCGAATCCATGTCGTGGCTGACAATAATGAACGCCTTCCCCTCCTGGTGGAGGGCCTTAATGTACTCAAAGATCGTCTCCATCAGGCGCGGGTGGACGCCGGCGAATGGTTCGTCCAGGAGGATGATGCTTGGGTCGGTCATCATCACCTGTCCCAGCTCCAGCAGCTTTTGCTGCCCGCCGGAAAGGCTGCGGGCGTAATCGTCACGTAAATGGTCCATCGTCAGGAACTCGAGCACTTCGCGCGCCCGTTCTTTCCACGCCCTGGTGCCTTGTCTGGGGGCAAGAGCCATGCCCGGCACCAGCAGATTTTCCATCACCGTCATGCGCCGGAAAGCGCGCGTTACCTGAAACGTACGGCCGATTCCCAGACGCGCCACCTCATGCGGTTTGCTGCTCGTAATCTTGGTGCCGTTGAAGCTGATCTCGCCCTTCTCCGGCGCGTAGATACCGCAGATGGTGTTGACCAACGTCGATTTGCCGGAGCCGTTGGGGCCGATCAGGCCCACCAGCTCGTTTCCCGAAAAATTCAGCGTCACGCTATTGAGGGCTACAATGCCGCCGAACCGCTTGACCACGTTGCGAATTTCAAGTTCCATCGGCCCGTACTCCTTCGACCTCGCGCACTTCAGCCCGCGGGCCCAATCTGAAGATGCGCTGGAAGAGACCGATCAGCAAACCATCCCGCGCAAAACGCAACGTCAGCACCAACAAAGCGCCGAAGATAACGAGCCGCCAGTGGCCAAAGTCGCGCAACTCCTCCAGACTGATCTGGATCAGAATCGCGCCAATAGCCGCTGCCGCCAGGCTTTCCACGCCGCCGATGATCGCCATGGCAATCACCAGACCCATCTGTGGGATCACCATGATGTTCGGCGTGATGATCGTGATGTAGTGTGCGAAGATCGTCCCCGCCAGTCCCGCCAGCATACTCGTTACCACGAACGTCAGCACCTTGTAACGCACGACGTTCACGCCGCGCGCGGCCGCCGCTTCCTCGTCTTCCCGAATCGCCCGCAGGAAGAGCCCCACCCGCGACTGCGCCAGCCAATACATGAAGACGAGGCTCACGAGCAGGACGCCCAGCATGACGTAATACGCAGGCACCCGGGAAATCGCCTCCGGGAAGAGGGCGGGGACCCGCAGCCCCCGGTCGCCCCGCGTAATTTGCGATTCAGCCCGGATGACAGTCCGCAGGATTTCCGAGAAGGCAATCGTGAACAGGGCCAGATAAGCGGCTTTAAAACGCAACGTCAACGCGCCGATCGCCAGCCCGGCCACGCCCGCCACGATCGTGCCCAGCGCAATGCCTGCCAGCAGCGGGATCTCCCAGTGAATGGTAACCAACCCCGTCGTATAGGCGCCGATGGCCATAAACGCCATGTGGCCGAAAGAGAATTGGCCGCCGTAGCCGGCCAGCAACGCCCAGCTTGAGGCCAGAAGCGCGTAGAAGTAAGCGATGATCAGGATGTGCAGCCAGTAAGATTCGACCACCAATGGCAACAAGAGGGCAATAATCGCCCCGACGATAGACGCAATAACCGGTGGTCTCCGTAAGAACTCGTTCGCCTGATTCATACTTCCTTCCTCCCGAAGAACCCGCGCGGCCGCAGGAGAAGCACCAGGGCGAAGATGAGCAGGCCAAAGACCGTCTTATAGTTGAGGGCGCGACTTGGGTCCGGGAAGTAGCCGGCGCCAAAGCTCTCCACCAGGCCGATAACCACGCCGCCGAGGATACTACCCGGCAGCGAGCCCATCCCGCCCAGAACGATGATGATGTACGAGCGGATGGCGGGGACGGCCCCCACGTCCGGCGTAATCGAGAACACCGGGGCCAGCAAAGCGCCGGCCACCGCCGCCAGCCCGACACCCAGGGCAAAGGCCACCGTATTCATCGCATTCGGGTTGATACCCACGACGGCCGCCGCCTGCTTGTCCTGGCTCACCGCCCTCAGCGCCTTTCCCAGCCACGTCTTGTTGATAATCAGCAAGAGGGCGCCCAGCAGGAGCAGCGAGAGCACGCTTGCCGTCAGGCGATCGGCGCTGACGTTCACAACCCCCAGATCCACTGAGCCCTCAAAGAACGGACGGGGCGCGTGTGGGTAAGGGCCGAACTGGGCCAGCGCCAGGTTTTGCAGAAAGAACGACAGGCCAAAAGTCACCAGGACGGCGTACTCCGCCGGCCGCGCGATCTGCTCCTCGTGCATCGGCCGCAGGAAGAAAATCTCGAATAGAATGCCCAGCCCCGCCACGATCAGGCCCGAGATGGGCACGATGAGCAGCGGGTGAATGCCGGTGAACACTCCCAGGATCAGATAAGAAGCGTATCCGCCCAGCATATAAAACTCCCCGTGGGCGAAGTTGATGACGTTGAGGATTGAGAAGATCAGCGTCAGGCCCAGCGCCATCAACGCGTAAATGATCCCCAGTATCAGGCCGGTGATCAATAACGAAAGAAAGTAGTCCATACTTTTTTCCAGCTAACCCGTTGAGTACGCTCTCCCCGCCGCCCGGCGGGGAGAGCGTTCCTGGACGTCGTTCAGTGATTATTCAGGGGGAGCCGTGTACAGGTCGCCCGTTGCCCGTTCCGGCGGGTAGACCACCGTCGCCTCGTCCACCGACTGCCCGACCTCCGTGTACTGCAAGATCATCACCGTCGGCGTCGGCCATTGGTGCCACATCCAGGCGGGCTCATCGTCGGGCAGCGGATTGTGGTTCCCGTACTCGAACCAGATCTCTCCTAAGGCGCCCGTATACTCCATCTGCTCCAGGGCGGAGATGATGGCGTCAGGTTCAGTCGAGCCGGCCTCTTCAATCGCCGCCAGTAGCATATGCGTGGCGTCATACGCCTCCATGGCCACCGCCCCCGGCGTGGTGCCGTAACGCTCCTCGAAGTTCGTCATAAACATTTCCGTCTTCTCATTCCAGAGCGAACGAGGCAGGCCCACGTAGGTGAAGAACACGTACTGGCCGCACTCGCCGACGTTCTCCCAGAATTCAGTGTACTGGGCGTCGATGCTGGCGTAGTACGCCGTCTCCGGCGTCGGCGCCAGCCCCAGTTCACACGCCTGGCTCAGCATGCGGCTGTTGCCGATGCCCGTGATCACCCCGGCCAGCATATCGGGCGGATCCTGGGCGATCCGTTGCAGAATTGGCGTGAAATCTTCGGTTGCCGGGTCGGCAAAGATCACTTCCACGTCCGTAATGCCCAGATCTTCCAGCTGGGCTTGCCACGTCTCTCCCTGTTCCCGGCCGTAGTCCGTATCCTCGACGACGAAGACGACCTTTTCCCAGCCAACCTCTGCGATATAGTTAGTCGAGATGCTGCTGTAATAATCGATGGACGGGGCAATGCGGAAGATCTCGTCATACCCACTCCCCGTGACGTCGTCCGACCACGGTTCCGCAAAGACAACGGGGACGCCATACTTGTGAGCCACCTCCATCTCTGTCAGCGCCACACCGCTGTGATACTCGCCTGTCAGCCCCACGACGTTGTTCTGCGTAATCAGCCGCTCTGTCACGGCCGTGCCTCGTTCCGGCAGCCCCTCGGTATCCCCGAAGATCAGCTCCACGTCCTTGCCGAGAACGCCACCCGCTTCGTTCACCTCGTCGACGGCCATTTCCGAAGCCTGCCTCATCTCCGTGCCGCCCTGGTAAGAGCCGGGCGCCGAAAGCGGCCCAAAGCCACCGATCAGGATCGTATCGCTTTCAGTGGGTTCCGCTTCTGGCTCCTCCTCAGCCTCCGTCTCGACGACGCGCGTCACTTCTACCTCGACCTCTTCTGTCTCTGTGACGACGCGGGTGACCTCTACTTGCTCCCCCTCTACCTCGACAACGCGCGTCACTTCTACCGTCTGTGGCTCGGCAGAACACGCTGCCAGCGCCACAACCAACAATAATACAATGGCCATTGGCCTTATCCACTTCTTCATTTCTTTCCTCCTCTAAAACTGAAACGTACCGAGATCTTTTCAACACGGTCGCCCGAGATTGACATCTCGACGCTCGAGCACTCACACCCTGCCCCCCAGGGCAGTGGAGATGCGTTTTGCACTCTCTACCACCGGTCTCGCGAAACGGTCCTCCATCTCCTGGCGCGAGAGGCGAGCGCTAGAGACGCAGATGTTAATCGCAGCGATGGTATCTCCATCCGTCTGCCGCAAGGGCGCAGCCAGCGAACGAGCGCCGATGACCAGCTCTTCGTCGCTGACGGCATATCCCTGCCGCCCGACCTGATCTAGCTCGACGATCAACTCGTCTAAGCTAGTGATCGTCTTCGGGGTGAGCGCCTCATAGGGACCCTCTCCCAACAGCGCGCGTACCTGTTCGCGGGGGAGTCCGGCCAGCAGCGCTTTTCCCATCGACGTACAGTGGGCAGGCAGTCGCGAGCCGACGTGTAGATTGATGTGAACGAGCTGCATCGGGCTAATGCGCACGACGTAGACGATCTCCGCGCCGTCGCGCAGCGCCATGTTGGTAGCTTCGTCCGTCTTCTCGGAAAGCCCTTTGAGGTAGGGGCGAGCCAGTTGCGCGACGTCCAGGCTGTTGAGGGCTGTAAAGCCCATTTTCAAAACTTGCAAGCCCGGCCGGTACCGTTTGCTTTCTGGGTCCCTTTCCAGGTAGCCCAGCGTCTGCAACGTGTAGACGAAACGGAATGCCGTGCTCTTGTCGAGCCCAACCGCCTCGACGATTTCCGCCAGCGTCAATTCTGGCGTTTCCTCCGAGAAAACTTCAAGGATGCGCAGGCCACGGTGCAGGGCTTCAATGAAATACCGGCTGTCATGCTCCATCAGACTGGTGGTTTTGGCGAGAGAAACGGAGTTTCACTACATAAAAACACTACTACATGAGGGGGGTGCTGTCAAGGCCTAAAGAGGAGCATAAGGTAAAACGGGAGTCAAGTAACGCGTTAGCCCATTCCTGCATCTCTTGCACGGATGATGGCTTGCACCCGATCTACCACCTGTAACTTGCTGTAAATGTTGGAAGCGTGATTGCGAACCGTCTTAACGCTGATGCTCAATTGGTTGGCGATCTCCTGGTTGCTCAATCCTCGGGCCACAAGTTGTAGCACTTCGCGCTCTCTATCGGTGAGTTCTGGAAATGCGGTGGCTGCTGGAGATTGAGAACTGTTGAAGAAAGAGGTCAGGCGGGCAGCGATTTCTGGCCCAAACAGCGCTTCCCCGCGGGAAACAGCTCTTATCGCCCTTAACATTTCCTCTTGGTCGGCTCCTTTCAGAACGTAACCCCGCGCCCCGGCACGCATCGCTGCAAACACCGAATCGTCGTCTTCAAACATCGTCACGACGATGACGCCGATGTGCGGGCTTGTCTGCACGATCTGGCGCGTCGCTTCGATCCCGTTGAGATTCGACGTCTGCCCGTCCGACATCTGGATATCCATCAAGACGACGTCCGGCTGCAACGCTTCCGCCAGGGAAACCGCTTCCGCGCCGGTCGCTGCTTCGCCCACTACTTCTGTATCCGGCAGGGAGCCGAATAATGCTCGCAAGCCGTCCCGAAAGAGCGTATGGTCGTCGGCAATGAGGATCCGCGTTACCTCAGTCATTCACTCCTCCCTCTTTACCGGCAATCGGACGGTAATCTCTGTCCCCTCCCCCGGACCCGACTCTATTTCAAAACGGCCGCCCAACTCAACGGCCCGTTCCCGCATCGAAGCAAGACCCACACCGGGCTGATAATCCACCGGCACGCCTTTCCCATCATCCCGTATTCTCAGGTATAAGGCGTCATCTACTTCCAGTTCGACAATACAGACCCGGGCGCCAGCATGGCGTACGGCGTTGGTGACAGCCTCCGTAACGATGCGGTAAGCGGCCACCTCGACGGCCGCCGGTAGAGCCGGCAATCTGTCGGGAGCCAGAAAGGTGATTCGAGTCTGGCCATTCTCACTCTGCTCCGCAAACGCTCGCAAAGCCGATAGCAGCCCAAGCTGGTCTAAAGCTGACGGCCGCAGGCCATCGACCACTCGCCGGATTTCCTTGATCGCGCTCTGCGATTCCCCTTTCACTTCTGCCAACAGCGCATCGGCCGCCTCCGGATCCCTTTGTAGCAGATTTTTCGCCGCGCTCACCTTCAGCGTCAACGTTGCCAGCCGCGGTCCGAGACCATCGTGCAGGTCGCGCCGCAGCCGCCGCCGCTCCTCTTCCCGCGCCGTGATCAGCTGCTCGCGGGAGCGTTGCAACTGTGTCGTCAATCTTTCCGCATACACGGCCGGCCCCGCCTGCCGGGCCACGTTCCGCAACAATCGCTCCTCGCTCGCCGTGAACGACTCCCCATCGGCGCGTGTAGACACCACCAATTGGCCGATCGCTTGCGACTGGTAAATCAGCGGGTATCTGTGTGTCGGCCGTTCACCATCCGTGCCCGCCGCGGCGACCACATCCCCGTTAACCGTAATCGCCACGTACGGCAATTTCAACGACTGCGCCATCGTCTCGACCAGAGCTGGTAAGGCGTCGCCCGGAACGGCCGTTTCCTCCAACCGTTTCCCCAGCCGCGAAAGGACCGTCACCGGGTCATCTCGCTCCCCGTACATCATACGGTTCACCGCCTGCTGCAGCCGCTGGCGCAGTGGGTTAAACAGCACGGCGATCAGCCCGGTTGCCAGGATGGAGAGGGCGACGTTGCCCCCCTCCTGGAACAGGACGCCTAAAACGCCGACGACAAGAACGTAAACGGCCGTCACCAGCAACGTCAATCCCCCAAAAACCAGAGCTCGGTTGATCAGCAAATCCACGTCCCATAGCCGGTAACGCAGTACCGACGTGCCGATGGTCAACGGCAAAACAAGGGGAACGAAGAGCCCCGCATGCAGAGCGATGAAATGACGCCAGGAAGCAGAAAGAAAGCTTTGGCTTTCAAGCAGCAGCGACTGTAGAAGCAGGACGACGATGAGCGTGCTCATACCAAACAAGACAAGCTTCATCTGCTGTCGTTGGATCGCGTCGGCCACGCGGCGATAGTGTACAAGACGGCCGATAAGCCCGAAGGCAAGCGCCCCAACCAGCGAATAGACGAAGAGCCACCACACCCATTCTTCCGGCCAATCGATTGAATTTGGGAAAGCCTCAAAAGAGGGATGAAGCATTCCATAAATACCGATGGCGCTTAACCCGAAGGCGAAAAGGGCAACCCACCGATTCCAACGCGGATAGAAACGGCCGTCCGGAAAGAGAAAGAAGAGGCCGAGAAGGCCGCTTAATATCAACGTGGGCACAACTGTGCGAATCGCGGGGAACGCCTGCTCTAGTAAGCGGGGATAGCGAACCTTCTCCACGTCCAGGCCAAAACCGAAGAGGAACATCAGCATGAGCAGCGTCGCCGAGGTGAAGAGCACCATCCAATCATCCGCCCGGCGCCACGCCAGGAAGACGGCCGTGCCCGCGAATACCAGCGCCGCCATCACCCTCAAAATAACCAGATAGCGCACAAACGCTGTTGCCGTGGGGAAAATCGAGCGAGCAGCATCCATCGCCTGGCCCACTTGCCACTCGTACCGCGTGTCCAGCATCAGATGGGGGGCGTTCGCCGCCACCATGCTCGCCACAACCAGAAAGATCATCCCCCACACAGCGCGCGCCATCCAGAGCGACCGGCCACGCAGGCGCGTGTGCGGTGCTTCTTGCACCGACCGTCCTTCTTCCAGGTTAACGACTGACCCGTGTGCCTGTGTCATTCCTCTATCATAAACGCCAGCCGAGGGGGTTTCAACTTCGTCTGAGCCCAATCACAACTTCTGGTTCCACTTCATGCTTCTCATTAGATGATGACTTCCGTAACAGGAAGTGGACTCACTTCTGGCGGCGGAAACTACTCGAGTGCGATAAAGTTGACGCCAAGAACATTCTTAAGAATAAAATAGAGAAGGACATTAGCTGTTATGGCTGCAACTGAAGAAATAATGATAGCCAGGAGTTGTCTGGATGGGGATGCGGGTTGACGCTGGTCAGAGAATGAATTTGTAGAGTGACTTTGATTCACACGTGCTCTCCTTTGTTACGTATAAGCGGTCCCACTTCACAATTGACCGGATTCGGATGAAAGCTTCAAGGCAGTCCCGGCGTAGAGC